>NZ_BAAAYN010000006.1:0-325307 GCF_039536245.1 Cryptosporangium minutisporangium | reverse complement strand
GACACCACGTCGAACGTGCCGCCGGGGTAGCTGCGGACCGTCACCGTCTCGCCGGGGAAGACCGGCGCGGCGAACCGGCCGGACAGCTCCCGCAGGTCGGCGGGGTGGGCGCCCACGGTCTCGGCGAGAGCCAGCGCGGCCGTCGCGAGCGTCGCCAGGCCGGGCCGGACCCGGATCGGCAGGCCGATCGCGGCGGCGGCGGTGGGGTCGACGTGGATCGCGTGCCGGTCGCCGAGCAGCCGATAGAGCGCGGCCGCGTTCGGCGCGAGCGCCACCGGTGCGGTGTCGATCGGCGCGCTGTCCGGCGGCGCCGGCCGGCCCGGACCGCGCTCACCGCCGAAGCCACCGCGGCCGGGCGCGAACAGCGTCCAGGTGGCGACGAAGCACCGGCTCTCGACCGTGACGTCGAAGACCGCCGCGCTGCCCTTGTCCCAGACGTCGCCGACGCGGGCGGAGAGCGTCAGCTCGCCGGCGGGCGGAAGGGGTTCCCGCACGGTCAGCCGCTGGGCGCCGTGGAGCGCGGTGGCGACGTCGAACGCACCGGCGGAGCCGAGCGCGTCCGGCGCCCACTGTGCGAGCGTGAGCGCGAACGACGGCAGCACCCGCAGCTGCTTCTCGTAGACCAGGTCGAGCTGGTCGGGGCGGGCGCCGACGGCCAGCGCGTAGAGGATGGGATCGCGCTCGGTCCAGGCCACCGTGCGGTCGCCGAGGTGCCGCCCGGCCCAGTCACCCGCGGTGACGGGCGCGGCGGCCGACGCGGTCACGCCCGCACTCCGGTGGGGGCCGTCGGCGCGGGAGCGGCCGGGCGGGCGCCGTAAACCGGCTCCGGGGCGGTCGCACGCTCGAGCAGCGCGCGCAGGGCCGGGCCGACGTCGGCGGCCTTCCAGCGCGTACCGAGCTCGTGCGCCGGCCCGTGCCGCCACCCCTCCTCGACGCAGATCTGGCCGCCCTCGATCTCGATCACCCGACCGGTGACGTCGCCCGCCTCGACGCTGGCGAGCCACGCCACCACCGGCGACACGTTCGCTGGGTCCATCGCGTCGAACCCCTCGGCCGGCCGCGCCATCTTCGTCGCGAACGGCCCGTCGGTCATCCGGGTCCGCGCGGACGGCGCGATCGCGTTCACCGTGACCCCGTAGGAGGCCAGCTCCTCCGCGGCGACCAGGGTGAGCCCGGCGATCCCCGCCTTCGCCGCCGAGTACGTGCCCTGCCCGACGCTGCCCTGCAGCCCCGCGCCCGAGGACGTGTTGATCACCCGCGCCGCTCGCGGGCGGCCGGCCTTCGCCTCCCGCCGCCAGTACGCCGCGGCGTGGCGCAGCGGCGCGAAGTGCCCCTTGAGGTGCACGCGGATCACCGCGTCCCACTCCTCTTCGGACGTGTTCACCAGCATGCGGTCGCGGACGAAGCCCGCGTTGTTGACGAGGACGTCCAGCCCTCCGAACGCCTCGATCGCCTGCGCGACCATCGCCTCGGCGGCGGCGAAGTCGGCGACGTCGGCGCCGTTGGTGACCGCCTCACCGCCGGCCGTCCGGATCGCCGCCGCGACCTCCTCGGCCGGCGCGCTCGACGCACCCTCCCCCGAGCCGGAGGTGCCGAGGTCGTTGACGACGACCTTCGCGCCCTGCCGCGCGAGTTCCAGCGCGTGCTCGCGCCCCAGGCCACGCCCGGCACCGGTGACGATCGCGACGCGCCCTTCGAGGATGCCGGTCATCCGCACTCCTTCTCCGTTCGAGTCAACCCGGTCTGCACCGACCAAGCGGCTGCTAGGCTACCAAGCAATCGCTAGGTTAGGAACGCGCCATGACTCTCTCGACCCAGCTCGTGGACGGCTCGATCGGCGTCGTCACGATGGACTATCCGCCGGTGAACGCCCTACCGGTCGCCGGATGGTTCGGAATCGCCGAGACGCTGCGGTCGCTCGGCGAGGATCCGGCCGTCCACGTGGTCGTTCTCCGCGCCGAGGGGCGCGGGTTCAACGCCGGGGTGGACATCAAAGAGATGCAGCGCACGGCCGGGTTCGACGCGCTGATCGGCGCGAACCGGGGCTGTTACGCCGCATTCAAGGCCGTCTACGAGTGCCCGGTGCCGGTGATCGCGTCCGTGCAGGGCTTCTGCCTCGGCGGCGGCGTCGGGCTGGTCGGCAACTGCGACACGATCGTGGCCAGCGACGACGCGTACTTCGGCGTCCCCGAGGTCGACCGGGGTGCGCTCGGCGCCGCGACGCACCTCGCGCGGCTGGTACCGCAGCAGCTCATGCGAACGATGTACTTCACCGGCCGCACGATCCCGGCGGCCGAGTTGCACCGGCACGGGTCCGTGCTCGACGTCGTCCCCCGCGAGGAGCTGGCGGAGGCGACGCTCGTGGTGGCACGGGAGATCGCGGCGAAGGACACGCGGGTGATCCGGGCGGCCAAGGAGGCGCTCAACGGCATCGAGCCGGTCGACGTCAACCGCAGCTACCGCTTCGAGCAGGGCTTCACGTTCGAGCTCAACCTCGCCGGGGTCGCCGACGAGCACCGCGACGCGTTCGTGCGCGACGGGCACGCGACGCGATGAGCCGGCTCCGCACCCCGCTCACCGAGCTCACCGGCGTCGAGCACCCGATCGTCCAGACCGGAATGGGCTGGGTCGCCGGGCCGCGGCTCGTCTCGGCCACCGCCAAAGCCGGCGCACTGGGGATCCTCGCGTCGGCGACGATGAGCGTCGACGAGCTGGAGAAGGCGATCCTGGAGGTCCAGGAGCGCACCGACCGCCCGTTCGGCGTCAACTTGCGGGCGGACGCGGGCGACGCCGGCCAGCGCGTCGACCTGCTCATCCGGCACGGCGTGAAGGTGGCCTCGTTCGCGCTCGCGCCGAAGCCGGAGCTCATCGCGAAGCTCAAAGAGCACGGGATCGTCGTCATGCCCTCGGTCGGCGCCGCGAAGCACGCCCGCAAGGTGGCGTCGTGGGGCGCGGACCTCGTGATGGTGCAGGGCGGGGAGGGCGGCGGCCACACCGGCCCGGTGCCGACGACGCTCCTGCTGCCGTCCGTCCTCGACGCCGTCGACATCCCGGTGGTGGCGGCCGGTGGATTCTTCGACGGCCGCGGCCTGGCCGCCGCGCTCTCCTACGGCGCCGCCGGCATCGGGATGGGCACGCGGTTCCTGCTCACCAGCGACAGCGCGGTCCCCGACCCAGTCAAGCGGCAGTACCTGGAGTTCGGCCTCACCGGCACGGTCGTGACGACGAAGGCCGACGGCATGCCGCACCGGCTGCTGCGCACGCCGTTCGTCGAGTCGCTGGAGAGCGGGAACCGCCTCCGCCGCGCGACCTCGACGGTGGGGCGGACGCTGGCCTACAAGCGGATGAGTGGAGCCTCCTGGCGCTCCCTGCTGGCCGACGGCTGGGCGATGACCCGCGGCAGCGATCGCTCCTGGGCGCAGACGATGCAGGCCGCGAACACCCCGATGCTGCTGCGCGCCGGCCTGGTCGAGGGCGACACGTCGGCGGGCATGCTAGCGTCCGGCCAGGTAGTAGGCATGATCGAGGACCTGCCCAGCTGCGCCGAACTCGTCAACCGCACAATCGCCGACGCCGTCGCCCATCTCACCGCCGCCCATGGGGCCCTGGGGGGCGATGCACAGAAGTCGCCGGCATAGCGGCGAAATCTGTGCAACGCCCAGGGCGTCAGAGACGTTCGAGGATCGTCACGTTGGCCTGGCCGCCGCCCTCGCACATCACCTGCAGGCCGTAGCGGCCGCCGGTGCGTTCCAGTTCGTGCAGCAGGCTGGTCATCAGCCGGGTCCCGGTCGCGCCGATCGGGTGGCCGAGCGCGATCGCCCCGCCGTTGACGTTCGTCTTCGCCAGGTCGGCGCCGAGCTCCTCCGCCCACGCCAGCACCACCGACGCGAACGCCTCGTTGACCTCGAACAGGTCGATGTCGTCGATCGTCAGCCCGGCCTTCTCCAGCGCCCGCCTGGTCGCCGGGATCGGCCCGGTGAGCATCCACACCGGATCGTCGGCGTAGACGCTGAGGTGGTGCACGCGCGCCCGCGGCGTGAGCCCGTGCGTCGTCACCGCCGACGACGAGGCCACCAGCAGCGCGCTCGCCGCGTCACTGATCTGCGAGGCCAGCGCCGCGGTGAGCCGCCCGCCCTCACGCAGCGGCGCGAGCGACGCCATCTTGGCGAGCGACGTCCCGCGCCGGGGACCTTCGTCGGTCGTGAACTCCCCGACCGGCTCGATCTCCCGCTCGAAGTGGCCGGAGTCGATCGCCGCGAGCGCCCGCTCGTGGCTGGCGAGCGCGAACTGCTCCATCCGCTCCCGGGAGAGCCCCCACTTCTCCGCGATCATCTCCGCCGACCGGAACTGGGAGACCTCCTGGTCGCCGTAGCGGGCCTGCCAGCCCGGCGACTCGGCGAACGGGGTCGTGAAGCCGAACTGCTCCCCGACGGTCATCGCCGCCGAGATCGGGATCGCGGACATGTTCTGCACACCGCCGGCGACGACCAGGTCCGCGGTGCCGGACATCACCGCCTGCGCGGCGAAGTGCACCGCCTGCTGCGACGACCCGCACTGCCGGTCGATCGTGACGCCGGGGACGTGGTCGGGTAGCCCGGCGACCAGCCACGCGGTGCGCGCGACGTCGCCGGCCTGGGAGCCGATCGTGTCGCAGCAGCCGAGGATGACGTCGTCGACCGCGGCCGGGTCGACGCCGCTGCGGCGCATCAGCGCGGCGAGCACGTGCCCGCCGAGGTCGGCGGAGTGCATCCCCGCCAGCGAACCACCCCGTTTCCCCACGGGGGTGCGGACCGCCTCGACGATGTAGGCCTCGGGCACGGGGATCCTCCTACGGATGCTGGCTGCTGACGGAGACGACCTCGCCGGTCAGGTACGACGAGTAGTCGCTGGCGAGGAACACGACGACGTTGGCGACCTCCCACGGCTCCGCGGCCCGCCCGAACGCCTCCCGGGCGGTCAGCTCGGCGAGCACCTCGTCGGAGGTGACCTTGGCGAGGAACGGGTGCATCGCCAGGCTCGGCGAGACCGCGTTGACCCGGATACCGTGCGACGCCAGATCGAGCGCGGAGCAGCGAGTCAGCGCCATCACGCCGGCCTTCGCGGCGGCGTAGTGCGCCTGGCCCTCTTGGGCGCGCCAGCCGACGACCGACGCGTTGTTGACGATCACGCCCCGGCGTCCGCTGTTCACGAGACGTCGCGCGGCGGCCCGGGTGCAGCGCATCGTCCCGGTGAGCGTGATGTCGAGTACCCGGGACCACTGCTCGTCGGTCATCTCGAGGATCGACGCGGTGCCGCCGAGCCCGGCGTTGTTGACCAGCACGTCGACACCGCCGAACGGCTCCGCCGCGGCGAACAGCGCTTCGACGTCGTCCTCGCTCGTCACGTCGCAGAGCACACCGGCGACGCGCTCGGCGCCGAACTCGCCACTCAGGGTCTCGACCGCCTCGTCCAGACGGCGCTTGTGGACGTCGCCGAGCACGACGGCGCGGGCCTCCTCCTCCAGGCACCGGCGGACGACCGCCGCGCCGATCCCGGCGCCGGCCGCGGCCGTGACCACCACCGTGCGCCCGCTCAGCAGCGAGTGACCCGGCACGTACTCAGGAATCACGGGCGAGGCTCCTTCGGTAGGCCGAGCACGCGCTCGGCGAGGATGTTGCGCTGCACCTCGTCCGAGCCGCCGTAGAGGGTGTCGGCACGGGAGAACAGGTACAAAGTCTGCGCGTCGTCCAGCGCGTAGTCCGGGCCGACGGTCAACCCGCCAGCGCCGCGGACGTCCATCGCCAGTTCTCCCAGCTCCCGGTGCCAGCGGGCCCAGAGCAGCTTCGACACCGACGCGGCCCCGGGAGCGGTGGCGTCCTCGCTGAGGGTCCGCAGCGCGTGGGTGCGCAGGACCTCCAGGCCGAGCTTGGCACGGGCGATCCGGTCGGCGATCAGCGGATCGTCGAACGACCCGTTGGCGCGGGCCTCGGCCACGACCGTGCCGAGCTCGCGGGCGAAGCCGACCTGCTGCCCGATCGTGGAGACGCCCCGCTCGAAGCCGAGGGTGGCCATCGCGACCCGCCACCCGTCTCCCGGCTCGCCCACGACCAGATCCGCGCGCGTGCGGGCTCCGGCGAAGAACACCTCGTTGAACTCGGAGGTGCCGGTGAGCTGCTGGATCGGGCGGATCTCGACGCCGGGCTGGTCGAGCGGGACGAGCAGGTAGGACAGCCCGGCGTGGCGGCGGGAGCCCGGCTCGGTGCGGACGACCGCGAAGCACCAGTCGGAGTGGTGGGCCAGCGACGTCCAGATCTTCTGCCCGTCGATGACCCACTCGTCGCCGTCCCGGTGCGCGCGGGTGCGGACGTTCGCGAGGTCGGACCCGGCGTCCGGCTCGGAGTAGCCTTGGCACCACAGCTCGGTGACGTCGACGATCCGGGGCAGGAACCGGGCCTTCTGGACGTCGGTGCCCAGCGCGATCAGCGTCGGGCCCAACAGTTCCTCGCCGAGGTGGTTGACTCGAGCCGGTGCGTTCGCGCGGGCGTACTCCTCGTGGAAGACGACCTGCTGGAGCAGGCTGAGCCCGCGGCCGCCGTACTCGACCGGCCAGCCGAGGCAGGTCCAGCCCGCGGCGGCGAGGTGCCGGTTCCAGGCGATCCGCTCCGGGTAGGCCTCGTGCTCCCGCCCGGAGCCGCCGAGACCGCGCACCGCCGCGAACTCGCCGGTCAGGTTGTCGGCGAGCCAGGTCCGCACCTCTTTGCGGAAGGCGGCCTCCTCCGGGAAGGCGTCCTCGGACGAGTATGTCGTGTCCACCGGCTCCTCCTCGTCGCGGGCACACTCACCCTACTTCACCAAGCACTTGTTTGGTAGCGTGCCAGGTAGTGCCCGGTGGGTCTCGCAGGCGCACGAACCGAGGAGGGACTTCCATGACGACGTTCGAGCCGCACGTCGAGAACGGCGAACCGGTCGTCACCTACGAGGTGCGGGGGCCGGTCGCGCTCGTCACGGTCAATCGTCCGAAGTACACGAACGCGCAGAACTCCAAGGTCACCTACGCCCTGGACGCGGCGTTCGTCCGGGCCGTCGACGACGACGCGGTCAAGGTGATCGTGCTGGCCGGCACCGGGAAGCACTTCAGCGGCGGCCACGACATCGGCACCCCCGGCCGGGACATCGACGAGTCGTTCGAGCGCAAGGCCGTGATCTGGTGGGACCACACCGACAAGCAGGGCGTCGACTCCCGGTACGCCCGCGAGTCCGAGGTCTACCTCGGAATGTGCCGCCGCTGGCGCGAGATCCCGAAGCCGATGATCGCGATGGTCCAGGGTGCGTGCATCGCCGGTGGGCTCATGCTGGCCTGGTCCTGCGACTTCATCGTCGCCTCCGAGGACGCGTTCTTCTCCGACCCGGTCGTCCGGATGAACATCCCGGGCGTGGAGTACTTCGCCCATCCGTGGGTGATGAACCCCCGCGCGGCCAAGGAGTTCCTCTACACCGGTGACCGGTTCTCCGCGCAGCGCGCCCACGCCCTCGGCATGGTCAACCACGTCGTTCCGCGGGACGAGCTGGAGACCACGGTGTTCGCGATGGCCGAGCGCATCGCGAAGATGCCCCGGCTCGGGCTCGCGCTGACGAAGAAGGCGATCAATCAGGCCGAGGATCTGCAGGGCCTGCGTACCGGGATGGACTCGGTCTTCGGACTGCACCACGCCGCGCACGCCCACAACGCCGAGGTCAGCACCGACTCCCTGGCCGGCCTGGACGCCCGCGCGATGGCCGCCTCGAACAAGAAGGCCGTCGCCGACGCGGCGCAGCCGCCCGCAACCCCGGCGGCAACCCCCGACGCCGCGGCGGGCTCGGCGAGCCGGGCATGACCACCGACCCGTCCGGCGGGGCGGTGTTCTTCGGCGACCCGGACTCCCTCCGCGACCCGGACTACCTCGTCGGACCCGACCCCCTCGATCACCTCGAGGGCCTCGGATTCCCCGGCCCGCCGCCGCCCGGCAGCGTGCCCGGCCGTCGCGGCGGAACCGCGCCTCGCGACACCTGGGGCTCGGATCGCGGTCTGGACTTCACCGAGCGCGAACTCGCCTTCCGCGCCGAGGCCCGGCAGTGGCTCGCGGATCACAGCCCGGGGCGTCTGCCCTCGATGGACACGCCCCGGGGTGCCCGCGCCCATCGGGAGTGGGAGCGGGAGCTCGCCGCCGCCCGCTGGTCGGTGGTGGCCTGGCCGGAGGCGTTCGGCGGACGCGACGCGTCGCTGGTCGAGTGGGTCCTGTTCGAGGAGGAGTACTACCGCGCCGGCGCTCCGACCCGGATCGCCCAGAACGGCATCTCGCTGCTCGCCCCGATCGTGTTCGCCCACGGCACGCCGGAGCAGCAGCAACGCATTCTTCCCCGGATGGCGGACGGCACCGACGTCTGGGCCCAGGCGTGGTCGGAGCCGGAAGCCGGTAGTGACCTGGCGGGCATCCGGAGCCGTGCGACCCGCGCCGAGGGCGGCTGGATCCTGAACGGGCAGAAGATCTGGAGCTCCCGCGCGCCCTTCGCCGACTTCGGCTTCGGCCTCTTCCGGTCGGATCCCGACGCCGAGCGCCATCGCGGTCTGACCTACTTCCTCTTCCCGCTGGACGCCCCCGGCGTGACGGTCCGGCCGATCGCCCAGCTCGACGGCGACCCCGGTTTCGCCGAGATCTTCTTCGACGACGTCTTCGTGCCGGACGCGGACGTGCTGGGCGGCGTCGGGGACGGCTGGCGGGTCGCGATGAGCACCGCGGGCAACGAACGTGGGCTGTCGCTGCGCTCACCGGGCCGCTTCCTCGCCGCCGCCGACCGTCTCGTCGACCTGTGGCGCGGGCGTGGGACCGACCAGCCCGCTGCCACCGAACGGGTCGTCGACGCGTGGATCGGCGCGCAGGCCTACCGCTACTACACCTGGGACACCGTCGACCGGCTGCGGGCAGGCGGCGACGTGGGCGCGCACGGCAGCGTCAACAAGCTGTTCTGGTCGCAGCTCGACGTCGACCTGCACGAGACCGCGCTCGACCTGCTCGGGCCGGAGCAGGAACTGGTCGGACCGTGGATCGACGACTACCTGTTCGCCCTCGGCGGGCCGATCTACGCGGGCACGAACGAGATCCAGCGGACGATCGTCGCCGAGCGCCTGCTCCAGCTTCCGCGCGGGGACGAGCGTCGCCCCCGGACCGATCGGGAGGCCCGCGCATGAGGTTCGCACTCACCGACGAGCAGCGCGCGTTCGCCGACGCGCTCGACGCCCTGCTGGCCGCCGCGGACGTCCCCGCGGCCACCCGGCGCTGGGCCGACGGCGACCCGGCCGACGGCCTGCACCTCTGGGGGCGCCTGGCCGACCTCGGGGTCACCGCGTTGGGCGTCCCGGAAGAGCACGGTGGCCTCGGCGGCACGCCGCTCGACGTCGCCGTGGCACTGGAGCGCCTGGGCTACCACGGGGTGCCCGGACCGTGGATCGAGTCGGTCGCGCTCGCACCGGCCCTGCTCGCCGACGCCGCCCCCGAGGTCCTGCCCGAGCTGGCCAAGGGAACTGCGCGCGTCACCTGCGCGGCGCTGCCCTGGGCGCCGCACGCGCTGGACGCCGACACCGCGACGCACGTCTACCTGCTGACCGGCGGCGCGCTCAGCCGGGCCCGCGTCGACCGGCCGCTCCGGTCGGTCGACCCGGCGCGGGCCCTCGCGCCGCTCACCCCGGAGGAGACGATCGGCACCGTCGACGACCGGGTCGTCGACCAGGTGGCGCTGGGTACCGCGGCGTGGCTGGTCGGCGCCGGGCAGCGCCTGCTCGACGACACGGTCGCCTACGTCACCGCTCGCCGCCAGTTCGGTCGGCTCATCGGCGAGTATCAGGCCGTCAAACACGCGCTCGCCGACGTCCGCGTCGGCCTCGACTTCGCCCGGCCGCTGGTCGGCGGTGCGGCCCGGTCGCTCGGCTCGGCGGTGACTCCGGAGGACGCGTCCCGGGAGGTCTCCGCCGCGAAGGTGCTGGCGTCCGACGCCGCGCACCGGGCGGCCCGCACCGCACTCCAGCTGCACGGCGCGATCGGCTACACCCGGGAGTTCGACCTGAGCCTCTGGCTGCTCCGGGTCCGCGCGCTGCTCGGGGCCTGGGGCACGCCAGCGTTCCACCGGGCACGAATCGCCGCGTCGCTGCGGGGGGCGTGAGCCATGCGCCTCGCACTCGACGACGACCAGCGGGCACTCGCCGACGCGGTGACCCGCCTGGCCCGGCGCCGCGCCGACACCCTCGATCTGCGCGCGGCCCTCGCGTCCGACCGCGGTTACGACGACGTCCTCTGGACGACGCTCTGCGAACAGATCGGTGCGGCGGCACTCGCGATCCCGGAGGAGCACGGCGGCGCCGGCTACACGGTGAGCGAGACGCTCGTCGTGTTGGAGCGGCTCGGCGCGGACCTCACCCCGACGCCGCTGCTGGGGTCCGGAGTCCTCGCCACCCAGGCGATTCTCGCCGCGGCCGGACCCGAACACCGCGGACGGCTGCTGCCCGGCCTCGCGGAGGGCCGCACGATCGGAGCGCTGGCCTGGGCCGACACCCGCGGCCGGTGGCGCACGGACGGCTCGGACGTCGAGGCCAGGCGGGCGGATGGCCCGGCCGCGGCCGGCCCGGCGGCGGGCGGCTCCGCCGACGGCTGGCGGCTGTCCGGCACCGCGACGCTGGTCGTGGACGGCGCCGAGGCCGACCTCCTGCTCGCGGTGGCCACCACGCCGGACGGCGTCGGCCTGTTCGAGGTGGCGCCCGGGGCTCCGGGTGCGATCCGGGAGCCGACGCCGGCCCTCGACCCCACGCTCCGGTTCGCGACCGTCCACTTCGACGACGCACCGGCCACCGCGCTCACCACCGACGCCGCTGAGGCGCTGGAGCGAGTGCACGACGTGGCGACGGTCGCGGTGACCGCACTGCAGGTGGGCGGTGCTCAGGCCGCGCTCGATCGCACCGTCGAGCACCTGCGGACCCGCGTCCAGTTCGGCCGGCCGCTCGGGTCGTTCCAGGCGCTCAAGCATCGGGTGGCCGACCTGCACGTCCAGGTGGAGAGCGCCCGCTCGATGTTCCTGGCCGCCTTGTGGGCCGCCGCGGCCGCCGACGCCGACCCGGACGCCCTGCGCTACCGCGCCGCGTGCGCCAAGGCCTGGTGCTCCGAGGCGTTCAGCACGGTCGCCGCGGAGATGGTGCAGCTGCACGGCGGCATCGCGATCACCTGGGAGCACGACGCCCACCTGTACTTCAAACGAGCGCACGCGACCGCACAGCTGTTCGGCCCGGCCGGCGCTCACCGCCGCCGGCTCCTGGAGTACGTGTGATCGCGATCGAGGGAGAACGAATGGGAAACAAGACCCTGGCACTGGCCGACGTCGCGAGCCACGTCGAGTCCGGCATGACGATCGGCATCGGCGGCTGGGGTTCCCGGCGCAAACCGATGGCGCTCGTGCGTCAGCTGCTCCGCAGCGACGTCACCGACCTGACCGTGGTGAGCTTCGGCGGTCCGGACGTCGGCCTGCTCTGCGCCGCCGGAAAGGTGCGCCGGGTGATCTACGGGTTCGTCTCCCTGGACAGCATTCCGCTCGACCCGCACTTCCGCGCCGCCCGCGAGCAGCACGGCCTGCCGGTCACGGAGTACGACGAGGGCATGTTCGTCGCCGCGCTGCGGGCCGGGGCGAGCCGGTTGTCGTTCCTGCCGACCCGGGCCGGGCTGGAGAGCGACGTCCTGCGGCGCAACCCGGAGTTACGCACGGTCGCGTCCCCCTACGACGACGAGGTGTACGTGGCGGTGCCGGGCATCCGGCTGGACGTCGCGCTGATCCACCTCAACCGGGCTGACGCGCAGGGCAACGGCCAGTACCTGGGGCCGGATCCGTACTTCGACGACGTGCTCGCGATGGCCGCCGACCGCTGCCTGCTCAGCGTCGAGAAGATCGTGGACACCGCGGAGCTCACCGCGACCGCGCCGCCGCAGTCCCTGCTGATCAGCCGGTTGTTCGTGCACCACGTCGTGGAAGCACGCAACGGCGCCCACTTCACGTCCTGCGAGCCGGACTACCGCCGCGACGAGGCGTTCCAGCGCCACTACGCCCGGAGCGCCGCGGACCCCGACGCGTGGCGGACGTTCACCGAGGAGTTCCTCACCGGGGACGAGGACCAGTACCAGGCAGCGGTGAAGAGCCTGCGGACTCTCGAAGGAGCACCGGCATGAGCGACGTGACCCGCGCCGAGATCTGCGTGACCGCCTGCGCGGACGCCTGGCGGGGCGCCGGGGAGGTCCTCGCGCACGCGGTCGGGACCGTCCCGGCGATCAGCGCCCGGCTCGCCCGCCTGACCCACTCCCCCGATCTGGTGCTCACCGACGGGGAGGCGTTCCTGATGAGCGAGCCGCCGCCGCTGGGCGGCACCGCCGCCGACGGCGGCGTGATCGAGGGCTGGGCGCCGTTCAGCCGGATCTTCGACATCCTCAACTCGGGGCGACGCCACAGCATGATGGGCGCCAGCCAGATCGACCGCTACGGCAACCAGAACATCTCGCTGATCGGCGACTGGGACCGCCCGACCCGACAGCTGATCGGGGCCCGCGGCGCGCCGGGCAACACTGTGAACCACCGCACCGACTACTGGGTGTCCCGGCACTCGGCGAAGGTGTTCGTGGAGTCCGTCGACGTGGTCTGCGGGGTCGGCAACGACCGCGCCCGCGCGCATGCGAGCAGCTCACTGCGGTTCCACGACCTCGGCGTGGTGGTCACGAACCTGGCGGTGCTCGGCTACGACGCCGACGGTCGGCTGGAGATCCGCTCGCTGCACCCCGGGGTGACCGCGGAGGAGGTACAGGCCAACACCGGGTTCCCGATCGAGTGCCGATCCGCACCGCCGACCCGTCCGCCGACCGCGGAGGAACTGGAGCTCATCCGGACGGTCATCGACCCGAAAGGGCTGCGCGACCGAGAAGTGCGGAGCTAGGCGAGCAGGCCACCGAAGAGCATCGCGAGGTACTGCTCCGCGACCTTCTCGTGGCCGAGTTTGCCGTCCGGGGAGTACCAGCGGACCGAGCCCCAGACCGAGTCGCGGATGAACCGATAGGCGACGCCGGGCTCCAGGTCCTGCCGGAAGGTGCCTTCCTTCCGGCCGGCCTCGAGCACGTCCAGCCAGATCTGCGCGATGTCGTTGCTGGTCTGGGCCACGTAGGAGAAGTCCGGAAGATGGGCGAGCAGCGACGACTCGTTCTGGTAGAGCGCCACGGCGTGCGGGCGTTCGTGAATGGTGGCGAAGGAGGAGCGGATGAGCCCTTCCAGGACCTGCCGCGGCCCTTCGCCCTCGGCGACGATCTCCGCGAACGCCGCGTGGAGGCTGCCCATGAAGTCCCGGAGGATTTCGTCGAGCATCGCCTCTTTGGAGTCGAAGTGGTGATAGAGGCTGCCGGAGAGGATGCCCGCCGCATCCCCGATGTCCCGCACGGTCGTCTGGGTGTAGCCACGGTCCGCGAACATCTCCGCAGCGATGCCGAGGAGCTCGCTCCGACGTCCGAGCGACTTCTGGGACGTGGCGCGGCGCTTCGAGCGCGGCACGGACTCCATCGACACCATGCACCTAGTTTACCGAACAAGCACTTGCTCAGGGAGGCAGCCATGTCCACCGCACGGACGATGCCCGGGCTACTGCGCGAAGCGGCCGAGCGCCATACCGACCATCCGGCGATCGTCGACGGTTCGCTGCGGCTGACCTACGCCGATCTGCTCCGCGAGGTCGAGACCGCGAGCCGAGCGTATCTGGCGTCGGGCATCCGGCCCGGTGATCGGGTCGCGATCTGGGCACCGAACCAGGCGGAGTTCATCGTCGCACTCTGCGGCGCCGCGTACCTCGGCGCCGCGGTGGTGCCCCTCAACACCCGCTTCCGCGGCGCCGAGGCGCGGATGATCCTGGAGCGGTCGCGGGCCTCGGCGCTCGTCGTCTCCGACGGCTTCCTCGGCCAGGACTACCTGGCGATGCTGGCACGCGCCGGCGCCCCGGAGACCGACGGCACCGGACCCGCCGACGGCACCGGACCGCCACACCTGCACACGATCGTCGACCTGGGTGCCGGGACCCACCCGGACGCGGTGACCTGGGCCGACTTCCTGGACCGGGCCGCCCAGGTGGACCCCGCCGAGGCCGCCGCCGCCGCGGACGCCGTCACGCCGGACACCATCTGCGACATCCTCTACACCTCCGGCACGACCGGCCTGCCGAAGGGGGTGATGAGCGCCCACCGGCAGACGATCGGCGTGGCCGACGTCTGGGCGCGTGGTGCGTTACTCAGCGAGGCGGACCGGTACGCGGTCGTCAACCCGTTCTTCCACAGCTTCGGCTACAAGGCCGGCTTCGTCACGTCGTTCACCGCGGGCACCACGGTCTACCCGGTACGCACGTTCGACCCCGAAGCGCTGATGAGTCTGATCCAGCAGGAACGGATCACCGTGCTCCCGGGCGCGCCGACGATCTTCACGACGCTGATCAACCACCCCGAGCGCGTGGACTACGACCTCTCGTCGCTGCGGTTCGCGATCGCCGGGGCCGCCACCGTGCCGGAGAACCTGTTCGTGCAGATGCTCGACGTACTCGGCTTCGACCAGGTCGCCCAGGCCTACGGGCTGACCGAGTGCGTGGTCGCCACGCAGTCCCGCCCGAACGAGGACCCCCGGCACGTCGCCGAGACCACCGGCCCGGCCGTCGACGGCCTGGAGATCCGCATCGTCGACGCCGACGGCACCGCGCAGCCGACCGGCGCCGACGGGGAGATCCTGATCCGCGGGAACAACGTGATGCTCGGCTACTTCGAGGACCCGGAGGCCACCGCGGCCACGATCGACCGCGACGGCTGGCTGCACACCGGCGATCAGGGCCGTCTGGACGAGCACGGCTGCGTCACGATCACCGGCCGGCTCAAGGACATGTTCACGGTCGGCGGGTTCAACGTCTACCCGGCCGAGGTGGAGAACGTCGTCGCCGGTCACCCCGCGATCGCGGAGGCCGCGGTGATCGGTGTTCCGGACGACCGGCTCGGCTCGGTCGGGCGCGCGTACGTCACGCTGCGGCCCGGTGCGGCCCTCGACGACGCGGAGCTACTCGCGTACTGCCGGGAGCGGCTGGCGAACTTCAAGGCTCCCCGCGAGGTCGTCGTGCTGGACGAGTTGCCGCGCAACGCCAGCGGCAAGATCCTCAAGCGCGTCCTGGCCGGCGGGGCGTGAGCGTCCTGCGCCCGGCGTACCCCGTCGTACTGCGGGCGCAGTAGAAGCGGTGCCGGTGCTGCCACGGCGGTAGGCGAAGATGCCCCGCCTGGACGACGCAGCGCAAAGGTCTCAGACAGCACGCTTGGGACGTCGATGTCGAGTGCGGACAAGTCCGTCGCACTCGCGCCCAAGCGCTCCGAGGAGACCTCTCACCATGGCACTATTCCTGGCCCGGCTGGGCGCGTTCAGCGCCCGGCGCAGGAGGCTCGTCTTCGCGGTCTGGGGGGCGGTGCTGCTCGCCGTCGTCGTCGGCGGGGCAACCGGCCTCAAGTTCAGCGACGGCGGCTTCACGCTGGGAAGCACCGAGTCGGGCCGAGCCCTGGCGACGATGGAGGAGAAGTTCCCCGCCGCGGAGTCCGACGACACGGACGACGCGGGCACGCTCCAGCTCGTGCTGACCGTGCCGGCCGGTGAGCAGATCACCAGCACCGCCAACCGGACCCTCGTCGCCGACGCGCTGGCCGAGGCCGGCCGCGTCGCGCACGTGGAGTCGGTGAGCAACCCGTTCGACGCGAATCGGCCCTACGTCTCCGCCGACCAGACCACCGCCGTGGCCACGCTGACGCTGACCGGTCTGCGCGACGACAACCGGGAGACCGTCCACGAGGACGTCGTCGCGGTCGCCGAGCACGCCCGCGACAACGGGCTGATCGCCGAGGTCGGCGGAACGGTGGAGGTCGCCGGGGCGGAGCAGAGTCCCGCCGAGGCCGTCGGCGCCATCATCGCGTTCGCGATCCTGATCCTGACGTTCGGATCCCTGGTGGCCGCCGGTGCGAACATGCTCGGCGCGCTCCTCGGCCTGGCCGTCGGCCTGCTCGGCGTCTTCGCGTTCTCCGCGATCCACCCGATCGGCGCCACCACCCCGACGCTGGCCGCGATGATCGGTCTGGCCGTCGGCATCGACTACGGCCTCTTCATCCTCGCCCGCTTCCGCACCGAGCTGCGCGAAGGCCGCTCGATCGACGACGCGATCGCCCGCTCGATCGGTACCGCCGGCTCCGCGGTCGTCTTCGCCGGCATCACGGTCATCATCGCGCTGGTCGGGCTCTCGGTCGTCCGGATCTCGTTCATCACCGAGATGGGCCTGGCCGCCGCCGTCACCGTCGCCGTGGCCGTTCTGATGGCCCTGACGTTCCTGCCCGCGCTGATGCGCGTCATGGGCCGCCGCGCCCTGCCCCGCAAGGAGCGCGCTGGCCGCCCGCCGGTGCAGCCCGCGGCCGAGCGGGAGGGCCTGACGTTCCTCGAGCGGTGGATCCGGCTGGTCGTCAAGCGCCCGCTGGTGGTCGGCGGGACGGCGATCGCCGCACTGCTGGTCGCCTCGATCCCGGTGCTGTCCCTGACCACCGCGCTGAGCTCCCCCGGCGGCGAGGACCCCGACAGCACCCAGCGCGCCGCCTACGAGCAGATCGCCACGAAGTTCGGCGAGGGCTCGCAGAACCCCCTGCTCGTCCTGGTGCAGGGCTCCGACGTCGCCACGAAACTGCCGGCGATCACCGAGGCGATCACCGGGCTCGACCACGTCGCCGCGGTCAACCCGGCCGGGGTCTCCGAGGCCGGTGACGCCGCACTGCTCCAGGTCGTGCCGAAGAGCGGGCCGATCGACGACGCGACCCGTGAGCTCGTGCACGACATCCGCGCCTTGGACGCCGACGGTGTCGAGCTGGCGGTGACCGGCTCGACGGCCGTCGACATCGACACCAACCAGATGCTCAGCAACGCGCTCATCGTCTACCTCGTGCTTGTTGTCGGTCTCTCGCTGCTGCTGATGATCGTGCTGTTCCGCTCGCTGCTCGTGCCGCTGCTGGGCACCCTCGGGTTCCTGCTCTCGCTCGGCACCGCCATCGGTGTCACGGTCGCGGTCTTCCAGTGGGGCTGGCTCGACCCGCTGTTTCCGGCCCCCGCCGGGAACCCGCTGCTGAGCCTGCTGCCGATCCTGCTGGTGGGCATCCTGTTCGGGCTCGCGATGGACTACCAGGTCTTCCTGGTGTCCCGGATGCACGAAGCCCACCGCCACGGCCTGAGCCCCGTCGAGGCCGTGCTCGACGGCTTCGGACGCACCGCCGCCGTCGTCGTGGCCGCCGCCCTGATCATGACGTCGGTGTTCGCCGGGTTCGCTTTCGCCGAGTCCGCGTTCGTGGCGCCGATCGGGCTGGCCCTCGCGGTGGGCGTTCTCGCCGACGCGTTCGTCGTGCGGATGATCATCGTCCCGGCGCTGCTCACGGTCTTCGGCGAGTCGGCCTGGTGGATGCCCCGCTGGCTGGACCGTGTCCTGCCCCACATCGACGCCGAGGGCAGCGCGCTGGAGCAGACCGACCCGGACGCCACCCAGGACCTGGCCACCGTGCGCTGATCCGCAGGGCGGGCTCCGCGGCGGGCCGCTCCTCTCCCCGGGAGAGCGGCCCGCTGCGGAGCCGAGTCCGCCCTCGGGGAGACTCGGGAGAGCGCACACACAGGGAGGACCGGATGCGCGGACGGGGCCGGATCGGGCTCACACTCCTCGGCCTGGCGGTCGTCGGTCTCGCCTCTGCAAGCCTCGTCCGCAGCGCCGACGAGCGCGACGGCGGCACGATCGTCCTCCTCGCCGTGGCGATCGCCGTCCAGGGCGCCATGGTGGTGTTCCGGCTCCGCGCCCCGTTGACCGCGTGGGCCGTGAGCCTGCTCTGCGTGCTGTCGATCCCGGCCGACGACGCCGTGTGGCTGGTCTGCGTCGGGGTCAGCCAGGTGCTGCTGGCGCACGTCGCGCTGGTCGCCCAGCGCCGGGTGACGATGGTGGCCGCCGCCGTCGCGGTGGTGACGCTCTGCGCCGCCAACAACCGGGTGCACGGGTTCGAGCTGATCGGCAACGGCGGTGTGGTCCTGCTGCTCTGGACCGCGAGCGCCGCCGCGACCGGCCTGGCGATCCGCTCCCACTTCGACTACGTCGCCGCGATCGAGGAACGCGCCCGGTGGGCCGTGGAGACCCGCACCGCCGAGGGGCGCCGCCTGGTCGCCGAGGAACGGCTGCGCATCGCCCGCGAGCTCCACGACGTCCTCGGCCACCACGTCGCGGTGATCCGGGTGCACGCCGGTCTCGCCCGCCGCACGCTGACCTCCGCCCCGTCCAAGGCCGCCGCCGCGTTGTCGGAGACCGAGGCCGCCGCGCAGGCCGTCCTCCGGGAGATGAGCGGCATCCTCCGCCTGCTCCGCGAGGACGAGCAGGAGACACCCCCGGCCCCGGCGCCCGGCCTCGCGGACCTCGACCCGCTGATCGAGACCGTCCGCCGCGGCGGCCTGGACGTCACCGTCGAGCGCGACGTCGATCCGCAGCGCGTGCCCGACCTGACCGCGGTCACCACCTACCGCGTGGTGCAGGAGTGCCTGACCAACGCCCGCCGGCACGCCACCGGCCCCCTGCACCTTACGATGCACACCGACGCCACCACGATGACGATCACCGCCGCCAACCCGGCCCGCGACGTGCCGGCCGCCGGCGGCGGTTACGGTCTGATCGGCATGCGCGAACGCGTCCGCGCCGTCGGCGGCCACCTCGACGTCACCCGCGCCGACGGCCGGTTCCGGGTCGTCGCCGAGCTGCCGCTCGATGTCGGGGCTGACCTCGCCCGGAAGGATGCCTGACCATGGCCGAGCCGAACCCGCCGGTGCGGGTACTCGTCGCCGACGACCAGCCGCTCATCCGCGCCGGCCTCCGGGGCGTGCTGGAGTCCCAGCCGGACATCTCCGTGGTCGGCGAAGCCGCGGACGGCGCCGAGGCGGTGACCGCGGCCCGCGCGGGCGGCGTCGACGTCGTGCTGATGGACCTGCGCATGCCCGGCGTCGACGGGATCGAAGCCACCCGGCAACTGACCGCCGATCCCGGCGACTCCCCCGGCGTCGCCGTCCTCGTCCTCACCACGTTCGAAGGCGAGCACGACGTCCTCGCCGCCGTCGCCGCGGGCGCCCGCGGTTACCTCGGCAAGGACGCCGATCCGGAGTCCCTTCTCGACGCCGTCCGGGTCGTCGCCCGCGGACAGACGCTGCTCTCCCCCCGTGCCATGGCCGCACTCAGCGCCGGGGTCACGCCACCTGCTCCGCCCGCGACCTCTCCGTCGGCCCTGGACTCGCTCACCGAGCGGGAACGTGAGGTCGCGCTACTGGTGGCGCAGGGGCTCACCAACGACCAGATCGCCCGCCGTCTGGTGATCTCCCCGTTCACCGCGAAGACGCACGTCAACCGGGCGATGTCGAAGATCGGGGCGCGGGACCGGGCCGGGCTGGTGGTCGCCGTCCACGCCGCCGGCGGCTGAGACCCGGCTACATCTTCGCCGCCCCCGTCCGGATCGCCGCACGGATACGGGGGTAGGTGCCGCAGCGGCAGATGTTGCGGATCCCGTCGAGGTCCGCCTCGGTGATCTCCCGCCCGTCGGCCGCCACCCTCTTGACCAGCGCCACCGCGGCCATGATCTGGCCGGGCTGGCAGTAGCCGCACTGGGCGACGTCGTGGTCGATCCAGGCCTGCTGCATCGGGTGCAACGGATCGTCCCCGGCCGTGGCCGGCAGGCCCTCGATCGTCGTCACCTCGTCGGCCGGCTCGAGGTCCTTCACCGGAATCGCGCAGGGGTTGACCGCTTTGCCGTTGACGTGGCTGGTGCAGGCCTTGCAGACGTTGATCCCGCAGCCGTACTTCGGCCCGGTGAGACCGAGCACGTCACGCAGCACCCAGAGCAGGCGCACGTCGTCGGGGACGTCGACGGTGACTTGCTTACCGTTGACCCGGAACGTGTGTTCAGGCATTACTCAGTCCGTCCGTCGGCGAAGGCGGGATCGGTGGGACCGTCGGCTTGACCTCGAAGGAGAGCGTGGCGTGGTTGATCGGGAAGCTGGTCGGCATCGTCCCCGTCGCGCGACCGTAGGCACCGGCGACCGCGGCCATCGACGCCGCCACGGCCAGCTCACCGGCACCGCCCGGACGGTCGGAGGTGTCCGGCATGATGATGATCTTCAGGTCCGGCGGGACGTTCCACTGCCGGGTGTAGAAGTAGTTGTCCCAGCTGGCCTCGAGGAAGTACCCGTCGCGCAGGTGCAGGCTGGCCGTCAAGGCCTGGGCGATGCCGTCCATGATGCCGCCCATCATCTGCGCTTCCAGCCCGCGCGGGTTCACGGTCAGGCCGACGTCGACGGCGAACACCACCTTCGTGACGCGCGGCCCGGTCACGCCCTCGCGGATCGGGCGGTTGACGGTCGCCGGCCGGTTGTCGATCTCGACCAGCGCGGCGCTGACCGACTTGTACTCGGTGTGCACGGCGATGCCCTGCGCCGTGCCCGCCGGCATGGCGCGACCCCAGTTCCCGGCCTCGGCGACCGTGTCCAGCACCGCGCGGGCCCGGCCGTCCCGCAGGAGCTGGCGCCGGACCTGCAGGGGGTCCTTGCCGATCTTCGTGCCCAGCTGATCCAGCATCAGCTCCCGGGCGCACGTCACGTCCGGCGAGTAGACGTTCCGCATGCTGCCGGTGTTGAAGCCCTTGTCGACCTCGCTGAGCAGCCGGCTCTCCGCCCCGACGCGGTAGGGCATGGTCTGGCTGAGCAGGAAGAAGACCTCCGAGAACGCCTTGTCGCCCACCGGGATCTTGGCGGCCAGCGACGTGATGATCTCGCCGAGCCCGTGGCCGAGGTCGGTGGAGACGCTGGTGTGCCGCTGCGTGTAGCTCAGCACGGCGTCGCCGGCGTAGGCGATCCGCACCCGGGAGGTCGCCATCGGATGCGCGCGACCCTGCCGGGCGTCGTCGGCGCGGTGCCACATCAGCTTGACCGGCTTGCCGATCTTCTGGGACACCTCGGCGGCCTCCAGCGCGGCGTCGAAGAACAGCTTGCGCCCGAACGACCCACCGCCCTCGACCACGTGCACCGCGACCTTGCCCACCGGGAGGCGGAGCTTCGCCGCGATCGTCTGCTGGGCGACGATCGGCGACTTCAGCGACGCCCAGATCTCTGCCCGGTCGGGCCGGACGTCGGCGACCGCGCAGTTGGGCTCCAGCGCGCTGTTACCGCGGAAGTAGAACGTGAACTTGCCCTCGACGGTGGGAGCCGGTGGCTTCGGCCCCAGCGGCAGCTCGGCCCCGGCGAGTTCCCGGAGGACACTCTCGTCGGACTTGCCGGCGGCGGTCCCCGGCTTCCACGTGACCCGCAGCGCGCGGACGGCGTCGATGCACTGGCCGAACGTGTCGGCACGCACCGCGACCCCGGTCGAGATCACGACGACGTCCGTGACGCCCGGCATCCGGCGGACGTCGTCGAGGTTGGCGACCGCACCGACCGTGCCGTTGATCGTCGGCGCACGGCAGACCATCGTCGGCTTGGCGTCCGGCACGTCGAGGTCCATCGCGAACTTCTTGCGCCCGGTCACCGCGGCCAGGGCATCGGTCCGGCCGTGCGGTTCGCCGATGACCGTGAACTTCGTCCGTGGAGCGAGTTCGACGGTCACCGCCTTCGTCCGCGAGCTCGCGGCCTTCTCCGCGAGCGTCCCGATCGGGACGCTCCCGCCGGAGCGGTTCTTGACGGTTCCGGCGGTCAGCGTCAGCTCGCCGACCGGTGAGCCGAGGTGGGCCGCCGCGGCGTCCAGCAGCCGATGCCGGGCGATCGCGGCGGCGGTCCGGATCGGCGTGTAGGTCGCGAACGTCGTGTTCGACCCACCGGTGAGCTGGTTGAACAGCAGCTCCGGCCGCGCGTCGGCCAGCGTCACCCGTACCTTGTCCAGCGGTACGGACAACTCCTCGGCGATCAGCATGGCCGTCGAGGTGGTGATGCCCTGACCCACCTCCGCCCGGGGAAGCGCGAACGACACCGTGCCGTCCGTGTTCACCACGACCGTGATCAGGCCCGACGTCGGCGCCGCGGCCAGCGTCATCAGATCGTTGAGGTCGACGACGTCGGTGATGTCCTGCGTCGGCAGCGCAGCCGCGGCCGACGACGGCGAGGCCGCCGCGGCCGACGATGGCGGGGCGAGCTGCGCGGCCGCCGCGAGGGTCGGCGCCGCCAGCACGTACCCGAGAAATCGTCGCCGCCCGACCGGGCCGCCCATCCGGTGATCCTCAGCCATCCGCGAGTCCTCAGCTCGGACGGTTGATCGTCGGGATGTCGATCTTCGTTTCTTTGCCCTTCGTCAGGTAGAAGAGGATGTACTGCCGGGCGGCTTCGTCGATGACCCAGGCGACCTCCGGGACGAGCGGCTTCGGGATGAGCCCTTCGCGGAACTTCACCAGCGTCGGCCAGGCGGTCTTGATCGCCGGATCCCACACCGGCTCCCGGGGGATGCCGTCCCAGTCGGCGACCTGGTCACCGGCGAGGTAGCGTCCGAGCGCGTTGCAGAGCGGGCGACTGATCTTGGTGCCCAGGCTGGTCTGCTCGGCCAGCTGGTCGAGCAGGATGTCGGTCAGCTCGACGCCTTCCCGGGTCGGCCCCATGTTGGGCGGCAAGACCTGATCGGACTGGGCGTTGGCGTCCGCCCAGGTCGCCGGGATGTACTCGTCGCGGATGCCGAGCAAGTGGGCGGTCACCTGCCAGACGTGCAGGTACGCCACCGACTCGGCGGGCTTGATCGGCACCTTCCACTCGAGCATCTTGCGCATCGCGAAGGTGGGGAGCGTGTGCCAGGTGACGAGCATGTCCTCCTGGCTGATCGGGACGGCGCCCTTCCAGTGCGGCGACTGCGGCAACAGGTGCCGCACGGCCGCGTGCACCAGCCGGGTCTTCACCGCGTTGACCACACAGTTGCCCTTGGGCTGGTACGCGTCCAAGGCGCCGACGGCGAACCCGAGGATGCTGGTCTTCGCGACGCGGTCCTCCATGTCCGCCCCGCCCTTGGAGTAGTAGACCGAGAGCGCCTCCTTGGGGATCGCGGTGCTGAGCATGCCACCGCCGATGCCGTTGAGCAGGTTGAGGTAGAGGCCTCTGGACTTGTTGAACTCCGCCGCGGCGTTCAACTTGCCCTGGTCGGCCCAGGACGGGAGCTGCCGCGCCCGCTCCATGAAGTCCCGCAGGTCCGTCGGCAGGCCGGCAGGCAGCGGCTGATCGTTGTGGTTCCAGTCCCACAGCAGCCGGTTGACCTCGGGCACGTCGCCGCGGTCGAGCAGTGCGGCGGCCACCGGGTCGGCTTCGGCGTCCCAGACCCAGCGCGGATCCACACCCGCACCGGTGCCCGCGACCGAGCCGCTCGGCGCCCAGGTCCAGTCCGCTACGCGCGCCTGCACTTGCGACATCGCGCTCAGCGCCCCGAACGCCCCGAGCGCGCCACTCGAGAGCAACATCTTGCGTCGGCTCAATTCCACGGTCCTCGACTCCTCCTCGAATTCACTACGGGACAGGAAAAGAAATCAGGACGGCCGGTTGGTCTCCGGGATCGTGATGTTGATCGGTTTCGCCTCGGACAGGAAAAGCAGCGCTGCCTTCCGCAGGAATTCGTCGAAGAGCCAGTAGCTCTCCGGTGCGCCGGGAAGGGGGAGCAGGCCTTCGCGCACGGCGATGAACGGGCCCCACGCCGTCCGCAGCAGCGGGTCCCAGACGGGCTCCCGCGGGATCTTCACCCATCCAGCGATCTCGTCGCCGAGCAGGAACCGGGTGAAGGCACCGAGGATCGGCTTGCTCAGCACTCCGCCGTCCACCGACGAGCCGAGGTTGAGCAGGATGTCGGCGAGTTTGATGCCCTCCGGCGTCGCCGCCAGCACCGGGGTGAGGACCTGCGCGGCCTGCGCGTTGGCCTCACTCCACGACGCGGGGATGTACTCGTCCCGGATGCCCAGCAGGTGCGCACCGACCTGCCAGGAGTGCAGGAACGCCGTGGACTCGGCGGCCGGCATCGGGATCTTCCAGGCGACGAGCTTCTGCATGACGGTCGTCGGCAGGCTGTGCCAGGTGACCATCATGTCGCGCTGGCTGATCGGGATCTCCTCGTCCGCGGCCTGCGTCCACTGCGGTGACTTGGGCAGCAGGTGCCGCACCGCCGCGTGCACCAGCCGGGTCTTGACGCAGGTCACGACCATTTCCCCGTCGGGCTGGTACGCGTTGCGGGCGCCGATGTCGTACCCGAGCTTGGCGGTCTTGGAGATGCGGTCCTTCATGTCCGCGCCGCCCTGGGAGTAGTAGACCGCGCGCGCTTCCTTCGGAATGACCGTGCTCATCATTCCGCTGGCCAGCCCGTAGAGGACGCCGAGATAGAGACCGCGCTTCTCGTTGAACTCCACCGCGGTGGCGAGCTTCCGCTGGTCGGCCCAGGACGGGAGCTGTCGCGCCCGCTCCATGAAGTCCCGCAGGTCCGTCGGCAGGCCGGCAGGCAGCGGCTGCCCGTTCTTCGTCCAGCCGGCGAGGAGTTGGTTGACCCGGGGTACGTCGCCGCGGTCGAGCAACGCGGCCACCAGCGGATCGGCCTCGTCGTCCCACACATACCGCGGGTCGGTGCCCGCGCCCCTTCCCGCCACCGATCCGGCGGCCGACCACGTCCAGGGCACTCGGCCCTGTGCGGGCGCCGCAACAGCCATTGCGCCGAGCGCCCCTAACGCTCCGCCCGCTTTCAGCATGTTTCGCCTACTGAGTTTGTCCATGTCTTCGCTCCTCCTCCTTGAGTCGCGAGTACCATTCCTGATACGGTGATACGCGAGCCGCATCTGTGTTTCAGCAATAAAGCACACCGAATCGTCGTCGACAAGACTCGACGGTGGGTAACGTTGAGTGACGGAGGGGTGGACGCGTTTGTGGGAGGTCGTGTTGGGGGCTCCGCCGTCGGGCCACGAGTCGTTGCTGGAGCGCGCGTACATCGACGCCGTCGAACGCGTCGAGGACGACGTGGACGAGATGCGAGCGGGCATCCTCGACGCCGCGTACGAGCAGTTCTGCCGCACCGGAATCCAGCGCTCGACGATGGAGGACGTGGCCAGGCGGGCCGGCGTCTCCCGGATCACGGTCTACCGGCGGTTCGCCACCAAGGACGCGCTGGTCGAGCACCTGGTGCGCCGTGAGTTCCGCCGCTACTTCGAGCAGTTCCTCGTCGAGATCGAGCACGCCGATACCGCCGCCGACCGGGTGGTGCTGGGCTTCGTGAGTTCACTGCGGGCCATTCGGGGCAACCCGCTGATCGGCGGCATCATGGAGACCGAACCGGACTTCCTGGTGCCGTCGATGATCAGCGACGGAGGGCAGACCCTCGCCACCGTCCGGCAGTTCGTCGCCGGTCAGCTGCGCCGTGAGCAAGGCGCGGGCAACGTCCGGAGCGACGTGGACGCCGACCTCGTCGCCGAGATGATGGTCCGGGTCTCCGCCTCGTTCCTGGCGTTCCCCAGCCACCTCATCGACCTCGACGACGACGAAGAGCTGGCCGGAGTCGCCCGGCAGTTCCTCGTCCCCATGCTGAATCCGCCCGGGAATCCACAGTAGAAGCTGGTTTCGGCCGGATACCGGTGATTGGATCGAATCGCGCCGGGTACGTCGCTCGATGCGGACCGACGAATCGACCCCACCGGATCGAGGAGGCGAGGTGACCCGGGCACCGACGACCGACCGTCTCCTCCAGCGCGTCGTCTCCCGCCAACTGCTGTACCTCACCGAACCGGCCCGGGCGATGGCCGACGCCAGCGTGCTCGCGGCGGCCTACCCGCTGCTGCGGCTGGCGCCCCGCGGCCAGGCGCACCCGGTTCTGGTCCTGCCCGGCCTCCTGGCCACCGATTCGTCCACCGCGGTGCTGCGCCGGTGGATCGACCGGCTCGGGTACCCCGTCGTCGGGTGGGACCTCGGCCGCAACCGTGGACCCACCCGCCGGGTGGTCGACGGCCTGCCGCGGGCGGTCGAGCGCCTGGCCGACCGGTACGGCCAGCCGGTCAGCGTGGTCGGGTGGAGCATGGGTGGCATCTTCGCCCGACGCCTGGCCTCGCGGATGCCCGAGCAGATCCGCCAGGTGATCACGCTGGGCTCCCCGTTCGCGAGCGACGCGGGGAACGGCGACACACCGGGCGAGCGGGCCTATCGTCGCTACGCCCGGCGGCACGTGGCCGACCGCATCCATCCGGACGACGCGGCGGGCGCGCACCCCCCGGCGGTGCCCAGCACGTCGGTGTACTCGCGCTGGGACGGCATCGTCGACTGGCGTTCCTGCCTGCTGCCGGCCGGGCCACGCAGCGAGAACATCGAGGTCCGGGCCAGCCACCTTGGACTGGGGCACCACCCGGCGGTGCTCTGGATCGTCGCGGACCGCCTCGCCCGACCGGCGGACGGGTGGCAGCCGTTCCGGACTCCGGACCAGCGCGCGCTTCGCTTGCTGTTCGCGGCGGCCAGTCCGTCCGCCGACGCGGGCGGCTGACCAGACTCGACGACGAGGAGGACCCCGTGGATCGGATGAGCGGCACGGATGCCGGCTTCTACTACGCCGAGGGCGAGAACACCCCGATGCACGTCGGATCCGTCGCGGTGTTCGAGGGCCCCGCCCCGTCCTACGGCGACGTCGTGCGACTCCTTCTCGGGAAGCTCTCGGAGGTTCCCCGGTACCGCCAGCGGCCGGTGCGGATGCCGATGAACCTCGGGCGTCCCCTGTGGGTCGACGATCCGCACTTCCAGATCCTGTACCACATCCGGCACACGGCGGTGCCCAAACCGGGCAGCGAGGAGCAGGTGCGCAACCTCGCCGGCCGCGTGCTCGGGCAGCGACTCGACCTCTCCAAGCCGCTCTGGGAGTTGTGGCTGGTGGAGGGGTTGGCGGACGGTCGCTGGGCGATGATCAACAAGGTGCACCACGCGATGGTCGACGGCGTCGCGGGCACCGACCTGATGCAGCTGATTTTCGACCTGACCCCGGACGCGCGGCAGCCGGAGCCGAAGGCCTGGGTGCCCCGCCGGCCACCGTCGGCGGCGTCGATGGTGTTCGAGACCGTGGCCGACGCGGTGGCCTGGCCGATGCGGCAGGCGTTGGCGGCGCCGAGCGCGATCGCCGGCCTCCGCTCGCCGCAGAATCTGCTGCGCCGCGGCGGGGTCCTCGGTGGTGCGATGCTCGCCGCGGGACGGCAGATGCTCACCCCGGTGGCCCCGACCCTCAACGGAGCGATCGGCCCGCACCGTCGCTGGGCCTGGACCCAGACCACGGTCGAGGACGTCCGCCGGGTCCGCAAGGCGTTCGGCGGGTCGATGAACGACGTCGTCCTCGCCGCGATCACCGGCGGCTTCCGGGACCTGCTCGCCGCTCGCGGTCAACTCGCACCCGGCCGGGTGGTGCGGACGATGGTCCCGGTGTCGATCCGGCGGCAGGCCGAGCGCGGCGCGTTGAACAACCAGGTGTCCGCGGTCTTCGTCGACCTGCCGGTGAGCGAGCCGAAGGCGAAGGCCCGGCTGGACTCCGTGCGGGCGCAGATGGACGCGCACAAACGGACGCTCTCGGCGTACGATCCGCGCTCGGTTCCCGGGCTGGTCGATCTGGTGCCGGCAGGCTTGCTCGCCGCCGGCGTCCGGACGCTGCTCCGGGCGGACCAGCCGTGGCTGCAAGCCATCACCACCAACGTGCCCGGCCCCCCGGTGCCGCTGTACGTGCTGGGCCGCCGGATGGAGTCGCTCTACGCCTACGTGCCGATCGGCGGCGGAGTGCGGACCTCGATCGGGATCTTCTCCTACCGCGACACGATCAGCTTCGGGATCAACGTGGACTTCGACGCCGTCCCGGAGGTGGACGTGCTCGCGGACGGCATCTGTCGCGGGATGGAGGATCTGGTGAAGGCGGCCGAACGGGCGGACGCTGTCGCCGACGGCAGCGGGTCACCCAACCGGCAACGACCGGTCCGGAAGACCCGCAGCGGCCCGCCACGCACGCGATCGTCCGCGCCGCTGAACTCGTCGAAACCAACTCGGTAGGGGGCTCGGGTGGCCACGTCGAGAACGACACCGTCGAAAACGGGCCGGTCCGCCGGCCGGCCGAAGCGGCGGCAGAACCTCACGGTCGCGGTCACCGGGCCGACCGGCACCTTCGGCTCCGGCCTCCTTCCGCTGCTGGAGGCGGACGACCGGGTGCGCCAGGTGGTCGGGATCGCACGGCGGCCGTTCGACCCGTCGGCGCGCGGCTGGAGCAAGATGACCTACCGGCGCGGTGACGTGCGCGAGCCGGACGTGCTGCGCTCCGCGTTCGCCGGCGCGGACGTCGTCGTCCACCTCGCCTTCCTGATCACCGGCACCGCCGATCGCGAGACGATCCGCAGCATCAACGTCGACGGCACGCTCAACGCGTTCCGGGCGGCGTGCGAGAGCGGCGTTCGCCGCTTCGTGTACGCCTCGTCCGTCGCCGCGTACGGGTTCCACTCGGACAACCCCGACCGGCTGACCGAGGATTGGCCGGTCCGGCCCGCCGCCCGGCTGTTCTACGCCCAGGAGAAGGCGGAGCTCGAGCGGCTGCTGACCGCCGAGTCGGAGCTGCATCCCGAGGTCGAGCTGTACTTCCTCCGGCCCTCGATCGTGGTGGGGCCGAACGTGGTGGGGGGCAAGGCCGATCTGCCCGGCGTGCTGCGGCCGCTCGGCCAGCTGCTGCCCAGCCGTCCCCGCCGGCTGCCGGTGCCGGTCGTCGTGGCGGTGCCCGCGCTCACGCTGCAGCTCGTGCACGAGGCGGACGTCGGCCAGGCCCTGCTGCGCTGCGCGGTCGGCGACGGGCCGCCGGGCGCCTACAACATCGCCGGCGACGGCGTCGTGACCGCTGTCGACGTGGCCCGGGAGTTCGGCGCGTGGCCGGTGCCCCTCCCGCCGGGGCCGGTCAGGGCGATGGCGCGCGCGGTCAGCGCGGTGCCCTTCCTGCCCCCGTTCGCCGAGTGGGCCGAAGCGGCGAGCCGACCGGCGATCATGGACACCTCACGCGCCAAGAAGCTGCTCGGCTGGGCTCCCGAGTACACCGGCATCGAGGCGCTCCGGGACACGTTCGCCGACGCGGAGACGTGACACGCACCCCGTGCCGCCCGGCTACGGCCGACCAGCCGAGTTCAAACGGACGGCGAAGCGCACGCGGGTCTGGCCGTCGGCCGTCTCGACGGACAGCGCGTCGCACAATTGCCGCGCCAGCCACAGCCCACGGCCGCCGGTGAGGGTCCGGACCGGCGGCCGGTAGCCGATCAGCGGATCGGGCAACCCCGGGCCGTCGTCGCTGACCTCGCACACCACGACCTGGTCGGAGATCCAGACCCGCAGCTCGCGGTGCCCGCCGCCGTGCAGGATGCTGTTGCAGACGATCTCACTGACGACGAGACGCAGATCGTCGAGGCGGTGCTGGTCGGCCCAGTCGTGACCGGTTAGCAGGCCCAGCACGGCGCGGCGTGCCGGCGAGGCGCTAGCACCGACCGGCATGACGAGTACCGGCTCGCCGACGGCGGTCGGCACCGATTCCCTGACCTCCCGGAGGAGCCGGTCGGCCGCGACGTAGGCGTCGCTGTCCCGCCGGTTCGGGTCGCTCACGACGGGATGCGTACGTCGCGCGTCGGCCAGGACCGCCGCGGGGAGGGCACGAGTGTCGTAGGGACACAGGATGG
Organism: Cryptosporangium minutisporangium; assembly: GCF_039536245.1. Lineage (NCBI taxonomy): Bacteria > Bacillati > Actinomycetota > Actinomycetes > Cryptosporangiales > Cryptosporangiaceae > Cryptosporangium > Cryptosporangium minutisporangium. Next base: position 295,524 of record NZ_BAAAYN010000006.1, on the reverse strand, counting down.
ACGCCGGAGCGTCGGCGAACACGCTGTTGAGCGCCGACTCGTACCGGGTCCATGTCGGGTGCCTGTCGACGGTGCCGAACCCCACCTCGCCGATGAGGCGGACCTCGCGGTGTCCGCGTTTGTTCGCCTCGGCGAGTATCCGCTGCCAGCCGGCGATCGTCGTCGCCGGGCGCTGATACCACTCGTCCCGATCGATGAAGGAGACGGCAGCCGCGTCGCCACCGAGGGCGCCCCGCAGCAGCGTCATGTTGTCCATGGTCACCGCGGCGGCGACCGCCTGGTCCTGCGCCAGGCCCGCCCGGACGAATGGGAGGACGCCGGCGACCAGTTCGTCGTCGTCGCCGTAGAACAGGGCCTCATGGCTGAGGTGGATGGAGGTAGTCATCGTCAACTCACCACGATAGCGGGGTACGTCTGGTCGAAGGCCGCTAGTTGCCAGTGCCGCCGGAACGTGGCCGAAGCGCCGCGAATGGCCGCGGTTCGCCCGCCCTGGGCGACCGCCCGACCGGCCAGGGCTATCGCCCGCAGGCCGGCCGGCGAAGGTCAGATCGCTGCCGTCCAGCACGGGCGGGGCGCTGTACCGGAGCGCCGCCGTGAGGATCTCGCCGAGCCGTCCGGCGAACGCCATGTCGACCTCACCGCTGAGCCGGAGACTGCCGTCCGGACCGGCGTGCACCTGGAAGCCGGTGTCCACGTCGCCGACCACCCGCCGAATGCGGTGCGAGTGCACCGACTCCAGCACGGCGAGATCGGTGGGGCACCAGCGCCGGGGGTCGTAGACGCACAACGCGGTGAACGGCAGGCTCGCCGCCAGCAGGCCCGCACCGAGTTCGTAGCCGGCCCATGACGTCCCCGCGTCCGGCCGGCTCGCCGCCCAGTCCACCTCGGCGGCCACCCGGTAACCCTGGAACCCCTCGTCGACGGCGGCGCCCACCACCTCTGCGTACTCCCGCAGCCGCAGCTTCGGGTCGAAGAGCCCGCCACCGAGATAGGCGGCCTCGGCTGAGCCGGGAACCAGCTGCCGGTTCGCGACGAGTGCGGTGACGTCGACTCCGGCCTCCCTCAGGACCGCCGCGACCGTCTCGACGCGGTGTTCCGGTGAGCCCAGGAACGCGACTCGCTCCTGCCGGGACAGGCCGGCAGTGAGGTAGCGAAGGAGCTAATCATCCCGCCCGGCTTCGTCGGGCGGCGACACCCAGCACGCGTGATGGTGTGGACCGAGGTTCGCCATTTCCACGGTCGTCGACAGCCCGACCAACGAGGTGTCCTCTCGTTTGACCACACCACACCACACCTCACTACTGCTCTACAGCGTTGAGCAGCATACGTCGAGGTATCCCCGCTCGCTCGCACACCGGCTCCGGATTCACCGGCGCGCCTGGCCACCGCCCATCAGCCCAGCCACCTACTGGGCCGCGTCCGCGGGCGTCGGCGTTCCGCAGGTCGGTCCAGGCGCCACAGACGACCGAGCGTTGCGGCGCACGCCGACGCGGCCACCCCGCCACCCGCGAGCAGCAGCGCGATCCGGACGTCGAGCGTCTCGGCCAGCAGCCCTCCGAGCGCGGCGCCGAGCGGCTGGCCACCCCAGGCGATCATCCGGGCGGTCGTGTTCACCCGGCCCTGCAGCGCATCCGGGGTGGACTCCTGACGAACGACGATGCCGTTGAGGTTCACCAGCATGTGGGCGGCGTACCACGCGGCCAGCGTGACGAGCCCGACCGCGAGCCGATCGCTGAGCGCCCAGGCGGACACCGCCAGCCAGCCGCCCAGCAGCCCCCCGAGAGTGATCCGGCCGACGCTCAGCCGGGCGCGGAGCGGGGGCAGGAGCAGCCCGGCGGCGAGGCTACCGGCCCCGGCCGCGGCGTAGAGCAGCCCGATCCGGCCGTCGTCCTCCGGAAGGCCCAGGCTGCGCACGGCGGCGACCACGACGAGGCCCAGCACCGCGCCGCCGGTGAGGCTGTTGCCGACGCCGAGCAGCGTCAGCCAGCGAATCGTCCGATGGCCCCAGAGGAAGTGGAGCCCTTCGGCAATCTCGGCCCGCATCCGCCGACGCCCGCCCGTCCCCGCGATCGCGGGGAGATCGAGGCGCCGCAGCAGCCACGCGGCGAGCGCGAACGAGGCGGCGTCCAGGCCGAGCGTCCAGGCCGGACCGATCGTGGCCATGCTCACGCCGCCGAGCGCGGGACCACCGACCGTGACGATCGTGTTCGCGGTGTTGAGCTGGCCGGTCGCCACCGCGATCCGTTCCCGGCCGACCAGGGCCGGCAACGTCCCGAACGTCGCCGCGTCGGAGAAGACGAACAGCGTCGCGCCACCGGCGGCGACCGCGAGCAGGTGCCCGGTGGTGAGCAGCCCGGCCGCGTCCGCGATCGGCACGCTCGCCAGCAGCCCCGCGCTCAGCGCGGCGGTGACCACCAGCGTGCGGCGCCGGTCCCACCGGTCGGCCACCGCGCCGGCGGGCAGTCCCAACAGGAGATACGGCAGGGCCTCCAGCGCCGCGGCCAAGCCGGTCAGCGCGGCGTTGCCGGTCCGCTCGTAGAGCAACACCGGCAACGCCACCAGGGTGAGCGCCGACCCGGCCCAGGAGACCGTGCGGGCGACCAGGAAGCCGCCGAACCCGCGGCCGCGCACGGTCAGCTGCCGTACAGCTGGCCGGCGGTCTGCTCGATCAGCGCGACGATGTTGACGCCCCCACCGCTGATCTCGGCGTTGTTGATGCCGAACACCGTGCCGTTGCGCACGGCGGGCGTGGCGGCGAACGCGGACCGGGCGGCCTGCACCGCCGCGGCGTCGCCGTTCGGCTCGTCGTAGGCGACGAACAAGCCGTCGGGGGCCGAGGTGAGCACCTGTTCGGCGCTGACCTCGGCGAAGTTCTCGCCGATGCCGGCGAAGACGTTCGTCATCCCGGCGCCCTGCAGGATGGCGTTGTAGTAGGACCCGGAGAGCGCGTAGACCTTGCCGTCGTAGATCTGGACCAGAGCGACCTTAGCCTGCGGCGCGGAGCGGCGCCGGGCAGCCGCGGCGGTGACCCGGCGGGTCAGGTCGGCCACCACGGCGTCGGCCTTGTCGGGGACGCCGAAGATCGCGCCGAGGTTGCGCACGTCCTGGTAGACGACGTCGATCGTGGCCGGGGCCGGGTTCTTCAGGCAGTAGTTGCCGAGCACGTACGCGCGGCCGTCGAGGTCGGCGACGGTGGCGGTTCCCTCCTCGCCGGAGACCTGGTTCTCGTCGTTGGCGAGGAAGAGGTCGGGCGCGGCAGCGAGGACCGCCTCCCGCGCGGGCTGGAAGTCGGGCGAGACCTCCTTGGCGGTGAACCCGTCCGGCAGGCCGACGTTGCTGCCGCTGACGTAGCCGGTGACCCGGTCGGCGACGCCCAGCGCCTCCAGCGTGCGAATCGAGGTACCCCAGCCGAGGACGACCCGCCCGGGCGCCTTGTCGAACGTCGCCTCGTGCCCGCAGCTCTCCACGGTCACCGGGAAGCCTCCGGCCGGCGCGGTGGCCGCGGCGGCGGTGGTGTCCGGGTCCTCGCCGCTGCCGCAGGCCGCGACGAGCGCGAGCGCGGCGAGGCCGGCGGCCAGGCGGACGACGCGCGGCCGGAACGATCTGCTCATGTGAGCTCCTTCTCGGAAGAGGTCGGGACGAGCGGGCCGAACCCGAGGGTGGGCCGCCCGGTGATCGGGTTGGGGAGGACGACGGCGCTGACGCCGTAGACGTCGCGCACGAGGTCGGGTACCAGCACGTCGGCCACCGGGCCGGAGGCGACCACCCGGCCGGATTTCAGGACGTAGAGCGTGTCGCAGTAGGTCGCGGCCAGGTTGAGGTCGTGCAGGGCGGCCACCACGGTGACGCCCAGCCCGCGCAGCAGCTCCAGCAGCTCGATCTGGGCGCGGATGTCGAGGTGGTTCGTCGGCTCGTCGAGCACCAGGACCGGGGTCTGCTGGGCCAGCGCCCGCGCGACGAAGACCCGTTGCCGCTCGCCGCCGGAGAGCGTGCTCACCAGCCGGTCGGCGAAGTGCACCACCCCGGCGGTCGTCAGCGCCGAGTCGACGATCTCGTCGTCGACCGATGTGTGCCGGTCCAGGAGACCCTGGTGCGGGACCCGCCCGAGCTCGACCACCTCGCGGACGGTGAACTCGAAGTCCGTCGGGTCGTCCTGCACCACGACCGCCGTCCGCCGGGCCGCGTCCCGGGCGTTGAGATGCCAGACGTCGTCGTCCCCGACGTGCACGCTCCCGGCGTTCGGACGGAGCGCCCGGTAGACGGTGCGCAGCAACGTCGTCTTGCCGGAGCCGTTCGGACCCAGGAGCCCGACGAGCGTTCCCGGCTCCGCGGAGAGCACCGCGTCGGCGACGATGGTCGTGCCGGCGATCTCGACGGCCACCCCGTCCGCGTGTACCCGCATCACCGGGCCCTCCTGCCGGAGGTGCGCAACAGCCACAGGAAGAACGGGGCGCCGATCGCCGCGGTGACGATCCCGACCGGCAGCTCCACCGGCGCGCGGACCGTGCGCGCCAGCAGATCGGCGAGCGGAAGGAACACCGCGCCCAGCAGCACCGACGCGACGAGCACCCGGCGGTTCTCCGCACCGACCAGCAGCCGCGCCACGTGCGGAACGACCAGGCCGACGAAGAGGATGCCGCCGGAGACGGCGACCAAGGTCCCGGTGAGCAGCGCGACGACGACCATCAGCTGGAACTGGAACCGGCCGACCTGGATCCCGAGCGCCGAAGCCACGTCGACGCCGTTGACGAGCGCGTTCAGCCGCCTCCCGTGGAGCAGGAGCCAAACCGTGGCGAGGGAGACCACGATCGCGGGTAATGCGAGGTCACCCCAGCGCGCGCTGGCGACGCTGCCCAGGCTCCAGAACAGGACCCGGGTGACCTGGTTGGGCGTGGCGATCGTCTGTAGGAAGTACGTGAACGACGAGACGAGGTATCCCACGGCGACCCCGGCGAGGACCAGCCGCGTCGGCGGCCAGTGGCCGTCCTGCCGGCCGAGGACGAACGTCGCGGCGAAGGCGAGCAGCCCGCCCAAGAACGCCGCCACCGATAAGGAGAGCGCTCCGGTCACCGACGCGCCCGCCACGATCACCGTGACCGCGCCCAGGCTCGCGCCGGGGACGATCCCGATCAGATACGGGTCGCCCAGCGGGTTCCGGACGATCGCCTGGATCACCGCGCCCGCGACGGCCAGGCCCGCGCCCACTAGGACGGCGAGCAGCACCCGGGGTACGCGCGAGGTCCAGATGATCTGGTCGGCCACCGGGTCCACTGCCGACACCGGAAGACCGGCGTGGTCGGCGAGGGCGGCCACGACCGTGCCGGGTGAGATCGGCACCGCGCCGATCGCGATGCCGACGACACCCACCGCGACGACGCCGCCCGCGAGCCCGGCGCAGAGCCCCGCGAACCGGCGTCGATCCGCGAACGGCGGCCGGTGCCGAACGGGGCCGCGGCTCCCGGTGCCCACCGCCACGGTGGTCCCGCGCTTTCGCACCGCTCGTGTCACCTCGGGTGCAGAGCGTCCGATCCGGCGACCGGAGTCGCTCACCAGCTGGACTTGCTGATGCCGGGCAGCTCGCCGGCGTGGGCCATCTGCCGGAACCGCACCCGGGACAATCCGAACCTGCGGAGGTGCCCGCGCGGGCGCCCGTCGACGGCGTCGCGGTTGCGGACCCGCGTGCGGCTGGCGTCCCGCGGCTGACGCGCCAGCTCGGCCATCGCCGCCGCTCGCTCGTCGGACGTGCTCCGCGGATTGGCGATCACGCGCTTGAGCTCCGCGCGCCGCTCGGCGTAGCGGGCGACGACGACCCGCCGCTGTGCGTCCCGGGCGATCTTGCTCTTCTTGGCCATCAGACCTTCTCCCCCTTCGCCCGGAGCTCGGCGACCACCGACTCGATTCCGCGCCGGTCGACGGTCTTGATGCCCTTCGCACTGACCCGCAGCGTCACCCAGCGGTTCTCCGACCCCAGCCAGAACCGCTTGCGCTGCAGGTTCGGCTCCCACCGCCGCTTGGTCCGGCGATGCGAGTGCGACACCGCGTTCCCGAATCCCGGCGTCCGCCCGGTCACCTGGCAGCGGGCGCTCACCGGCGATCCCCCCGACGGCCGTACTCGATAATGGTTTTCATGTGCTCTACGGTAGGGCACAGCACCGCGAAGGCGCGACACACCCCCATCCCGGCGAAAGGACAGAGCCGATGCCATCGAGCGAACGGACTCGGACGACGACCGGCGCGGTGGTGGTCACCTGCGGCGGCCGCCGTTGCCAAGCACTGAGCGGCGGCAGCCCCGAGACGCTGCGCGCGGCGGTCCGGAACACCGCCGGCGCGGTGCTGATCCGCAGTCAGGGCTGTCTCGGCCCGTGCGTCTGGGCCCCGGTCGCGCTCGTCGCACCCCGGCAGGGAGCCGGTGGCCCACTCCTCGCCGCGACACTGCTCGGCCCGCTGCACCGCCCCGCCGACGTCGGCTCCCTCGCCGACTGGGTTCGCCAGGGCGGTCCGGACACCACCCCGGTGCCGCCCGACCTCCGCGCGCTCGTCCGACACGAACTCGGCTGACACTCCGATCCGGGAAGCACTCACGATGACCCACTCCCCACCCGACCACCGACCCGCCGTCACCGTGCTCAGCGGTTTCTCCCCGACCGCGACCAGCGCGGTCGCCCACCGCCTGCTCAGCGAGGATCCGAACCTGCTGTTGGTCGTTCACACCCTCGACGACCTCGCCGACGGCCGCGTCCGGCGCCTGGTGCGCACCGCCGCCGGCGTCGTCGAAGACGTCACCGTGGAACTCGTCCACGGCTGCGTCTCCTGCACCCTGCGCGAGGACGTCCTCCCGACGCTCGTCCGCCTCGCCCGGACCCACCCGCAGAGCGACCAGTTGCTCGCCCTGCCCCGCGCCGTCGAGCCGGAGGCGGTGGCCTCGGCCTGCGCCCATACGCTGCTGGACGGGCGACCGGTCACCGACGCGGTGCGCTTCGACTCGTACGTCACCGTCGTCGACGTCGATACCGTTCTGGACGGCCTCGACACCACCGACGACCTCCGCGATCGGGGCTTGCACGCCGCGCCCGACGACCACCGCGCCGTCGCCGACGTCGTCGCGCGCCAGATCGAGTACGCCGACACGCTCGTCAGCTGGGCGCGCCCCGAGTCCGATCCGCTCGAGCGGGTGCGCGTCGCCACCCTGCTGCGACGCCTCGCGCCGTGGGCCGTGCAGCTGGACGCGGACGCGCCGGACGTCCCGGCCGCGCTCCGGCGCACCGGCCGGCACGACCCGCAGAAGCCGGGAACGCTCGGCCGCGGGCAGGAGGGTTACCCGATCGGCGAGCACGACCCCACCCCCGACTGGGGTGTGACCGCGATGCTCTTCGAGGCCCGTCGGCCGTTCCACCCGCAGCGGCTCCACGACGCCCTCGAAGAACTCGCCGGCCGCACGCTCCGGGCCCGCGGTCAGCTGTGGATCGCCAGTCAGCCAGACACCGCGCTCGGCTTCGAGGCCGCCGGCGGCGGGATCGGCCTGGGCAGCCTCGGCTACTGGCTGGCGGCTCTCCCGCCGCGCGAGTGGGACGACGCCTCACCCAGCCGCCGGCTGACCGCCGACGCCACCTGGGACCCCTACTACGGCGACCGGCGCACCCAACTCGCGTTCGTCGGCCTCGATTCCGCCCCGGACGCGCTCACCACGATCCTGGCCGAGTGCCTGCTGACCGACGACGAACTCGCCGACGGTTGGGACGCGTGGAGCGCGCTCCCGGATCCGTTCGCCGGCTGCTTCGCCCTGCCCGAACCCACCACGGGGACCGCGCCCTGACGCGGTCAGTGGGCGAGTTCGTCGAGGCAGGGGCGTAGGACGTCCGCCCACGCCCGGTAGCCGGCACCGTTGAGGTGCAGCAGGTCCACGGTGCACTCACCGCTGAGTTCACCGTCCGGGGTGGCGAGGAGCGGCCAGTGATGCTGTCACCGTGGAAGACGATCGCTCCGGGCGCCGGTGGCAGCGCGCAGGCCACCGCAGTCGTTAACGCGCGTCAACTACGCTGTGTTCGTGACTGTGACGAGCACCGACGTCGCGAAGGCCGCCGGCGTCTCTCGGGCCGCCGTGAGCCAGATCCTGAACGGACGCGGCGAGCGTTTCGCCCCGGCCACCCGAGACCGCGTCCAGCAGATCGCACGGGAGCTCAACTACCAGCCGTCCGCGGCGGCCCGCACCCTCGCCCGGGGCGCGAGCGAGCTGGTCGTCGGGCTCCTCCCGCACACCACGTTCGGCGGTCACCTGCAGGACGTCGTCGACACCCTGACCGACGAGCTGTCCGCGGCCGGACTGACGCTGGTCCTGCGATTCTCCGACTCCTCGTCGCACTCCTTCGAGCGGCTGGTCCAGACGATGCGGCCGCTGGCCGTCGTCAGCATCACCCGGCTCCGCGACTCCGACCGGAGCCTCCTCACCGAGCTCGGCATCCGGCTGGTCGAGCCCCACCTCGACGCGCGCGAACCGGTCGACCACCGGATCGGCCGGATGCAGGCCGAGCACCTCGTCAGCCGGGGTTACACCCGGCTGGCCTACGCCCACCTGCGCGACCGGCGCGAGGACCCGTTCGGCCCGGCACGTGCGGACGGCGTCCGCGACGCCTGCCGGCAAGCGGGTCTGCCCGCGACCCCCATCCTGAACCTGGGGATCGACGCGGACGAGGCGCGCCGCGAGCTGAACCGGCTGGACCTGCCCCGCTACGCGATCGCCTGTTACAACGACGACGTCGCGATCGCGCTGCTCAGCGCGGCCCGGGAGGCGGGTCTGCGGGTGCCGGAGGACCTCGCGCTGATCGGGATGGACAACACCCCGATCAGCAACCTGGTGAGCCCGCGTCTGACGACGATCGAGACGGACATCCGCGGCGCCGGGCTACGTATGGCGCAGATGATCGTCCGCTCGGTGACCGGCGGCACCACCGAGGACGACTCCGACGAGCAGGTGCCGCTGCGGGTCGTCGAGCGCGCCACCACCTGAGCCGCCGCTGGCTACCGTCCGCCCGCGCCGGACGCCGCCCCAGCGCGCGAGTGTTCGGAAGCGAACGCTGCGGCCGTTTGCGGGCCGATCGAACCGCCGCCCGCTCAGCGCGAAGCTACTGACACACGGGGAACACGCCCCGGACCACAACTTCAGGAGGCTGGACGACATGAGCGGCTGCTACGACTACGACTACAACAACCACTGCAACGACTGGGACTACAACGACTGCTACAAGCCGCGCCGCCGTCGCCGCCACCACAAGAAGCGCTACAACGACTGCTGGGACTACAACCGCTACTGAGCCCCACCCCCAGTCACAGCGCCGCACCGGCCCGGAGTGCACACCGCACTCCGGGCCGCTGCTTGTTCCGGCCCTCGGGTCTCCGTAGGCGGGTATGGGCTTGTTATTTTGATGACCCGGCAGGGTTGTCCGCGGCGTTAACTGGATCACGTTGCCTGCGGCGGATTCGTCCGCCGCGCCACGATGACCGGTACCGGGGGTCCCGACCGCAAAGGAGCGGCCTGCCGTGCCCGAATCAGTGGAACAGCGCATCGCCACCACGCGCCGGATCGCCGCACCGGCGGACCGGATCTTCGCGGTGATCAGCGATCCCGACGGTCACGTCGCGATCGACGGGTCCGGGATGCTGATGGTCTCCCCCGACTCGCAGCGGCTCCGCGCGGTCGGCGACACGTTCATCATGAACATGGACCGGGAGCCGCTCGGCGACTTGCCGCTGGGCAAGTACACGGTGAAGAACACCGTTCTCCGCTTCGTCCCGGACGTGGAGCTCGCCTGGCAGCCGGGCTCGGTGGATCGGTCCCCGCTCGGCCACACCTACGGTTACCTGCTCGCGCCGGTCAGCGCGACCGCGACCGAGGTGACGTCGTACTGCGACTGGAGCGGCGTCCACCCCAAGTTGCTGGAGCGGCTGACCTGGCCGGTCGTTCCGCTCAGCGCGCTGGAGACGTCGCTCGACAACCTGCAGCGTCTCGTCGAGGCACCCGAGTAGCGGACGAGGCCGGTGGCCGGCTGGGCGATCGAGCGGGCTCGTCCGTCGGTATCGAAATCAGGCGATGTCGAACCGGTCGAGCTCCATGACCTTGGTCCAGGCCGCGACGAAGTCCGCCACGAACTTCTCGCGAGCGTCCTCGCTGGCGTAGACCTCGGCGAGGGCCCGCAGCTGCGAGTTGGAACCGAAGATGAGGTCGACCGCGGTGGCGGTCCACTTCACCTGGTCGGTCGCGACGTCGCGGATCTCGTACACGTTCTCCTCGGACTCCGACGCCTTCCACCGGGTGCCCGGCGAGAGCAGGTTGGCGAAGAAGTCGTTGGTCAGCACGCCCGGCCGGTCGGTCAGGACGCCGTGCCGGGAGCCGCCGACGTTGTTGCCGAGAGCGCGCAGACCGCCGATGAGCACGGTCATCTCGGGCGCGGTCAGATTCAGCATGTACGCACGGTCGACGAGGAGCACCTCGGGCTGGGTCTTCTCGCCGGAACGCAGGTAGTTGCGGAACCCGTCGGCACGCGGCTCGAGGACGCTGAACGACTCGATGTCGGTCTGGTCCTGCGAGGCGTCGGTGCGGCCCGGGCGGAACGGCACGGTCACCTCGACGCCGGCGTCGCGCGCCGCCTTCTCGACGGCGGCCGAGCCGGCCAGCACGATCAGGTCGGCGAGCGAGATCTTCGCGGCGCCGGCCGCGTTGAACTCCCGCTGGATGCCCTCGAGGGTCTGCAGAACCGTGGCGAGCTGCTCGGGCTGGTTGACCTCCCAGTTGCGCTGCGGCTCGAGGCGGATCCGCGCGCCGTTGGCGCCACCACGCTTGTCGGTGGCCCGGTAGGTCGCGGCCGACGCCCAGGCGGTGGAGACCAGCTGAGTGGCGGTGAGGCCGGACTCGAGGATCTTCGCCTTCAGGGAGGCGACGTCGCCCTCACCCACGAGCGGGTGGTCGGCGGCCGGCACCGGGTCCTGCCACAGCTGGGGCTCGGCGACCCACGGGCCGAGGAAGCGGCTGACCGGACCCATGTCGCGGTGCAGCAGCTTGTACCAGGCCTTGGCGAAGGCCAGCCGGAACTCCTCCGGGTTCTCCAGGAACCGGCGCGAGATCTTGTCGTACTCCGGGTCGAAGCGCAGCGACAGGTCCGTCGTGAGCATCGTCGGCTTGTACTTCTTCGACGGGTCGAACGGGTCCGGGATGATCTCCGGCGCGTCCTTCGCGACGTACTGCTTGGCGCCACCGGGGCTCGTGGTGAGCTCCCACTCGAAGCCGTACAGGATCTCGAAGAAGCGGTTGCTCCACTGCGTCGGCTTGTCGGTCCACGTCACCTCGAGACCGCTGGTGATCGTGTCCCCGCCCTTGCCGGTGCCGTGGGTGCTCAGCCAGCCGAGGCCCTGGTTCTCGATCGGGGCACCCTCGGGCTCCGGGCCCACGTGGTCGTCGGCGACGGCAGCGCCGTGGGTCTTGCCGAAGGTGTGTCCACCGGCGATGAGGGCGACGGTCTCCTCGTCGTTCATCGCCATCCGGCGGAACGTCTCGCGGATGAAGTGTGCAGCCGCGAGCGGGTCGGCGCTGCCGCGGGGACCCTCGGGGTTGACGTAGATGAGGCCCATCTCGGTCGCGCCGACGCCCTCGGCCATCGCCGAGTCGGAGACGTAGCGCTCGTCGCCGAGCCAGGTGTCCTCGGGGCCCCAGAAGATCTCCTCGGGCTCCCAGACGTCCTCGCGGCCGAAGCCGAAGCCGAACGTCTTGAAGCCCATCGACTCCAGGGCGACGTTACCGGCGAGCACGAGCAGGTCGGCCCAGGAGATCTTCTGGCCGTACTTCTGCTTGACCGGCCAGAGCAGGCGGCGGGCCTTGTCGAGGTTGGCGTTGTCCGGCCAGCTGTTGAGCGGCGCGAACCGCTGCCCGCCGTCGCCGGCGCCACCGCGACCGTCGTGGATGCGATAGGTGCCCGCGGCGTGCCAGCTCATCCGGATCATCAGGCCGCCGTAGTGGCCGAAGTCCGCCGGCCACCAGTCCTGCGAGGTGGTGAGCACCTCGGTGATGTCCCGCTTGAGCGCCTCGACGTCGAGCTTCTCGAACTCCTTGGCGTAGCTGAAGTCCGCACCGAGGGGGTTGACCTTGGACGAGTGAGCGTGCAGCACCCCGAGGTCGAGCTGGTTGGGCCACCAGTCGCGGATGGTGTGCGGACGGCCACCGGTCTTCGGGGTCGGCGAGTCGATCGCCGGGTTCTCGCTCTCGCTGCCGTGCGAGGTCACCGAATCGTGCGCGACCGGGCAGCCGGCCGCCGCCTTCTTGTCCACACCCTGCGCGCTGGCAGGGGTGTCCTGGGTGTCGCTCATCTGCTTCCTTCCGAACTGGGAGCTGACTGGGACGTACGTTCGGCCGCGCAGTCGGGGCAGGTGCCCCAGTAGACGACCTCCGCCTCGTCGACCACGAAACCGTGGTCGTCCGAGGGGTTGAGACAGGGGGCAGCACCGACCGCGCAGTCGACGTCGGCGATCGCACCGCAGGAGCGGCACACGATGTGGTGGTGATTGTCCGCCACGCGGGTCTCGTAACGCGCAGTCGCCCCGGCGGGCTCGATGCGCCGCACCAGGCCCGCGTCGGTGAGCGCACGCAGCACGTCGTACACCGCCTGGTGGGAGACCGTGGGGTGGACGTCGCGCACCAGGCCGATCACCGTGTCGGTATCGACGTGCGGGTGGTCACGCAGCGCGGCGAGCACGGCCAACCGAGGCCGCGTCACGCGCAACGAGACAGCCCGCAGCTGCGACTCGAAGTCGGACATCACCCGCTAAACATAGTGCACTTTTCTGGAACAGATCAAGTTTCTCCGGGTGATCGGCCCCACCGAGCTTATGAGTCCCACCAGGTGAGCACCCGTGCACCGAACAGCGTTAACCACTTCGACGCCGCCCCGTCCGCCACGTCGACGTCGAACCACACCTGCCCCGGCAGACGACGCCCCTGGAGCCAGGTGCCGTCCGGCCGGCGGGCGGCCCGGACCAGGTCGATCGCGTCCGCCATCCGCCGATCCGGCGGCGTGCCGTCGAGCAGCGCCGCCTCCCGGAGGTACTCCGCCGCGTTCAGCGCGCTGTAGAGCCAGCGGAACGGGTACGCGAAGTTGGCGACCCACGGAGCCACCGGCTCGCCCGTCGACAGCCGGCGGAACAGTTGCCGCTGGAGCAGGTACTCCTCGCCGCTGCGCCGGGCCGCGCGCGTCGCGTCCGTGCCACCGGTCGCGGTGTCGTAGGCGAGCAGCCCCTTCAGGGAGTTGAGCGTCGAGTGGAACGACGACCGCGTTGATCCCTCGACCCACTGGCAGTTCCAGCCGCCGTCGGGTAGCCGGTGCTCAACGAACCAGTCGGCGACGCCGTTGACGTCCACGCCCAGCCAGACGCCGTTCGCGAGGGTCCAGGCGTTGATGCAGCAGTCCACCTCGCCGCCCCAGTACGGCAGATCGTCGTACTCCCAGCGGCTGTTCTGCGCGAGCAGTTCGGCCGTGCGGCGCTCGCGGAGGACGGCGGCGTCCAGGCCCCACTCCCGGAGCGCGGTGAGCGACCACGTCGTCGCCGTCCACGGTTGCCCGACGCGCTCGACGTCGGCGAAGTCGAAGCCCGCGGGGAAGTACGCACCGCCCGCCCACTGCCCATCCGGGTCCTGGAGCGTCAGCAGGCGCGCACCGAAACCCTCGGTCGCGACTCGCGCCCGGGTCGCCCGCCACACCGACGGCGGTTCCTGCGCAAGGTCACGCTCGACCTGCCAGCGCAGGGCCGGATCCGCGTCGAGCAGCCACGACAGCAGCGTCCCGCTCACCATCGAGCGACCTTATCCCTGGTGGGAACTCCACGGTGGATGGCGCGCGTGAGACCGTCGGTTCCTGAGTGCCCTCGGCTGGATTCGAACCAGCGACCTCCAGGTTCGGAACCTGGCGCTCTCTCCGCTGAGCTACGGGGGCGGTACTGGCGGGCGCACACGGGCGGCGAGCCTGCTTGCGTGTCGTCGGCAGGAATTGAACCTACGGCCTCCGAGGTATCAGCTCGGCGCTCTCACCTACTGAGCTACGACGACCTTGCTGCGTACCCCGGGCGGGATTCGAGCCCGCACTGGACCCGGTTTGAGCGGGCCGCCTCTGCCGATTGGGCTACCAGGGTGCGTCGTGCCTTCCGCCGGAGTCGAACCGACACCTCGCGGGCTTCAACCGCGTGCTCTACCACCTGAGCTTGGAAGGCGAGAAGTGTCCCTGGACGGATTCGAACCGCCGACCCCCGGATTCGTAGTCCGGTGCTCTCTCCGCTGAGCTACAGGAACAGGGTGCGGGAGCCATGACAGTGCTCCCGCCGTGGACCTGGACGGATTCGAACCGTCGACCTCCGGTGTGCCACACCGGCGCGCTACCTGCTGCGCCACAAGCCCGGGATGGTCTGGAGCCCCGGAGTCGAACCGGGTGGTCTTCCGCTTCCAAAGCGGACGGGTTGCCGTCTCCCTCGCTCCAGATGTGCCATCCACTGTGAAGTTCTCAATGATCACGACCGCCCCGAATACCCGGGGGCACTACACGACGAAGAATTGTCCGGGCAGCACAGAGAAGCAATTGGCGGAAACAAAAAGCCGCCCTTTCCCGACTGGGAGGGCGGCGAAAGCGAGGCGCTGGTCGCGCTAGCGTCGCCACCGTCCCCGGCGGGCATCGTTCTCGAAAATGACCTGGTCGGAGGGTCGCTCGACGCATGAGGCACCCTCGCCGCGCGGCAGGGAGCGCCGCGGTGCGCGCGAGGTGTGTCGCAACATGTCGGCCTCCGGATTCCGTGTCGGTGCTTCGTTGGTGTTCACCGTAGGGGCAGATTTCTCCGCCGCCAACTCAATTATGCGGACGGACGACACGCTGAACAACAGCCATTTCCCGCTATCCGCCTCCGTCGCGCGCACACACCCGCCCCGTTGACAAGAACTAGAATCGCCTTTCATAATCGGCGCTCTGCGCCGGGCGACGCCGGGCACTGCGCTCGCCCCACCGCGAGGCACTTCGCCACACCGGAGTTCAACGACGCAACCGGGAGGACGACATGCTCGATTCGACGATCGTCGGCGGAACGGTGGTGGACGGGACCGGCACCGCACCGTTCCGCGCGGACCTCGCGATCAAAGACGGCCGCATCGTCGAGGTACGGCGCGTCGAGGGTGACTCCCCCGGGCTGGAGACCGAAGCCGCCACCACGATCGACGCCACCGGGATGGTGGTGACGCCCGGCTTCGTCGACATCCACACCCACTACGACGGCCAGGTCACCTGGGACGCGACGCTCGAACCGTCGAGCTGCCACGGCGTCACGACCGTCGTGTCGGGCAACTGCGGAGTCGGCTTCGCGCCCGTCCGGCCCGGTCGGGAAGAGTGGCTGATCGCGCTGATGGAGGGTGTCGAAGACATCCCCGGCTCCGCGCTCACCGAGGGCATGACCTGGGGCTGGGAATCGTTCCCCGAGTACCTCGACACGCTCGCCGACCGGGAGCTGGCCGTCGACTTCGGCGTGCAGATCGCCCACGGCCCGCTCCGGGCGTACGTGATGGGCGAGCGCGGCGCCCGCAACGAGCCCGCGACCCCGGACGAGATCGCGGCGATGGGGCGCCTGGTGGAGGAGGCGGTCCAAGCCGGCGCGCTCGGATTCTCGACGTCGCGCACGGTCGCGCACCGCGCGATGGACGGCGAGCCGGTGCCCGGTACGTTCGCCGCCGAGGACGAACTGTTCGGGCTCGGCCGAGCGATGGCCCGCGGCGGACAGGCCGTGTTCGAGCTCGCTCCCACCGGCGCCGCCGGCGAGGACATCGTCGCTCCGCTACGGGAGCTGGACTGGATGCGCCGGCTGGCCACCGAGATCGATCGGCCGGTCTCCTTCGCCTTGGTGCAGGTCGACGCCGCCCCGGACCAGTGGCGCGAGCTGATGGAGGCCTCGGCGGCGGCGTTCGAGGCGGGCGCCGCGCTCTACCCCCAGATCGCGGCGCGCCCGTTCGGAATGCTGATCGGGTTCGCCGGACACCACGCTTTCACCCACCGCCCGACGTTCCGCGGCCTCGCGCACCTCTCGCCGGCCGAGCGCGGTCACGAACTGGCGGAACCCGCCGTGCGGCGCGCGATCCTCACCGAGGACGACCTGCCCCTCGACCCGTCGAAACAGTTCGACGGGATGAAGGACCTGGTGCAGGGCTCACTCAGCCGGATCTATCGGCTGGGCAACCCGCCCGACTACGAACCGACCGCGGAGCGCACCGTGGCGGCGATCGCGGAGCAGCGCGGTGTCGGCGGTCTCGAGGCCCTCTACGACCTGATGCTGGAGAGCGTCGACGGAGAGCCCGCGACGTCGATGTTGTTCTTCCCGTTCTTCAACTACTCGCACAGCAATCACGACGCGATCTACGAGATGCTGACCCACCCGGCCGGCGTCTCCGGGCTCTCCGACGGCGGCGCCCACTGCGGGCTGATCTGCGACGCGTCCTACCCGACGTTCCTGCTGACGCACTGGACCCGCGACCGCACCCGCGGCCAGCGGCTGCCACTCGAGTACGTCGTCAAGAAGCAGACCGCGGACACCGCGGCGTTGTTCGGGCTCGGTGACCGCGGTGTGCTCGCGCCGGGCAAGCGGGCCGACGTCAACGTGATCGACCTGGAGCGGCTGACCCTGCAGATGCCGCAGATGGCCTACGACCTGCCGGCCGGCGGTCGGCGGCTGATCCAGGCTGCGTCGGGTTACGTCGCCACGATGGTCAACGGGGTGCTGACCCGCCGGGACGGTGCGGACACGGGCGCCCGCCCCGGACGCCTGCTCCGCGGCGCGCGCTGACCTCGTTCGCTCACACGCGGAACCGAGCGACGATGCCCTGGAGGTCGTGGGACATCCGGGCGAGCTCCTCCGCGGAGCGCCGGGTGTCCGCGACCGTGATGCTGGTGGTCCGGGCCGCGGCCGCGACCCCACCGATGTTGTCGGCGATGCTGACGGCTCCGGTGGACGCCTCGGCGATGCTCCGGCTCATCTCCTGCGTGGTGGCCGTCTGCTCCTCGACGGCGCTGGCGATCGTCATCTGGTAGTCGTTGATCTGGGCGATGATCCCGGAGATCTGTTCGATCGCCGCGACGGCGGAGTCGGTGTCGGCCTGGATCGCCTCGACGCGCTTGGAGATGTTCTCGGTCGCCGCCGCGGTCTCCTGTGCCAGGTCTTTGACCTCGTTGGCGACGACGGCGAAGCCCTTGCCCGCTTCGCCGGCGCGCGCCGCCTCGATCGTCGCGTTCAGCGCCAGCAGGTTCGTCTGCTCGGCGATCGACGTGATGACCTTGACGACGTTGCCGATCTCGGCGGAGGACTCGCCGAGCTTGGCGACCGTGGCGTTGGTCGCGGCCGCGGCGGTGACCGCCCGCGAGGCGACCCCGGCGGCGTCGTTGGCCGACTGGGAGATCTCCCGGATCGCCGACCCCATCTCGTCCGTGCCGGCCGCGGCCGTCTGCACGTTCCGGGAGACCTCTTCGGACGCGGCGGTCAGCACGCCGGTCTGGGCGGAGGTCTCCTCGGCGTTGGACGCGATCGCCTCCGCCGAGCCGGAGAGCTGCTGGGAGCTGTCGGCCAGCGCGCGGGCGGAGTCGGCCAGCGCGGTCACCGTGGAGCGGATCGACGCGGTCGCGCGGTTCACCGCTCGGGCCATCGTCCCGACCTCGTCCGTGCCGGTCTCGTCGGCGTGCCGGGTGAGGTCACCGTCGGCGACCGCGTCCAGGACCTGCTGGACGCCGGAGAGCCGCCGGGCGACGCTGCGGCCGACCGCGAAGGCGACGGCGAGCGCGACCACCAGGCCGAGCACGATCAGCACACCGATCAGCGTCTTCGCGCCGTTGGCCTCGGTGTGCGCCGAGCTACCCGCGTCCGACGCCTGGGTGCGCTCCAACTCGGTGAGCTGGTCCAGCGCCGCGTTCATCGTCTCCTCGGCAGCGGTCCAGGCCGCGCTCTGCGCCTGGATCCCGGTGGGCACGGTGACGTCGGCCGGCGGCTGGTCCTGGAAGATCAACAGGTTGACCAGCGCCTTGTACTGCGTCCACGACTCGCTGAACGTCTGCGTCCGGGTCTTCCACACCGAAGACGGGTCGGGTGTGGCCATGTACGCGGACCACGCCTCGTCCACCGCCGCTTGACCGGCCTTCGCTTGGGTCTCCGCGCCCGGCTGGGCGGCGGCGGGACTGACCCGGTGAACGAACAACCCGCGGTAGGAGTCCGAGAGCCCGCCCCGGACCTCGACCAGGTTGTTCAGCCTGGAGATGTTGCTGTTCTTGATGTGCTGGATGCGGTCGTCGAGGCTCCCCAGCCGCGTCCACGCCAGCCCGCCGATGATCAGCATGACGACCGCGACCACGGTCACCGTGAGGACGATCTTCGTGCCCACCCGTAGATTCGCCAACCCAGCGCCCATTGCTCCCCCAGCACAGATGTGGTCCGCGCCTGTCGACGGCGGACCTCACCTCGCCATCGGTCACGGCCCGACGAACCTGAGCAGTTCGTCGGCGATCGCCCGCATTCCGGCGGCGTTCGGATGGAAGGACGACGTCGCGCCCCGCCGGCCCGCGACGAAGCCGTTGACCCAGGGCTCCGGCGACCCCACCCCGTGCCCGGCGCTGAGCACGGACGCTTTGACGAGGTCCGCGCCGGTGGCCTGGGCCGCGACCGCGAACGCGCCGTCCACGCGGCGGCCCAGCGCACGCAGGGCTTTGCGCTCGGCGTCGCTGAACGGCGCGTCCGATCCGAGCGGCGTCTTCTCCTCCAGCACCGTGAGGTAGTCCACCAGGACGACCCGGGCGCCCGGTGCCCGGGTGCGGACCGCCTCCACCACCCGGCGCAGCCCGTCGACGGCCAGGTCCGGGTCGAGCACCGGCACCGGACGCCGCCCCAGCACGTTCCCGAGCGGACGCGTCCACCACCGGCCCCGCAGCGTGTTCGCCCACGCCAGCCGGAGCATCGTCCCGAGGTACTGCAGGTCGTTACCGCCGGCGGTGACCGTCACCAGGTCGGCGTCGTCCGGGACACCGGAGAGCTGCGGCGGGAACGTCGTCCGGTAAGCACGCTGCGGCTGGTCGAGGATCGTCGCGGTCGTGGCACCGGAGACCGTGAGATCCGTGAGCCGCGCACCGAGCGCCTCCGCGAGGAGGTGGGCGTAGTTGTTCCCGGAGCGGCCCGCCGCCGCGTCGACGACCGGCGGGATCCCCGGCCCCGCCGCGAACGAACTGCCCAGCGCGACCACGTGTCGGTACGACATCCCTCACCTCTCGTCGTGCGCCGCCCGGCGTCCGCAGCGCGCGTTCCCCCGATCCTGCCGGACGGGTGAGGCGGCCCTCGCGGTCACTCGGCGACGAGCGGGACGACGACGTCGGCGCAGCCCTCGGCGCTGACGCGGATCGTGATCTCCCCCGGTGCGGTGGGACGGACGATCGCGAGCGCGCGACCGTCGTAGGTGCGCGTCTCCGGCGACCGGAACGGGCGCTCGACGCGCGGATCGGCGCTGCCCAGGCCCTGCAGCACCGCCGGGCCGTCCACGGTGATCCGCACGGTGCGGTCGGCGCCGGTGTACGGGGTGCCGTGCGCGTCGGTGAGCGTGAGGTCGACGTACGCGAGGTCCCGGTGGTCCGCGCGGACGGACGCGCGGTCGGCCGCGGCCCGGAGTACCACCGCGCCGGTCGCCGAGGACAGCGCGCAACGACCGGTCTCCTCCCCGCCGCGGTACGCGACCGCGACCAGGTCACCGGGCTCGTAGGTCGTCTCGAACTCGGCCCGGAACCGGTTCTTCTCCCCCACCGGTACCCGGCCGAGCGAGCGGCCGTTGAGCTGCAGCTCGACCTGCTCGGCGTCGCTGTAGACCTCGACGACGACCGGCTTGCCCTCGGCGCCGGGCCACGTCCACGACGGGATGCTGTCGCTCCACGCCCAGGGCGTACCGGCGAACGTCGTGCCGTGGTGCTCGGGACGCTGGACGGCGAGGTACGGCTCGGCGCGCAGGCCGAACACGATCTCCCGGTAGTACGACACCGGACGCCGGTGGCCGGTGATGTCGATGTCCCCGGCGTCGGCGGTGAGCCACGGGTAGGGGGCGGCCAGCGAGGCGGGCGCGACGGCGTCCGGCGTCGTGTACTGGGGTCGGCCGATCCCGACCTCACCGAGGTAGTCCCACCCGGTCCAGGTGAAGTCGCCGAGCACGTGGGCGTGATCGGTCACGAGGCGCCAGTTGGTGTCGATCCGGGTCGGGAACGTCTCGGTGCCGACGATGATCCGGTTCGGGAACAGTTCCTGGTCGGACGCGTAGCGGCCGTCCATGTAGTTCATTCCGGCGACGTCGAGCACGCCGAACGCCTCCGCGGTCTTGGACGTGACGAGGTCGGAGCCGCCGAGCATGTTCATGATGTCGCCGAGCTGCGTCATCATCGTGTTGATGCCGCCCCCGGCGCTGTCGGTGTTCTCCGCCCCGCTCTGCATCATGGCCCGGACCTCGTCCATCACCGCGAGCATGCCGTTGACGCCGTTCGTGACGTACCGCGTCGGGTCCAGCGCGCGGACCTTCTCCGCGATCTGCCGACCGAGCAGCGCCCCGGTCGGGGATCCGTTCTCCGGGATCTCGTTGCCGATCGAGTACAGGATGACGCTGGGGTGGTTGTAGTCCTTGGCCACCATCGCCTCGACGTCGCGCTCCCACCACTCCGGGAAGTCCAGCGCGTAGTCGTACGGGTTCTTGTTCGACGTCCACATGTCGAACGTCTCGTCCATCACCAGCATCCCGAACCGGTCACAGGCTTCGAGCATCGCCCGGCTCAGCGGATGGTGGGAGCTGCGGACCGCGTTGAACCCGGCCGCCCGGAGGATCTGCACCCGACGCTCCTCGGCCCGGCCGATCGTCGCCGCGCCCAGCACCCCGTTGTCGTGGTGCACGCAGGCACCCCGCAGCTTCACGGGCTGACCGTTGATCCGCAGCCCTCGCTCGGGGTCCAGCTGCAGCGACCGGATCCCGAACGTCGTCGTCTGCGCGTCCCCACCGTCCAGCGTGGTGAGGCAGGTGTGGAGCGTCGGCGACTCCGGGCTCCAGAGCGCCGGCCGGTGGACGAGGAGCCGGTGCCGGGCGACCGCCGAACCGCCGGGGCCGACCGTGACCGGCGTCGTGCCCGACGCGACCGAGCGCCCGTCCGGCCCGGACAGGTCAACCGAGAGCGTGACCGTGCGCAGCTCTCGGGTGTCGTTCTCCACGACCACCGCCACCTCGACGACGGCCGCGTCGGCGTCGATGTCCGGGGTGGTGACGCGGACGCCGTCCAGGGCGATGTGGACCGGATCGCCGACGACCAGCCAGGCGTCGCGGTAGATACCGATCCCCGAGTACCAGCGCGAGTCCTGTCCGGCGCGCGCCTCGACCCGAATCTCGTTCTCCTGCCCGTAACGCAGGAACTGGCCGACGTCGAGAACGAACTGCGAGTACCCGTACGGACGCTGTCCGGCGTAGGCGCCGTTGACGTACACCATCGCCGAGCGGTAGACGCCCTCGAACTCGACGAGCACCCGCTTGCCGCGGTCGGCTTCCGGGACCGAAAACGTCTTGCGGTACTCGAACACCCCGCCCGGGAAGTAGGCGGTCGCCCCGCGCTCGGGGTCACTGCCGTCGCGATCCTGTTCCAGCATCGCGTCGTGCGGCAGTGTCACCGGCCGCCAGGCCGCGGTGCGTCCGCCCAGCTCGGCGAACGGGTTGCTCTTCGGCCGGGTCTCCCAGCCGCTGTTGAACGAGGTACGAATCATCCGAGGTGGCATCCAGTCCGTGAGGGGCGGCGCTCAGCGGCGCGGTTACGCGCGTTACGTGAGGGTGAGCGCCACGGTGCCATACGTGTTAACGCGCGTCAACAGCCTCCCGCGAGGCCCCTCTCGGCCGTCTCAGCGTCGTCGTCAGACCGGTGACGACCACGACGGCCGCGCCTCCCATCGCGACGAGCGCTCCGAGCCGCAGTCCGTCACCGTAGGCCGCGGCCAAGGCGTCCGGTCGGCTCGCACTCGCCGCCGTGACACCGACGAGCGCGGCGACACCGACGGCGGTTCCGAGCTGCTGCCCGGTGTTGAGGAGGCCCGACGCCAGCCCTTGGTCGGCCGTCGCGAGGCCCGCCGCGCCGTCGATCGTCGCGCCGACGAACGCGACGCCGAGCCCGAACCCGAACAGCAGCAGGCCGGGCAGCAGGTCACCGGGGTACCAGCCGTCGACCGGAAGGCGGCTCAGCAGGAGTTGGGCGGCCGCGACGAAAAGCAGGCCCCCGACGGTCAGCCCGCCCGGCCGAATCCGGCCGGCCAGCCGCGCGGCGATAGTGCTGCCCGCGAACGCCATCGCCGCACTCGGCGCGATCGCCGCCCCGGTGGCGGTGGCGCCGAGGTCGAGGACTCGCTGCAGGTACAGGACGAGGAAGAAGCACTGGCTGCTGACGACGGCCAGCAGGCATCCCAGCGTCACCGCTGCGAGCGGCACCGGACCCGTGGTGAGAGCCGACAGCGGGATCAGCGGGTCGCGGGCGCGGCGCTCGACGAGAACGAACCCCCCGATCAGGACGGCAGCGGCGGTGAACAGGGCGAGCGTCCCTCCGCCCGTCCACCCGTCAGCCGGGCCGCGCGCCAGCGCGAGGACGAGCGCTGCGGTGCCGAGCGTCACCGTAACGGCGCCCAGGACGTCCGGGCGAGCCGTGCCCCGCGCCCTGGATCGGCGTCCGGCCGGCAGTAACCGGCCGGCGAGCGCGACCGCGAGCACACCCGGCGGCACGTTGACCGCGAAAACCGCACCCCAGCCGGCGAGGTCGGTGAGGACACCCCCGGCGATCAGCCCGGCCGCGGCCCCGGACGCCCCCATCGCGCTCCACAGCCCCAGTGCCCGGTTGCGGCCGGGACCTTCGCCGTAGAGATCGAGCACCAGCGCGAACGCGGCTGCGGAGACGAATGCGGCACCGACCCCCTGCGCGGCCCGGCCCGCCAGGAGCCAGGGCATCGTCGGCGCGATCGCGCACACCGCCGACGCCGCCGTGAACGTCGCGGCACCGGCGGCGAACGTCTGGCGGCGACCCACCAGATCCCCGATCCGGCCGGCTAGGAGGAGCAGCCCGCCGAACGTCACCGCGTACAGCGTGACGACGTACTGAAGGGTGCGCTCGTCCCCGCCGAGGTCGGCACGGACGTCGTCGAGTGCCACGGTGGTGATCGTGCTGTCCAGAATGACGATGAACTGCACCGAGGCGAGGAGGGCGAGGGCGGCCCGCCTGCGCGCCTCGGTCACGCGGTCAGCCCGCCGTCGAGCGGCACGATGACCCCGTTGAGGTAGTCCGCGCCGGGTCCGGCCAGGAAGGTGACGACCGCGGCGACGTCGGCCGCTGTCGCCAGCCGCCGCGCGGGAATCGTCGGGAGCACGGCGTGCTCGATGTCGAGGAACTCCTGGACCGGCGCGGACATCGGGCCGTCGACGACGATGCCCGGATTGACCGCGTTGGCCCGGACGCCGTCCGGACCGTGTTCGAGCGCCCAGGATTTGGTCAGGTTGTCCAGTGCGGCCTTGGAGGAGTTGTAGATCGCCGCACCGGCATACGACTTGACCGTTCCGATCGAGCTGATGTTGACGATCCGGCCGGCGCCGGACGCGATCAGGGACGGCAGTGCGGCCTGGGTGAGGAAGAACGCGGCCTTGTAGTTGAGCGCGACGATCCGGTCGAAGTCTTCCTCCGCGCCCTCCAGCGCCGGGCCGGCGGCGTGCGCGGCCGCGTTGTTGACGAGGATGTCGAGCCGGCCGAAGAGGGCGAGGGTGGCGTCGAGGATCGACTGGTGGGTCTCCCGGCGGGTGAGATCGGCCGCGACGAACAGACCTCGGTTCAGTTCTTTGACGACGGTCGCGCCGGCCTCCGCGTTCCGGCCGACGACGGTGACGGCGGCGCCCGCCGCGGCGAGAGTGCGGGCGATCTCCGCGCCGATGCCACCGGTCGCGCCGGTGACGAGAGCAACCTTGCCGTCCAGGGATGTGGTCATGGGACCGACGCTAGGTATCCGAAGTTCGTAACGTCAAAGACTGATCTTCGACAGGTTGATAAGTTGAATGCATGAAGTTCGACCTGCGCCACCTGGAAGCGTTCGTCGCCGTCGCCGACGAGCTGCACTTCGGGCGGGCCGCCGCTCGCCTCCGTATCGCCCAGCCCGCGCTGTCGCAGCAGATCCTGCGCCTGGAGGCCGCCCTCGGCGTCGACCTGCTCGTCCGGGAGCGACGCCGGACCGCGCTGAGCCCGGTCGGGGAGCTGTTCCTCGTGGAGGCCCGGCGGACGCTGGAGCAGGCGCGGGCGACCGAGGTGATCGCCGAACGCGCCCGGCGGGGGCACGTGGGCCGGCTCCGCGTCGGATACCACCCGACCGCCTCCTCGCAGCCGTTCCTCACCGCGCTGGCCGCGTTCGAGCGCGAGGCGCCGGACGTCGAACTGTCCCTGCGCGAACTACCGATGGGCGTGCTCGGCCAGCCACTGCGTGACGACGTCGTCGACGTCGCGTTCCTCAGCACGCTCGGCGCCGTCGACTGCGGCCCGACGGAGCTGCGCATGCGAACGCTCTCGACCGAGCCGTTCGTCGTCGCCACGCCCGCCGGGGACGCGCTGGCGTCCGGATCCGACGTGGCGCTCGCCGCGCTCGGGGAGCGCACGCTCGTCCTCCTCGAGCGCACGGTGTGCGAGTACTGGCACGACGACCTCGTCGCGATGTGCGGGCGGGGCGGCTACGCGCCCGGTGCGGTGCGCTACACCGGGGAACTCGGGACGCAGCTCACGCTGGTGGCGGCCGGGCTCGGGATCGCGCTGGTCCAGGAGTCCACCCGGCTGCTGCGCTCGGACGGGCTCGCCTACGTACCGCTGGCGGACGCCGATCGCACCGTCGTGTCGGCCGCCATGTGGCGCGCGGACGACACGTCACCGGTGCTGGCGCGCTTCCTCGAGCTACTCCCCGGGCGCGAGGCCACGAGCAACTGATCGCCTCCGCCGAGCACCGGCCACCCGTAGGGTCGGGTCACCGCTCACGAGGACGGAGAGGGACCCATGTCGACTTCGGCGCCGCTCCCCCTGCAGGACGGCGAGACGATCACCGCGTCGACCGTCGTCCGGCGCGCACCCGAGGAGGTGTACGCGCTCGTCACGGACGTCACCCGAATCCCGGAGTGGAGCCCCGAGTGCGTCCGCTGCGAGTGGCTGGACGAGCATCGCTTCAAGGGCTGGAACCGCCGCGCGCTGGCCCGCTGGTCCACGGTGGCGACCGTGGTGAACCGTGAGCCGGACCGCGAGTTCTCGTTCGTCGTCAGGCTCGGGTGGCGCGAGTTCACCGAGTGGACCTACCGCACCGACCCCGGCCCGGAGCCGGACACGACGCAGCTCACCGAGACGTTCCGGATGCGCATGCCGCTTCCCCGAGCCGTGCTCTGGTACGAGCGCCTGATGCTGCGCGTCCGCGACCGCCGCACGGATCTGCAGCAGAACCTCGAGCAGTCCCTCGAGCGCATCCGCGCGCTCGCCGAGAACCAGTAGCAGGTTCCCACTGGCACGACCCCTCCCTTGACGCGCGCGCCCTCATTTCCTAACCTGTTGAAGCCATCTAACTGGTTAGAGATTGAGGATCCCATGTCTTCGGCACCCCCCGCACCCGAGCGGACCGCACCGCTGACCGGCCTCACCACCGGCCACGTCGGACTGAACGTCACCGACCTCGTCAGGTCCCGGAACTTCTACGCCGACGTCCTGGGACTCGACGTCCTGGGCACGTCGACCGACCCCGGGCGCGAGTACGCGTTCCTCGGCGTCGACGGCGCACTCGTGCTCACGCTCTGGCAGCAGAGCGACGGCCGGTTCGACCCCCGGCGGCCGGGCCTGCACCACCTGTCGTTCCAGGTCGCCGACGCAGCCGCGGTCGCGACGGCGGAAGCCCGGGTCCGCGCCTGTGGCGCCGAGTTCGTGCACGACGGCGTCGTCGCGCACGGCGAAGGCGCGCGCAGCGGCGGGATCTTCTTCCTCGACCCCGACGGCACCCGGCTGGAGGTGTTCGCGCCCACCGGCGCCGAGAACGCGCCCGCGCCCACCGAGGACGCCCCGACCTGCGGCTTCTTCTGATGTCGACGGCCCCCCACGACGCGGGCTCGCGACGTTCCGCCGGGTCGCCCTACCACGAGGGGGAACTGGTCGCCCAGCAACTGGCGGGCGAGGTCGAGCGAGCCGACCGCAGCGGTCGAGCCGTGCGGGCGCTGCTGCCGCCGGTCGCCGCGGCGTTCCTCGCCGAGCAACCGTTGCTCGTCGTCGGCGGCACGGACGACGCCGGTGCGGTGTGGGCGAGCATGCTCACCGGCCACCCGAGGTTCCTGCGCGCCGTCGACGAGCAGACGCTCGACGTGCATGCGTCGCCGGGCGCGGACGACCCGCTCGCCGCCGTGCTGCGCCGCCCGGCGGTCGTCGGCAGCATCGCGATTGAGCCGGCGTCTCGGCGCCGGGTCCGGCTCAACGGCACCTCTACCCCGCTCGACGGCGGGCTGCGGCTCTCGCTGGACCAGGTGGTCTCGAATTGTCCGAAGTACATCCAGGCCCGTGGCTACCGGCGCGCGGACGCCGAGCCACCGGGCCCGGCCCGCCGCGGCCGGAGCCTGGACGACGCGCAGATCGCGGCGGTCCGCCGGGCGGACACGTTCTTCGTCGCGACCCGCCACCCCGGGGGCGACACCGACGCCAGCCACCGCGGCGGGGCGCCGGGCTTCGTGGAGGTCCTCGACGGCAACCACCTGCGGTGGCCGGATTACGCCGGTAACAGCATGTACCTGACGTTCGGCAACCTGCAGGTCGATCCGCGCGCCGGCCTGCTCGTTCCGAACTGGTCCACCGGCACGCTGCTGCACCTCTCCGGCGTCGCCCGGGTCGACTGGGACGCCGAGCGCGCCGCGACCGTACCCGGGGCCAGCCGGCTCGTGGACTTCACGGTCGAGGCCGTCGTCGAGCGGCCGGCCGCGAGCCCGCTGCGCTGGAGCCGCCCGGAGTACAGCCGATTCAACCCGCCGGTCGGTGTGGCCGCGACGACCTGACGGCCCGGCCGCGCGGCGGTCGCCGACCGGCAGAGGGACACTGGAACCGTGCAACGTCCGCTGCTCGGTGAGCCCTTGCCGATCGACCTGCTCAACACCCGGTGGATCGCCGCCGGCCACCGTCACGATCTGCTCGACGACCCGGTCGAGGCCGCGGGGTGGTTGACGTCGTGGGGTCTCCCGAGTACCCCCGGCGACGCCCGCGCGGTGATCGACCGGCTGAAGCGAGCCCGCGACGCGATCGCCGCGCACATCGCCGCGCCCGGCGAGGGAGCGTCCGCCGGGGCGGTCAACGACCTGCTCGCCGCCGGCCACCTCCGGCTGCGGCTCGGCCCGAACGGGCCGGTCCGCGAAGCGGTCGTGCAGGATCCGGCCTGGTTGCCGGCGTGGACGGCACTCCACGCCTACCTCGAACTGGTCGACGAGCAGGGCGGACGGGTCCGCAAGTGCGCCAACCCGGAGTGCGTCCTGCACTTCGTCGACGCCACCGCGCGCAACGCGCGCCGCTGGTGCTCGATGGAAGCCTGCGGCAACCGCGCGAAAGCCCGCCGCCACTACACCCGGAAGACGACCGCGGCTCGGGGCGAGAGCCGGTAGCTTCCCACCCCGAGCCGCGGCTCGTACGACGGCGCCCGCTACTCGCTACTCAACCCTCGTTCGGTGCCTTTTTTGATCTTGCGGTCGTCCCGCAGCTCCAGGAACGGTTCGTCCGTCGGGTCGTGGCCGGCGGCCACGGCCCGGCCGCGCTGGAGCTCGGAGTCGAGCTCCGCGCCGAGCAGGATCGCGATGTTCGTGATCCACATCCAGACGAGGAACGCGATCACCCCGGCGAGGGAGCCGTAGGTCTTGTTGTAGCTCGCGAAGTTCGCCAGGTAGATCGCGAACGCCGCCGACGCCAGGATCCACAGCAGAACCGCGAACAGACCGCCGGGGCTCACCCACCGGAAGCCACCGGTCTTGGCGTTCGGAGACGCCCAGTAGAGGATCGCGAACATCAGGCTGACCAGGACGACCAGCACCGGCCACTTCGCGATGCTCCAGGCGGTGACGACGGCGGAGTCGAGGCCGATCTTCTCGCCGACCACCTCGGCGAGGCCACCGGTGAAGACGACGATCGCGGCCGAGAGGATGAGCATGATCCCGACGACTGCGGTGACGCCGACCCGGACCGGCAACGTCTTCCAGATCGGACGGCCTTCCGGCACGTCGTAAACGGCGTTCGACGCCCGCATGAACGCCGCCACGTACCCGGAGGCCGACCAGAACGCGAGGATGATACCGACGATCGCGGCGATGCCCGCGGTGCCGGGATCCTTGACCTGGGTGAGAACGGTGTTGACCAGGCCCTGGAGCTGCTCGTTCGGGGCGATCTCGTTGACCGCGTCCCGCACCTCCTTCTGCCCGTCGCTGCTGAGCATGCCCAGCAGGGAGACGATGACGAGAAGCCCCGGGAAGATCGACAGCACACCGTAGTAGGTCAGCGCCGCGGCCCAGTCGGAGATGTTGTCGCTGGAGAACTCCTTGAACGTACGTCTGAGCGCCGCGAAAATGCCCTTGGGCTTCAGCCCCGCGGGATTGTCCGGACCCGCGTCGGGGGGAACCGTGGACAGGTCGTTGGGCGCGTCGGAACCCGTGCGGGTGCTTTCGGCCCGATCGACGTCAACCTTCTCTGTGGATTCGTCATCGGCGCGGCGGCCCAGTTTCATGCCGGTCCCCTTCCAGCGGTAGCGCCCACGTGGTGCGGGCACGGCTCGGCCGAGGTGTTACCCAACCGCGGTCGTGGAATGCGTCGGACCGGCAGGTGGACGAATCGATCTTCAGTTCGGTCCGGCGACGACCCGAGCGCGGGCGAGATTGTCGATCCGGCCGAGCGGGCTGTGCGGGTCGCCGTTCCGCTGCGCACTGACGCGCACGGTGGCGAACCGGGTTCCGGCGTCGGTGTAGACGTGCCGACGCTCCAGCACCACCCGGGCAGCGGGCTCGACGACGTCGTCGATCTCGTACACCCCGTCACCGTCGAGATCCCACTGCACCCGCACGATCGGCGGTGCACCCAGCGGCGCCTCGGCGACCACCCGCACCAGCACCTCGTCCCCCGCCGTGATCTCCGCACGCCGGGCCCCGTCGGCGGTGAGAGTGACGACCGGCTGGACTCCGCCGCGCTCGGCGGCCGTCTCGGGGACGGTGACCTGGCCGTCGGTGACCGTGTAGCCGGTGTCCGCGGCGGGCGGGGTTCCGTTCTCGACCCAGGCGGCGAGGCTGCGCAGCGCCTCGTGCAGCACCCCGAGGTAGCTCACCGAGCGCGTCGGGTGTTCCTGCACTTCGGCGTCGGCGTGCAGGGCATGGTCGACGAACCAGAGCCGTACATCGCCGGGCGCGTGCTCGGCGACCTTGTCCCGGTACCAGACGGCCTGCCAGGGGAACGCCTCCCGGTCGAGCAGGCCGGCGACGAGGATCATCTTGCCGGTGATCTTTCCGCTCTGCACGGTGCCCGCGGCGCCGGCGGCGAACAGCGGAGCGAGCAGGAACGGGCGCTGCGGGTGCAGCGGCGTGCCGTCGGCGGCGCGGAACTGGTCCCACACCGTGAATTCCGGGTCCGGAACCTGGTGGCGGTGGTAGGTCTGCGCCGCGAGGAAGTTGCTGTTGTCGATCTCGACGGTGTCGCCGGGCACGAGTTCGGCCAGCGAGCCGTCGAGATCGGGCAGGTCGATCACCGCGAGGTTCCCGTGCAGGCCCTTCAGGCGCAGCCGTGCGCCTACGGCGGCGCCGGAGCGGACGATCAGCTCGGCGCCCTGCGTCACGGCCTCCGGGGTGTCGGCGAGGCGGACGGCCACCACCGTGCGGGCGGCCGCCGCGCCCTTGAACGCCTCGTCCACCCCTCCCTGCGGCGCGTCGATGGCCTTGTCGTACGGGCCCAGGTCGACGCCCTCGGCGCGGGTCACGGTCGCGGCGACCACGCCGGTGAAGCGGATCCGATCACGATGGACCGACGAGTCCGGGTCGGCGCCGAGGTACCCGGGAGTCGTCCAGAAGTCCTCGAAGTACCCGGGGTCCACCGCGACGATGCCCGGGTAGATCGCGCCGAACGCGTGTGAGCCCATCGTGCGGTGCCCGAACCAGGACCGGACCGGGAAACCCATCTTCGTGACCTCGGCGAACGCCTCCCGCTCCGCCGCCGTGAGGTCGCCGTCGGGGTTCTCGTCACCGCCCGCGTCGAAGGCGTCGGCGATCCGGTCCAGTGTGTCGCGCAGTACGCGCTGTGCGTGCATGCGCACCGCGAACACGTTGGGCGCGGCCATCGGGCTGCCCGGCACGTACGGAACGAAGCCGTCCCAGACGCCGGTGGTGTTCTCGGCACCGCCGATCGTCCGGTACGCCCCGCCGCTGCCGCCGTAGGCGTAGCCGTAGACGCGGTGCTCGCCGTAGATCTGCCGGGCGACGGCCTTGGAGTGCTCGGCGCAGGCGGCGTTCGCACGGTATCCGGCGATCGTGGCGTCGACGCCGCTGCCGGGCCCACCGGACTTGCCGCCCCCGTTGGTCTCCAGGAAGTACGCGCCGGCGCGGAACGCGAACCCGATCTTGTCCTCCTGGCCGGTGGAGCTCTGGGCGAGATGCTCGCTCTCCGGCACCGGGGTGATGTGCTGGAAGAAGCGGCCCTGGTAGTGCTCGGCGGGCGGGATGTAGATCGAGAAGCGGGTGTCGGTGCCGGTGAAGCCCCCGTGCACGTAGCGGTGCGGGTGCGGCGTCTCGCGCCACTCGTCGACGTCGACGTACGGCTGCTCGAAAGTCATCGCGATCCTTAGATTCCGGTGGTCGGGTCGTTCAGCGCGGCGAGTGCGCGCATCCAGTTCTCACCGGTCAGACGGCGCACCCCGTCGATCAGGGCCCGGCCGATGTCGAAGTCCGAATCGACCAGTCGCATGAACGTGAGGCCCTCCCACAGGGCCACGACCTGCCGTGCCGTCGCCCGCGGGTCCAGACCGGGGTGAGCCAGACCCGCCTGTTGACGGCCCGCGATCAGGCGACCGAAGATCGTGACCTGGCGCTCCGTGCGCTGCGCGAAGTACTCGGCGGCCGGGTGGCCGGGGGTGGCCGCCTGCCCCTTGAGCATGACGAACAGCCGCAGCCGGTGGTCCCCCGACGACTGGATGGGGTCGGCGACCGCCCGGAGCGCATCCAGGTCGAGCATCTGCTGCTCGTCGAGGCGCACCAGCTCTGCCTCGAAGTCGTCGATGCGCTCGAGCGCCGCGACGAGCAGGTGGTCCTTCGTCGGGTAGTGGTACAGCACGCTCGTCTCGGCGAAGCCGCAGCGTGCGGCCACCTGGGCCGTGGTGACGCCGTCGTGGCCGACTTCATCGACCAGGTCGACGACGGCGAGCGCGATCTGCTCGCGGCGTTCACGGCCCCGCTGGTACGAGCCTCGTTTGCGGGACGGGGCAGTGTTCATGGTTACCTCCGGCGCGAATCCCGAGCGAACCATAGCAATGAGCCGCAGCGATGGCTAGAGAACTCGGCCTCGCCCTTGACAGCTTCGCCGAAACAGTCCTTTACTCGGTTTTCAGTGAGCCAGTGCAGGCTCGGCCGCCGCGAGGGGACCCCGTGACCAGTGATCAGGCAGTACCCGGCGGAGCAACAGCGGCCGACGTCGCGGAACCCACCGCTCCCGGTACCTCCATGACCTACCTGGGCGGCCCGCCGTTCCGCCGCTACCTGGTCTGGTACACGCTCGCGTTCGCCGCGACCACCGCGGTCTGGGGCGGCGTACTCGGCGTCGTCCTGCCCAATCAGGTGCAGATGATCGAATTCGGCCACTGGTTCACCGGGGCCGACTCGGACGTCGACCTGACCGCGCTGAACGACTTGAAGGCGGCGATCGACGCGGGCACCGCGGTGGCCACCGCCGAGCAGCAGCGACTGCTCGACCTGCTGGCCGGCTTCGATGCCGCCCGGGCCCAGTCACTGGCGCTGGTCACCTCGATCGCGATGGTCGCGACGATGATCGTCCAGCCGGTCGTCGGGGTGCTCTCCGACCGCACCCGCAGTCGCTACGGCCGCCGCGCCCCGTGGATGGTGTTCGGCGCAGTCGTCGGCTCCGGCTTCCTCGTCGCGGTGCGGTTCGCCCCCACGATCGCGGTGCTGGCCCTGCTCTGGGCCTGCGCTCAAGCCGTCCTCAACTGCGTCGCCGGGCCGTTGCAGGCGACGGTCGCCGATCGCGTGCCGGAGTCGAAAGTGGGCACCGCCTCGGGAATCGGTGGACTCGGCAACTTCGCCGGTGGCCTCGCCGGCGGGGTCGGCGCGGGAGTGTTGCTCTCCTCCGTCGGCCTGGACGTCCTCTACCTCTACGCCGCGCTGGTCCTCGTCGGCGTGGCCGGGTTCGTCCTGCTGCTGCGCGATCGTCCGTCCACCGACCTCGTCGTGCCGGCCCACCGCTGGGGACCGTTCCTCCGCGGGTTCCTCGTGCCGCTACGGGACCACGACTTCCGCTGGGTGTGGCTGGCCCGGATCCTGCTCGCCTTCGGCTACGCCGCGTCCACCGCGTTCGGCCTGTTCATGATGCAGAGCTACATCACCCCGGCGCTCAGCGTCACCCAGGCCACCCGGCTGGCGCCGTTACTGATCCTGGTCTCGGTGCCGGGCACGATCGTGGCGCTGCTGCTCGCCGGACGGATCTCCGACCGAATCGGCCGCCGCAAGCCGCTGGTCATCGCGTCTTCCGCGCTGATGGCGGCCTCGATGCTGATTCCGCTGCTCTGGCCCGCCCTGCCCGCGCTGTTCCTGCAGAGCGTCGTCGCGGGCGTCGCGTTCGGGATCTACCTTCCGGTCGACCAGGCACTCTTCATCGACGTACTGCCGGACAAGGAGAGCGCCGGGCGTGACCTGGGCATCGCCGGGCTCGGCTCCAACCTCGGCCAGGCCCTGGGCCCGGTGCTGGCCGGACAGATCGTGGCGCTCACGGGCGGCTATCGCGGGGTCTGGGCGATCGCCGCCGTCCTGACCGCGGTCGCCGCGCTCGCCATCTTCCAGGTTCGCGGAGCCCGATAGCACGGCCGCTCCGGACCGCATCGGAGCGACCCGGCCTCCGCAAAGGCCGGGTCGGTGAGGCCGACGCTACGGGCGCAGCAGCGTCTTGATCGCGCGGCGCTCGTCCATCGCGCGGTAGCCCTCGGCGGCCTCGTCCAGCGGCAGCTCGAGGTCGAAGACCCGGCCCGGGTCGATCGTGCGGTCGCCGATCAGCGCGAGCAGCTCGGGCAGGAAGCGCCGGACCGGGGCGGGGCCACCGTGCAGGTGGACGTGGGAGAAGAACAGCGGCATGCCGGGCAGCGCGACGTCGTGGGTCACGCCGACGAAGCCGACGTGTCCACCCGGGCGGGTGGAGCCGATCGCCTGCATCATCGACTCCTGCGTGCCGACCGCCTCGATCACCGAGTGGGCACCGAGGCCGCCGGTGAGTTCCTTGATCCGGGCGACGCCCTCGTCACCGCGTTCGGTGACGATGTCGGTGGCGCCGAAGTCCAGCGCCAGCTTCTGCCGGGACTCGTGCCTGCTCATCGCGATGATCCGCTCGGCGCCCAACTGCCGGGCGGCGAGCACGCCGAGCAGCCCGACCGCGCCGTCCCCGACCACCGCGACGGTCCTGCCCGGACCGGCTTCGGCGGCGACCGCGGCGAACCAGCCGGTCCCCAGTACGTCGGACGCGGCGAGGTAACTGGGCACCAGGTCGGCGGGCGGAACGTCGGGGGTGGCGACCAGCGTGCCGTCGGCGAGCGGAACCCGCAGGTACTCCGCCTGCGCTCCGAGCGCACCCATCGGCTCCCGGTGCACGCACGAGCTCTGGTAGCCCGATCGGCAGATCTCGCACGTGTTGTCCGAGGCGAAGAACGAGCCGACCACGAACTGGCCGGGCCGCACGCTGGTCACCGCACTCCCGACCTCCTCGACGACGCCGACGTACTCGTGTCCCATCGGGGCCGGGCCCTGGACCTTTTCGATGCCGCGGTACGGCCACAGATCCGAGCCGCAGACGCACGTCGCCGACAAACGGATCACGGCGTCCGTGGGCTGCTCGATCCGCGGATCGTCCCGGTTCTCCACTCCGACGCGGCCGGGGGCGTACAGGACTACACCACGCATAACTGATCTCCTTGATCGAGGTGCCGGCGGGGCGGCGACCTGCCCGGCGAGGGTGACCGCGCGGGTGGCGCCTGCCCGCTCGGCCGGGCTGCTCGGAAGCGTGCACCCAGTACATCCGGGCGTCGCGGCGCGCGGAAGGCACTGCTGATCGGTGTACTACCAGTACATCCCAGATGCACGGGACGCGCCGTACCGTCGATGTCGTGGACAACCGAGTCGAGGTGCGGGAGTTCCTGTCGTCGCGCCGCGCGAGATCACCCCGGAACAGGTCGGCTTCCCCGCGGCCGGACGACGCCGGGTACCCGGCCTGCGCCGCAGTGAGGTCGCCGCGCTGGTCAACACACCGCTGCGCCGGGGGCGGAACTCAGCTCCCCGGCTCGGCGGTCGGGCGCGGAGGACAGCCGCGCAGCGCGTACGCGAGTGCTCCGCTCACCGCCAGCACACCCGCGCAGACGGTCGCGATCCCGGCGCCGGGCGGCTGCACCAGCCAGGCGACGAGCTGCGACCCGGTCCCCGGCCCCACCTGGACGAACGGCGTCGCCGCGACCAGCGTCCAGATCAACGGCGCGATCCACGACCGGGCCGCGCCGAACACCGCGGCCCCGAGCGCCGTGAGGCCGAGCAGCCCGGCGGTGTTGCGCACGACCACCCCCGCCTCGACCGGGAGCAGCAGCACCAATCCGACGACGAGCGCACCCACGAGCGCCAGGTGCCCCAGCCGCCGCAGCGGCCAGCGCACCGACGCGGTGCGCTCCAGCGCCTCGTCGGCAGCGCCGAGCGTTGCGGCGAACGCCGACACCGCGAGCACCACCGTGAGGCTCAGCGGGCGGACGTCGATCAGCCGGGCGTCGGAGAACCGTGCGGTGAGAACCCCGACGAGCGCGACGGTCGTCACGGCGACGGCCAGCGCGAGCGGCACCCGCCGGGAGCGCAGGTAGAGACGGAGCCACCTCATCGGGCACCCGAGAGGATCGGCAGCAGCGCGTCGTCCCGGCAGTCCAGAGCCGCCTCCCGGGCGGCGCTCATCCGCCGTCGCTGCTCGGCCGGTGGCAACGCGGTGAGGGTGCGGTATAGCGCGTTCGCGCGGGTGCGGTCGTCGTCGGACCACCAGTCCTGAGACGCGGGTGGCTGGCCGGTCAGCCAGGCCGCGGCCACGGCGCGGCCGAGATCGGGCTCGACCGGGCCAGATCGCTCGGTGCACTCCTGCCGCCACGCCGCTTCGGCCAGGTACGTGCGGAGGTAGTCGTCCGGCTCGGCCCGGCCGGCACTGGTGATCGACGGTGGGTAGAACAGGATCGTGTCGCGGGAGTGGCGCACCGCCGGCTCCTGCGGCCCGCGCCAGCTCTCGACGGCGCGGGTGGGGGCATCGGGCAGCTTCGCGGCGAGCAGCCCGAGCACCTGCCGGCCCGGGCCGACGATGTCGGGAAGCGTCGCGGCGTGCACCCGGGTGACGCAGACCTGCGGGCCGTCGTCGTCGCAGACCAGCGCGACGGCGTCCGGGTCGACTTTGGCGGCAGCGGGGTAGCCGCCGCTGGGCAGCAGCGGCAGCGCGACGGCGGCGGCGAGCACCGCAGGCAGCGTCGCGAGCACCAGGCTCCGGCGTCGGACGGCCGCGAACAGCAGCAGCCCGGTGACCGCCACCGCCACGAGCCACAGCGTCTGGATCAGACTGACCCGCGGCAGCAGAACCTCGAAGTCGTCGGCTCCGCCCGAGTAGACCGGGGACAGCAGTAGCGCCTTCGGGGCCTCTCCTCCGTTGATCTCCGCGTCGACCGACAGCCAGTCCGGCAGCAGCCCGGCGACGGCCACGCCGACCACGGCGAGCGCCGGTGCGGTGACGAGCCACGGCAGGGCCCGTCCCGCGGCCAGGCCGAGCCAGGCGGCGGTGACCATCGCGACGGCGCCGACCCCGGCGACCAGCAGCGTGCCGGCCGGGAAGTACGCGGCGGTCGGCACGACCCAGGGGATTCCGCTCACGAACACCAGCAGGTAGGCGACGACGACCGTGATCGCCAGCGCCGCGGCGGTCGGCAGGATCCGCTGTGCGCGCGGCCGGGGTGTGCTGGCGAACAGCTCCCCCACCCGGCTGCGGGCCTCCCGGCGGCCGAGCCAGGCGCCACCGGCCAGCGCCAACGGCCAGGTCACCAGCAGCAGCGACCGGGCGAAGACGGCCAGCTGCATCCATCGCCCGGCGAACCCCTCCGGGAACGAGAGCAGCAGCCCACCGCCGACCAGCAGCGACAGCGCGCCGATCCCCACCGCCGCCGAGCGGCGCAGTTCGAGACGCAGGATCCGGCCGGTCACGCCGGCACCTGCCCGCGGTGGACGCGCAGCAGCGCCGCGTAGCCGCGCTCGGTGGCGCTGTCGCCGGCGTCGGCGGCCGAGCCCTGGTCGGCCAGCTGCGCCGGGGTGCCCTGCCAGACCAGCCGTCCGCGATCGAGGAGCACGACGTCGCTGCAGGCCACCGCGACGTCCTCGACCAGGTGGGTCGAGACGAGCACGCAGCTGTCCGCGCCGAGCTCCCGCAGCAGGACCCGGAAGTCCAGGCGCTGCTCGGGGTCGAGCCCGACGGTGGGTTCGTCGAGGAGCAGGATCTGCGGATCGTTGACGATGGCCTGCGCGATGCCCGCGCGCCGCAGCATTCCGCCGGAGAGTGTCTTGAGGCGGGTGTCGGCGCGGTCGGTGAGACCGACCCGGTCGATGGCCCGCTGGACGGCCGCGGCGACGTCGCGCTTCGGCATCTCCTTGAGCCACGCCATGTACTCGACGAACTCGCGCACGGTGAACCGCGGGTAGTAGCCGAAGTGCTGCGGGAGGTAGCCCAGGGAGCGACGCACCTCGCGCAGCGCGCCGCGGGCATTCGCGTCCCGGCCGAGCAGCGTCAGCGTCCCGCCGGCCGGCGGGAGCACGGTGGCCAGCGCGCGCATCAGCGTGGTTTTCCCGGCACCGTTGGGCCCGAGCAGGCCGTGCACGCCGCGGTCGAGCGTGAGGTCGAGTCCGTCGACGGCGAGGTGCCGTCCGGTCCGGACCCGCAGTCCTTCGGCCTGCACCACCCACGGATACGTGGTCGGTGCGGTCTCGGCCGCGCTGAAGGCGCGCATGCGGATTCTCCGTTCGTCGTTCGGGGTTCGGGTTCGTCGGCCGACGAGCGGCCGGAGGTGTCAGTTCCGGCCGAGGCGGCGGTAACCGTCGGAGCGGACGCCGACCACGAGCAGCAGCGCCGCGGTGAGCACGGTCCAGACCGGCCAGCTGTCGGTTTCCAGCACCGCGGGCAGCCGGGCGGCGATCAGGCTCGGGGCCACGACCGCGACCG
Organism: Cryptosporangium minutisporangium; assembly: GCF_039536245.1. Classification (NCBI taxonomy): domain Bacteria; kingdom Bacillati; phylum Actinomycetota; class Actinomycetes; order Cryptosporangiales; family Cryptosporangiaceae; genus Cryptosporangium; species Cryptosporangium minutisporangium. The sequence continues at coordinate 257,959 of NZ_BAAAYN010000006.1, read as the reverse complement.
ACCACAGCCCGGCCAGGGCCAGGGCGGCCCGATCCACTCCGGTGACGCCGCCCAGGGCGAGGCTGCCCGCGGTGAAGGCCACGCACGGCAGCAGCCACAGCGCCGGGGCGTGCCCGGTCCACCACCCCGCGACCGCCAGCACCGGAAGGACCGCGGCGAGCACGGTGAGCGTGCGACGCAGCAGCAGCCCCAGCCCGGCCCGGGGCGAGGCGGCGAGCAGTTCCCACGCCGGATCGGAGCGCCGGCTCCACGCGGCGGCCACCGGCAGCAGCGGGGTGACCGGTGCGAGGAGCAGCACCAGCGACGGCAGGCTGGTGAACGCCCGTTCCAACGCCACCGCGGCGAGCATCAACGCGGCCGCCGTTGCGAGCCACGGCAGAACCCGAGCGGTGACGCCGGTGCGCCGGACAAAAACCCGGCGCCGGCGCACCGGTACCGGGCCGGAGGTGATTCCGTCCGCGATCTCCCCGGCGATCCGGTCGAGCAGGGTGCGGGTGTCGGCGCCGACCGCACCCCCGAGCGCCTCCCGGCACCCCGGACACGACTCGAGGTGTGCTTCCAGCGCCCAGACGGTGGCCTCGTCCAGGGCGTCGCCGCCGGTGGCGTACCGCGCGATCAGCGCAGAATTCGGGTGGGTGGTCATGACAGCGCCTCCCGCAGCGCGATCCGGGCCCGCCGCGCGCGGGTCTTGACGGTGCCTTCGGGCATGCCCAGCAGCAGTGAAGTCTCCCGCACGGTGAGCCCGTCCAGGACCAGCGCGCGCAGCACCTGGCGCAGCTCGTCCGGCAGCGCGAGCAGCGCCTGCTCGAGGTCGGCGTCCAGATCGCCGGCGAGCGCGCGGTCCTCGGCGGCCGGCTCCACGGTCTCGACGGTCGCCACCGTGGGGAGCCGCGTCTGGCGCTCCCGGCGGCGGAACGCGTCGATCAGCCGGTGCGCGGCGATCGTCCAGAGCCATCCGACCGCGCTGCCAGAGGCCGCGGCGTGGCGCTGACTCCCGGCCGAGCGCCACACCGCCAAGTAGGTGTCCTGGAGGACCTCGGCCACCAGGTCCTCGTCGGAGCAGCGGCGCCGCAACCGCACGAGGAGCCACGGCGCGGTCCGCCGATACAGCTCGTCGAAGGCGCGCCGGTCACCGCGCCCGGTACGGCGCAGCAGCTCGCCCTCGTCGAGCGTGTCCAGGCTTCGTCTCACATCGGGTTAGGCGACCGAGGCCCCGGCCGCGGTTCTCCCCTCGGGTGTGATCCAGCTCACCCTACGGTGGAGACCGCGAAGCGCTCGACGTACCGCCGCTGCCAGGGTGTCTCGACGGCGTGCTTGTCGTAGTGCCGCCGGACGAACGCGACCGCATCGGCCGGCGGCACCCCGTCGAGCACCGCGAGGCCGGCCAGAGCGGTGCCGGTGCGGCCGCGGCCGCCTCCGCAGGCCACCTCGACACGCTCGCCGGGGGTGCGCTCCCAGACCTCCCGCAGCGTGCGGGCTGCCTGTTCCCGGTCGCTGGGAAGCCAGAAGTCGGGCCAGCGCAGCCACCGGCTCTCCCAGTCGACCGGCGGCGCTGCACGTCCCAGCAGGTACACCCCAAAGGTCGGCGGCGATCCGGGCGGCAGCGGACGCCGCAGGCCGCGGCCGCGCACCAGCCGTCCCGACGGCAGGCGGAGGACTCCGGCGGCGGTCGGTTCCCAGGCGTTGATCGGCTCCATGATCGCTCGCTCTCGGTGAGGGTCCGTGTGGACGGCGATCATAGGAGCCGGCAGTGGGGTGACTCGTATTCCCCACTGCCGGGTCGGCCCCTATGGCAGAAGCACGTCCAGGAACGTATTACTGAAGACGCGGTGGGGGTCCGCGGCGTTGAGCGTCGCCCGTGCAGTGTCCCAGTTGTCGCCGGCTGGCTGGCCCGCCCGCAGCGAGGCCGGGATGCGTCCGGTGAGAGCGGCGGTGTCGGTCCAGGCGCCCCGGGGCGTGACCGCCCAGGCCTTCGACCACTCCGGCCGCACGGTGGCGTAGCTGCCGCTGTAGTTCGCGACGATCCACTCCTCCATCTCGGCGTAGAACGCGTTGCTGTCCGGCGTGCCGGGGATCGTGCCCATGTCGAGCCAGACCACCGTGTTCCACTCCGGGTGGTCCGGCCGGGGCCGGGCGGCCGAGAGCTGCGGACTGACCCCGCCACCGGCCTCGGCCGGATCGTCGACGCCGGTGACCCGGATCTCCACCGGCCCGTTCATCGGGAACTTGCCCTGCGCCTGGTAGGCGGTGATCCGGGCCTGGTACCGGACGTAGAACTCGTGGATCACCCGCTGGACGTTCGCCCGCGAGGTCAGGACGGCGTAGCCCGCCTCGACGATCCGCAACGTCGTCGGCTGGACGTAGAGCAGGAGGTTCTTCGACCAGCCCCAGATGTCCCAGGTGCCGGTGACGATCAGCCCGGAGCCGACCACCGAGATCTGGAAGTTCTGGAACGCAGGCGTCCCGCTGGTATTGCCCGCGACGACCTGGGAGAGGAAGTCGCTCTGCTCCTCGGAGAGGAAGTTGGCGAACGTGTACGCGTAGGGCGCGTTGACGGTGCGGGAGAGCAGCGGCTTGGACCGGGCGACCGTCCAGACCTTCAGCCACGGCCGGTCGGTGAACGGGAACCAGATGGCCTCGATCCGACCGCTGGAGCGCAGGTAACTCTCGATGGTCCGGCCGCTGGTGCCCGGCGCGCCGAACAACGTCGCGGTCGGGATGTCGTAGAAGCTCTGGCAGCGCAGCCGCGTGTTCGCGCCGACCTGGAGCGTCGCGCTCACCACGAACGCGCGGCCGAGGTGGACGAGGAACGCGGCGATCTGCGGCTGGGACCGGGTGTAGGTCTTCAGCACGTACGCGCCCGCCCCGGCGTCCCAGGCGACGACCGTGAGGGACAGCACGAGGTTGCTCAGCGTCCCGTAGCTGGTTCCGGGGATCCGGGTCTCGCCGTTCGCCGGCACCCCGGACCCGTGCGCGTCGATCGCGAGGACGCCGCCGATCGTGAGGTTGCCCGGCGCGGTCAGCGCGGTCAGCCCGTAGCCGGCGTTCTCCAGCGCGACGGTCAGCTGGTCGACGGTTGCGCCCGCCTGGACGGTGACGCGGCCACTGCCGACGGTGATCGCGCGGAGGTGCTTCGTCAGATCGACGAGGATCACCGCGCTGACGTCCGCGCCGGCCGGGAGCAAGGTGGGTGCCCAGCCGTGGCTCATGCCCTTCGGGCGGACGCGGAAATTGTGGGCCCGCGCCCAGTTCACGACCGTCAGGATGTCCGCCGGGCTCGCGGGCGCGCAGGTCCAGACGTCGGCGAGCTCGATCTCGCCGGACCAGTTCTCGTACGCCTGCTGGTAGAGCTCGATCCCCGCCGGGAAGCTCGGCGGGGCCGCGATCGTCGCGGCCCCGACGGGGAGGGTGAACGCCTCGCTCAGTAGGCCGGCGCCGACGAGCGCCGCGGCGCCCTTCAGCAGCGACCGTCGGCCTACCTGCGGGGATTCGGAGCGTGGAGCAGTCATCGCCGGTCCTCCTCGTCGAGTTCCCGGACGCGCTCGCGTGAGCCGCGACCGCCAACCAAGCAATTGCTCGGTGCGCAGAAGATACTCCTGGGGTCCGTGCCCGTCCAGGGGGCCGAAGCGGAAACCTGATGGCGCTATCGGCCGCTGACCGACCCCGGCTTCCGGCGCGCGAAAATGTCCGCGACGACGTGCCCCCTCGCCCGGCCACGGGTCTCGTACTTGGTCACCGGCCGCCACTCCGGGCGCTCCACCGGACCGCCGAACTCGAGCTCCAGACCGGGCTCGGCGGAGAGCACCGCGACCATCTGCCGGGCGTAGGGCTCCCAGTCGGTGGCACAGTGCAGCCGCCCACCCGGAGCCAGCCGGTCGGCGACCAGCGCGGCGAACGCGGCGTCGACCAGACGGCGCTTGTGATGCCGCGCCTTGGGCCAGGGGTCGGGGAAGTAGAGGCGCACCCCGGCGAGGCTCGCGGACGGGATGCGCCGCTTCAGCAGCTCGGCACCGTCGCCGTTGAGCACCCGGACGTTCTCGAGCGTCCGCCGGTGCAGGCCGCGCAGCAGCGCCCCGACGCCAGGGATGTGCACGTCGGCGGCGATCAGGCAGGTGGACGGGTCGGCCTCGGCCATCGCCAGCGTGGCGTCGCCCATCCCGAAGCCGATCTCCAGCACGACGGGCGCATTCTGGCCGAACAGCTCCGCCAGGTCGAGCGGCGCGTCCCCGGCGGGAAGCGCGAACCGGTCGGCCAGCGTCCCCAAAGCGCTCCGCTGGCCGGGCGTGATGCGGCCGCGGCGCAGCTTGTAGGTGCGGTTGAGGGGGCCGTGGTCCACGGTGAAACTCTCGGTCACGACCCATTGTCGGCCATGCAGCGACCCGATCCGTCACGGGCCCCGCGAACGAGACGCGCTACGGGCGGTCCGCAGCGGCTTCGAGCAGGCGTGGTGCGATCACCAGATGGGCTTCGACCGTGCGCCGGAGCACCTCCAGCAACGCGCCCGCGGCCCCGGGTGGTTGGCCGTGGGCGGCCAGCAGAAGCGTGAGCCAGGTGCGGCACTCGCTGATCATCGCCGGGTCGTCGGTGAGGATCGCGGCGGTGAGGGAGTGCACCGCGTGTTCGGCCAGGTACTGGGAGTCCAGCGTGCCGTCGGCCTCCAGACGGCGGGTGTCGAGGGTCCCGTCCCAGGCGCGGGCGGTGGCGGCGGCGAACTCGGGGGCGCGCAGATGCAGCTCCGCCAGCTCGGCCCGGCGATCGTGGGTCAGGGCCGGCGGCGTGTCCGGAGCCGGCGGCAGGGTGCCGAGGACGCCGGGGAGGGCCTGCGGCGAAGCGGCCCAGGCGGCTGCGCCGAGGGCGGTGGCTCGCGCCGGGTCGGAACCGAACGCGCGGCCACCGGCGAGGACGGGCACGCGCGCCTCGGTGGCGGCCTCGACGATCCGCCGGGCGGCCGGGAGCGCCACCGGCACGGAGCAGCTCAGCGCGACGAGCGTGATCCGGTGGCGGCGAAGGTAGTCGGCCAGGTGCTGGGCCGGCGTCGAGGCACCGAGGAAGAGCGTGGTCCAGCCGTGGTAACGGAGCGACTCGGCCACGATGCGGGCGGGCAGCGCGTGCCACTCGCGCTCCGGGCACGCGACGAGCGCGCGCCCGGCCGGTCGCGCGGGCTCGGGGATCGTGGCGCCGACCGCGGCGACCGCGGCTTCCCCGATCGTGGTGGCGGCATGCTCTTCGGCAACGGTGCACACCGCCTGCTGCCAGCGCACGCCCACGATGGCCTGGGCGGCGCTCACCAGGTCGACGAGCACGTCAACCGGATCCGCCCCGGCCGCGAGCAGACCCCGGACGACGGCCAACGCGGCGTCCTGGTCGGTGTCGTCGAGGGCGGCGAGGTATGCCGCCCGGGTGCTGTCGGTGATAGCACTCGGCATCAGGATTCCAATCCGAGTACGACGACGGCGAAGTCGTCGACGGGCGCGCCGGGTCGGGTGGCGGTGAACTCGGCGACGGCGAGATCGACGGCCTCGGCGAGCGCGGCGGGAGCGGATTCCCGGTAGGTACCGGCGAGCCGAGCCAGCCGATCGACGCCGAAGCGTCCCGGGTAGCCCTTGGCGTCGGGCACGCCGTCGCTGACGAGGAGCAACAGGTCGTCGCGGTCGAGCACCAACTGCGTCTCGGCGTAGGTCGTGGACGTCGAGGCACCGCAGAGAAGGCCTTGGACCGCCACCTCCTCGACGCGGCCGCCGCGGCGGATCACCAGCGGGCGTGGGTGCCCGGCGGAGGAGACGCTGACGATCAGCGCGTCGGCCGACGCCCGCCGGGCCCGGACGCAGAGCGCGGAGAGCAGTCGCACGTCGTCCCCGGGCCGCGTCCGCTCGGCGAGCTCGGCGTTGAGCGCCCGCAGCAGCTCGGCCGGGCGCCGTTCGAACCGGGACGCACCGCGGAGGAAGTCGCGCGCCTGCATGCTCAGCAACGGCGCCGGGACCCGGCACGGGACGACGTCGCCGAGGACCAGCACCCAGTCCCCGGGGACGCCGACGACGTCGAGGAAGTCGCCGCCGTCCTCACTCGGCCGGGTTCCGCGGCGCAGCCGTGGCGCGAGCACCAGACCCGCCGTCTCCGCCGGCCAGCTCGCGCCTTGCCTGGCCGCGAAGGCGTCGGCGAGTCTGGTCTGTTCGGCGTGTATCCGCGCGCCGTCGATCGCGACCGCCATCCGGCCGGCGAGCTCGCCGACGAACGCCTGGTCGTCGCCGGCGAGGTCGGCGTCGAGGTCGGCCAGGGTCAAGGTGCCGAACGGGACCCCGCGAGCGACCAGCGGCAGGACGAGGAGCTCCGCCGCACCGAGTGCGTGCAGGCTGCGGCGCGTCTGCTCCCCCGCTATCCAGGGCGCGACGGGATCGAGAGCGACGACTTCGGCCAGGCCAGTGGCGAGTACCCGGGCGTGGCCCGACAGCGAGCCGCCCACCGCCGGGTGCGGGACCTCGAGGGTCGAGATCCGGTCCCCGCGCGGGCCGGCCGTCGTGCAGCAGTAGCCGTACCGGCCCGGCACGAGCAACTGCGCCCACCGGGCGATCCGGGGAACGCACGCGCTGAGGCCACGGTGCACCACGGCGTCCACGTCCAACGCGCCCAGCAGGTGCCTGGTGACTTCAGCGAGAACAGCGATCTCCCCGGCCGTGAACGAGCCCCGGGCACGCCGGACGGTAGCCGTCAGCCCTTGGTTCCCCCGTGCCGTCGGCTCCTCGAACATCGACCAAGCCATTCGTGTGGAGGCGAATCAATATCGAGCCGGATGGTAATCACTGAGTTGAGGGCTGACTACCCTGAGCTACGTCCGTCCCGATATTGGGCAGCTGATCAGTCCGACTCGATCGGGGCCGCGCCGAACACCGCGAAGCTGACGATCCAGTAGGTGATGTACAGCGCCAACAGCAGAAAGCCATGCCAGCGACGCAGCCGACCGGTGAAGACGAAGTATGCGGACAGAGCGGTCACGACGGTCAGGGCCGGGAGATGCCAGGACAGGACGTCGTCGTCGACGACGATGCTTCCGCCGGTGAGCAGGATGATGCCGAGCTTCGCGGTGACGCCGAAGACCACGCTGCCGATGACGTTCCCGATCCCAATCTCCGGCGCTCCCCGGCGGTGGGGTTCCACGGTCAGGAAGATGTCCTCCAGCGAGAGCACGAGGGTGGCGATCGTCGCGCCGAACAGGGTGCCCTGGATCGCGTAGTCGTCGAGGATGCCCTGGATCCCCTCGCTCGTGAGCGCGGCGGCGACGACGAGGCCGGCGAGAGCTACCACCGCGAGCCCCAACCCGGCCCAGTTCGGGAGCGGCTTGCCGTCGGTGAACGGCACGGTCACCGGGAACGGGGGCTCGTCGGCCGGCCGCTGCGGACCGACGACGGCGGGCGCGTCCCCGCCCGCCCCGACCCGCTCCAGGATCTCGGCGTTCCGGAACACCGGCGTCGTACTGCGGAGTTCGGTGGCGGCGACGTAACCGAGGAACGCCGCGAACAGCAGCAGCAGCACCACGCCGTCGCCCGCGGTGAGCGGCGCGGTCAGCACGAACGGGACGAGCACCAGCGGGGAGACCGCGAAGAGCGCGAGGTAGCTGCCGGGGATGTTCACCCTGGTCGGGCTGATGATCGCGGCGAGCGCGAGCACGATCCCGGTCATCGAGATCGCCGTTCCGAACACGGTGCCGAGCGCCACCCCACCGAGGTCCTCGACGTTCAGCGCGACGCCGAGCGCCACGTCGTCGAACTCGATGCCGGTGAAGACGATCGCCAGCAGGAACACCGAAATGCGGAGGCCCGCGGCCGCACCGACGACGTAGACGATCAGCTTCTCGGCGCAGTAGATCAGCAGGGCCGCGCCGGCCACGAAGAGGAGTACCGACGTCATCAGCGGCCCCGGTGCGGGCGAGGAACCAGCGGCAGGTCCGTCGTCCCAGTGTTCGCCGCCGCCACGACGTCGGTCACCAGGGCGTGGTCCGGCGAGAGGTGGCAGACCGGGTCGGTGCGCCCGGCGTCACCGGTGAGCTGGAAGGCTTGGCAGCGGCACCCGCCGAAGTCCTGCTCCCGCCGCTCGCAGCTGCGGCAGGGATCCGGCATCCAGTCCGTGCCCCGGAACGCGGTCATCACCGGAGCGTCCGCCCAGATCCAGTCCAGTGAGTCGGTGCGGACGCTGGCCCGCGGCAGCGGCAGGGACTGGGCGGCCGGGCACGGCAGGACGTCGCCGTTGGGTGTCACGGTCAGCTGCCGGGCGGCCCAGCCGCCCATGCAGGGCTTCGGATACCGGCTGTAGTAGTCGGGGACGACGTAGATGACGTCCATGCGGTCGGCCAGCCGTTCGCGGGCGGCGCGGACGACGACCTCGGCGGCCGCGAGCTGGGCCCGGCTCGGCAGCAGCGCGCTCCGGTTCCGCCAGGCCCAGCCGTAGTACTGGGTGTTGGCCAGCTCCAGCCGGTCGGCGCCCACCTGCTCGGCCAGCTCCAGCACCTCGGCGACGCGGTCGATGTTCTGCCGGTGCAGCACGACGTTCACGGTGAGTGGCCAGCCCAGTTCCTTGACCACGCCCATCGCCTCGACTTTGCGCCGGAACGAGGGGATCCCGGCGATCCGGTCGGCCAGCAGCGGCTCGTCGGACTGGACACTGACCTGCACGTGGTCCAGGCCCGCGGCCCGCAGCTGCTCGGCCTTGGGTCGGGAGAGCCCGACCGCACTGGTCACGAGGTTGGTGTAGAGGCCGAGTTCGGAGGCGGCCGCCACGATCTCGACCAGGTCACGCCGCAGCAGCGGCTCCCCTCCGGACAGGTGGCACTGCAGCACCCCCAGGTCACGAGCCTCGGTGAACACCCGCCGCCACTCGTCGGTGTTGAGCTCGTCGGTGTAGTCCGCCAAGTTCAGCGGGTTGGAGCAGTACGCGCAGGACAGCGGGCAGCGATAGGTGAGCTCGGCGAGTAACCCGAACGCGCTAGTCACGGTCCAGCTCCACGCAGCGGCGGGCGACCAGCCCACTCAGGAATCGCTGCACGTCGGCGTCGGGGACGGCGTGGTACCGCCCGCCCAGATCGGCGACGATCTCGGCCACCGTGTGCGTCCCGTCGCAGCGCTCGAGGATGGCCGCGCCGCTGCCGTTGAGCACCACCACCGTCTCCGGGAGCAGCAGGACGGGCCGCTGCCGGGTCCGGTCGAACGTCAACCGGGCATGGCGCGCCAACCGGGGCCGGGTCTCGGGCTCCATCGGATCACTCCGGATACGCGTTGTCGATGGCGTCCATCAGGCTCCAGAGGACGTCGCACTTGAACGACAGCGCGTCCACCGCGCGGGACCGGTCCTCCGCGGATCGGCAGTACTCGGTGACGACCTCGAGGGCGTGCTCGCAGTCGCGCGGCGCTTGTTCGAGGCGGGCCCGGAAGTAGGCGAGGCCCCCCGGCTCGATCCAGGCGTACCACCGCTCGAACGCGACCAGCCGCTCCGCCATCAGGTCCGGGGCGAACAGCTCGGTGAGCGACGACGCGACGGCCTCCACCCAGGGACGGGTCCTGGCGAAGTTCACGTAGGCGTCGACCGCGAACCGCACCCCGGGGACCAGGTGCCGGTGGTCGACGATCTCCTCGCGGGTCAGACCGGCGGCTTCGCCGAGGCGCAACCACGCCTCGATGCCGCCCTCGCCGTCCGTCCGGCCGTCGTGGTCGAGGATGCGGCGGATCCAGCGGCGGCGGACCTCGACGTCCGGGCAGTTGGCGAGGATCGCCGCGTCCTTACGGGGAATGTTCTCCTGGTAGTAGAAGCGGTTGGCGATCCAGCCCTGGAGCTGCCGACGGCTGCACTCCCCCGCGTTCATCCGGACGTGGAACGGGTGCTGGTCGTGGTAGCGCTGCGAGTGCGCCCGCAACGTCGCGACGAAGTCGTTCTGGAGCGTCGCGGTCATGAGGCGTCCTCCGAAGTGAGCATCGTAGGGAGCCCTAGCGACCGAGGAGCGGAGCGGAGGAGGGCGCCGGGGCACACGGTCATAGCTTCACCTCGAGGCCGTCCATCGCCACCTCCATGCCGCGGTCCTCGACGAGGCGCCGCTCGGGCGTGTCGTCGAGGAGGATCGGGTTGGTGTTGTTGATGTGGACGAAGATCGTCCGCCGCACCCGCAGGGCCTGGATCTCCAGCAGGCTGCTGGCGACGGGCAGGTGGCCCATCTCGCGCGAGGTCCGGGCGGTGGGGCCCAGCTCGTCGTCGCGCCAGCACGTCCCGTCGATCAGCAGGCAGTCACAGCCCTCGATCTCGGCGCGCACCGCCGGGGTGAGCGCTTGGACGCACGGCAGGTAGCCGAGCGTGCCGCCGGTGTGCTCGTCGGTCAGCCGGTAACCGACGACGCGGCCGTGGTTCTCGCCGGTCGCGAACCGGTCCGGCTTCGTGGTGGGGACGTCGAACGCCCGGCAGGACAGCCCGTCCGCGAGCGGCACGTCGCCGCCTGGGGTGACCGGTCGCCACTCGACCCGGCAGTAGCGCTCCAGCAGCGGCAGCAGCCCGGAGCCGTCGCTCAGCGTCGTGTGCACCGCGGGCGTGGCGTAGAGACGCAGGTCCCGGGCCTCGCGCAACAGCAACAAGCCGAGCGTGTGGTCCAGCTCCGCGTCGGTGAGCAGCACCGCGGAGAGCGGTGTCACCCGGTCGCCGCGCGGATGGAGGCCGGAGAACGCTTCGAGCTGCGTCCGGACGTCGGGCGAGGCGTTGAACAGGAACCACCGCCGTCGGTCGACGCTCACCGCGATCGACGACTGGGTGCGCGGAGGGGCGGCACCGGCGCGGACCGCGGTGCAGACCGGGCAGCCGCAGTTCCACTGCGGAGAGCCGCCTCCTGCCGCCGAACCCAGCACCCGCATCCACATCCGGCCCGCCCTCCACAGCCGAGGCGAGGCGCCGGACTCGGAAGTCCGGCGCCGTCCTCCTAGTCGTCGAGCTGACCCATGTACATGGTCACTTCGGGTGCGACGGAGACCTCCTCGAACTCGGGCGTCTCCCACGCAGCCAGCTGGGATTCCACAGATCCACCTCCTTTACGACTCCGGGAGAGCGAAGACGATCAACGCGCTTCCGTGGCCGGCGCCGAGCATGCCCGGGAGGAATCCCTCGGCCCACCCGCCCCAGCCGACCGGCACGGCGATGTACTGCCGGCCGTCGACCATGTACGTCGACGGGCTGCTGTGATGGCCGCTGCCGCACTGGAACTGCCACAGCAGCTCCCCGGTGCGCGCGTCGAACGCGTTGAACTCCCCCGAGGGCTCGCCGGCGAATACCAGGTCACCAGCGGTGGCCAGCACCGACGCGCACATCGGGAGCTCGTTGCGCCAACGCCACTTCTCCTCGCCGTTGGCGTCGAACGCGCTGAGGTAGCCAACCGCTTCGTCGATGTCGACCTGCACGCCCGCACCCCAGTACGGGATGCTCTCCTTGAACTCCCGGCGCCGACGGGTGGCCGTGGCCCCGACGTCCTGGACCGGGACGTAGAAGAGTTCGGTCTTCGGGCTGTAGGCCGCGTGGGTCCACTCCTTGGCACCGGCCGGGCCCGGGTAGAAGTGCACCGGGACGCCCTCTTCGTCGGGGTAGACCTTCGCCACCACCTGGCCGTCGCGGGTGATCGCACCCCAGGTGATCCGGTCCACGAACGGGGTGATCGAGACCCGCTCGCCGTTGGTGCGGTCGAGGACGAAGAAGTACCCGTTCTTGTCGAAGTGCCCGAGCAGCTTGCGCCCGTCCTTTTCGAACAGGATGCACTCGCCGATGCTGTCGTAGTCCCACACGTCGTGCGGGGTGCACTGGTAGTGCCAGCGGATCTGGCCGGCGTCGACGTCCACCGCGATGATGCTGTCGGTGTAGAGGTTGTCGCCCTCGCGAACGCCGCCGTCGAAGTCCGGCGCGGGGTTGCCGGTGCCCACGTAGAGCAGGTTCGTCTCCGCGTCGAACGTGCCGGTGAGCCAGCAGTTCGCGCCGCCGCGCGCCCAGGCCTCTCCCTCGGCGGGCCAGGTCTCCGAGCCCGGCTCGCCGGGCTTCGGCACCGTGTAACAACGCCACTGGTGCTCACCGGTGTCGACGTCGAACGCGTCCAGGTGGCCCCGGACCCCGAACTCGCCGCCGGAGCTCCCGACGATCACCATGTTCTTGACGACGAGCGGCGCGACCGTGGCGCTCTCCCCGGCCCGCACGTCGCCGTAGGTCCGGTCCCAGACCCTCTTGCCGGTCGTCGCGTCGAGCGCGAGGACGTGGGCGTTCGCGGTGACGAAGAAGACCTTGCCCTTCGCCACGGCGACGCCCCGGTTCACGTTCCCGCAGCACAGCGACACGTCGAACGGGATCGCGTGCTTGTACCGCCAGATCTCGGTCCCGGTCTTCGCGTCCAGCGCCCAGACCCAGCCGTCCCAGCCGGAGAGGAACATGATCCCGTCGACGACGATCGGCGTCGCCTCGAACGAGTAGGTCGACGCGCCCGCGATGATGCCGCTGGAACCGGCCTGGAAGACCCACGCGGGCCCGATGCGCTTGACGTTTTCGGTATTGATCTGGTCGAGCAGGCTGTACCGCTGCCCGTTGTACGCGCCGTAGTAAGTGAGCCAATTCTCGGGCTCCGACCGCGCCTGGAGAATGCGCTCGTAGGTGACGTTCTCCACCACCGGCGGCGCAGTTTCTCCGCCCGCGACCTTGCCGCTCAGCCGCGCTTGATCGACGGCCTCGCCCGCATCTACGTACTCGACGTTGGTCATTGCCGGCTCCCCTTTCTCAGGACGGTGGTCACGGCCGAGGTTGGTCGGGGCGGTCGAGGCGGGCCTCCGGCGGAACATCGCCCAGCACGACGATCGCGCCGGTCAGTCCGCGGCCCTCGTCGTTGCCCGTGGGCGAGCTGTACCAGTAGTAGCCAGGGCCGTCGAGGTTGAGGGTCGCGCGTCCGCGTGAGTGGTTCACCAGCCAGATGAACTTCCGGTCGCCGTTGCTCGGCAGGAGCGCGCAGTGGGTGTTCAGATCGTCGTTGATCAGCTCGAGTTCCAGGTCACCCCCGTGCGGCATGACCAGGATCGACGGGTCCCAGCAGATCTCGTCGGGCCGGATCCGGATCGTCGCCTCCATCCGGCCGTCGGCCCGCTCCGTCGCCTCCCCGATGTTCCCGGTGTTGAGCACCCGGCCGAGCGCCGCCTTGTTCTGCGCACCCAAGCCGAGTTTGTCCAGCAGCAAGTCCCGATCCTGCGAGGTCGCCATCGACCCTCATCTCCTCGCGCTGATTCGTCACCCGGTTTTCCGTCTGAATTCGCGATCACGACGGCCGATGGCACGCGAAAACAACCGCGACCAATTCGCGGAGCTTTTCGGGCCAGCAATGGGAAATCCCCGGCACAGCAGTGGAAAAAGCGATCCCCGACATCGGGTCGCGACATCGTCCATTGTGATCGTCGTGTGCTACCGCGATCGCCTATCGCGCTGGACTTTACGCTGACGAATTGGCACCGACAAGGACGAACGCCTATTCGGGGCCGGCACCGCCGTTCGTCCGCCCGCAGCTACCGTTCAGACCTCGGACGCCACCGCTGGGCGGCTCACCGGAGGTCGTACCGGCCGAGGTTCATCACCTTGTCCCACGCGGCGACGAAGTCACGCACGAACGTCTCCCGGGCGTCGTCGGCCGCGTAGACCTCCGCGATGGACCGCAGCTCCGCGTTCGCGCCGAAGACGAGGTCGACGCGGCTGGCCGTCCACGTGAGCTCACCGGTGGCGCGTTCGTGGCCCTCGAAGACCTCCGGGGTTGCTCCCGACGTCCACTCCGTGCCAGGGTCGAGCAGGTTGACGAAGAAGTCGTTGGTCAGCGCACCGGGAGCGACCGTCAGGACCCCCAGCTCGGACCGGCCCGTGTTCGCGCCCAGCACGCGCAGGCCGCCGACGAGGACGGTCATCTCCGGTGCGCTGAGCGTCAGCAGGTTCGCCCGATCGACGAGCAGGTGCTCCGAGGGCCGCCGGGCGCGCGCCCCGCGGTAGTTGCGGAAGCCGTCCGCCACCGGTTCCAGCGCGGCGAAGGACTCCGGATCGGTCCACTCCTGCGTCGCGTCCGTCCGCCCCGGACGGAACGGGACCACGACGTCGACACCGGCGGTCCGCGCGGCCTGCTCCACGGCGGCGCAGCCGCCCAGCACGATCGCATCGGCGAGCGACATGGTCCCGCGAAGTCTTTCGAGCGTTTCGAGCACGCGCGCCAGCGTCTCGGGCGCGTTGACCTCCCAGCTCCGCTGCGGCTCCAGGCGCAGGCGGCCACCGTTCGTCCCGCCGCGTTTGTCGCTGACGCGGAACGTCGAGGCCGACGCCCACGCGCAGGCGACCAGCTCGGCGACCGACAGTCCGGAGTCGAGGACCCGGCTCTTGAGCTCGGCGATCTCCGCGACCCCGGCGGGCTCCTGGGACGGGGCGGGGACGGGGTCCTGCCAGATCAGCGTCTCGGCGGGCACCAGCGGCCCGAGGTAGCGCTGGATCGGTCCCAGGTCGATGTGCGTGAGCTTGAACCAGGCCCGGGCGAACGCGTCCGCCAGCTGGTCCGGGTGCGTGTGGAAGCGCCGCGCGATCGGTTCGTAGCCGGGGTCGAAGCGGAGGGCCAGATCAGTCGTGAGGAACGTCGGGGGGTGGGTCTTCGCGGGGTCGTGCGCGTCCGGCACGGTGCCGGCTCCTGCGCCGTCTCGGGGTACCCACTGCCACAGGCCGGCCGGGCTCAGCGCGACGTCCCACTCGTAGCCGAACAGGTTCTCCAGGTAGCTGTTGTCCCAGGTGGTGGGCGTCGGTGTCCACGTACCGTCGAGACCGCTGGTGATCGTGTCCGAGCCGCGGCCGGTGCGGTAGCTGCTCCGCCAGCCCAGCCCCTGGTCCTCGAGCGCGGCGCCGGCCGGTTCGCGGCCGAGGTGACGCTCCGGGTCGGCGACGCCGTGGGTCTTGCCGAACGTGTGGCCGCCCGCGATGAGCGCGACGGTCTCCTCGTCGTTCATGCCCATGCGCCGGAACGTGGCGCGGATGTCCCGGGCCGAGGCGACCGGGTCCGGGACCGTGTTCGGGCCCTCCGGATTGACGTAGATGAGGCCCAGCTGGTCGGCGGCGAGCGGGCTCTCCAGATCCCGGACGCCGGTGTGGCGCTCGTCGCCGAGCCAGGTCGTCTCCGGGCCCCAGTAGACCTCGTCGGGCTCGAAGACGTCCGCCCGCCCGCCGGCGTACCCGAACGTGGTGAAGCCCATCGTCTCCAGGGCGCGGTTGCCCGCGAAGACCATGAGATCAGCCCAGGAGATCCGGCGGCCGTACTTCTTCTTCACCGGCCAGAGCAGCCGGCGCGCCTTGTCGAGGTTGCGGTTGTCCGGCCAGCTGTCGACCGGCGCGAAGCGCTGCAGCCCCGCGCTGGGACCGCCCCGGCCGTCGCCGATGCGGTAGGTCCCGGCGCAGTGCCACACCATCCGGACGACGAGAGGTCCGTAGTGGCCGAAGTCGGCGGGCCACCACTCCTGCGACGTGGTGAGGACCGCGTCGACGTCGTCGGCCAGCGCGTCGAGGGCGAGCGTCCGGAACGCGGCGCGGTAGTCGAAGTCGTCGCCGAGCGGGTCGGCTCTTTTCGGCAGCGCCCGGAGGTCCAGCTGCTCCGGCCACCAGTCACCGGTCCCGGCGCGCGTGGTCGGGCGGCGGGCCTCCCTCGGGGCGGGGAGGCCGAGACCGCCGCCCGCGGTGTCGGTGTTCGTCGTGCCGCTCGGGCTTTCGGACACGGAACCCTCCCGGAGAGTCGTCTGCTCAGCGCTCAGATGTCCAGCGCGCGGCGGACGGCCGGCGCGTTCCGACGGGAGACCGGCACCAGCCCGTCCGCCCCGTCGTCGGTGACCAGGAACAGCTCGCCTCCCCGCCGGCGCTCGACCTCACGGACGCGGCTGAGGTTGACCACGTACCGGCGGTGCACCCGGAGGAACCCGACGTCGGCCAGCTCGTCGCCGAGGCTGTCCAGGCTCGGCGACGCGGCCCGGAGCCGTCCCTGATCGGTGGAGAGCCACACGTCGTTCCCGTCCGACTCGGCGAACGACACCTCCGGCGGCCGTAGCAACACCGTCCGGTTCTCCCGCGTCGCGACCACCCGGCGCGGATTCGTACCCGGGTGGGCGGGCGCTTCGGCGCCGGGAGGCAGCGGCACCTCGTCCGAGGCGCCGAACGAGACCAGGGTCCCGATCAGGTGACCGGAGAGGAAGACGGGACGGATGGTGATCGGCGTCGGCTCCGCGGAGAGGTAGGTGAAGATCTGGGTGGAGCCGACCCACTCGGGGTTGCGGGCCGCCTGGCTGCTGGCGAAGCGGGTGGCGCTGATCAGCTCCGGCAGCCCGGGGTTCCAGCGCACGGTCGGGTCGAGCGCCGGGATGGCCGCCGGAACTCCCATCAGCACGCTCGCCGTCTCGTCCGCGATCACCACCTTGCCCGCGGTGTCCATCGCGGCGAGCCCTCCGGTGCAGCCGGCCCTGGCCTGGGTGTATGCCGCGACCAGCTCGGCGCCGCTGTTGCGCGCGCGCCGCCGCAGCAGGCACTGCGTCCTGGCCGCAGCGTTCGTCAGCCAGCTGCCCGCGAGCGACGGGAGCTGGCTGCGCCAGCAGGAGATGTTCAGGACGGCGATCGGCTCCCGGCTCACCACGTCACGCACCGCGATGCCCGCGCAGGTCCAGTCGTGGAACGGCTCGCACCAGTGCTCCGCGCCCCGGACCAGTACCGGGCCGTGCGCCTCGAGTGCCATGCCCATGCCGTTCGTGCCGGCCGCCGACTCCGACCAGCAGAACCAGGGCGCGAGGTTGGCCTCCTCGGCCCGGGCGCGCGTGGCCGCGTCGCCCCACTCGGCCAGGATCCGGCCGGTGGAGTCGGTGATCGTGACGACACCGCCGATCACCGCCACGTCGTGGGCGAGGGCCGCGGCCCGGAACCCCAGCTCGGCGAAGACGCCGTCGTGCTCCGGCGTGTGGTCGATCTCCGCGACGGCGATCGGCGCCTCGGTGAGGTGCGGGTCGACGCGGTACTGCTCCCGGCAGCGATGCCAGGAGATCGCTACTTCGGGACGGACACCCACGACCTGATCGTCGCCCTGTACGAACCGTTCCCAGGCCGCGTAGACGGAGCCCCGGCTCGCGGTCGTCGCCAAAGGGTCGCGCCGATGTCCGTTCTTCATGGTGGAGAACCGCCCTTGGTCCATCCAATATGGCTGCGTCCAGCCCCGACGCCCGACGGAGTTACCTAGGTCACAGGCCAGCAACCCCACTCTAAGTACCCGGGTCGGACTGCGCCACCTTTCCCGCACTCCGTCCGGATTGGACCCGTCTCGCCCGGCGATTGGTACGGTTCCTACCGATCGGTAACACCTGGCCGTCCGGCAAGGAGGCATCGCATGCCGTCGTCCCCTCCCCCCGTGCGCAGCGACGCGAAACGGAACCGGGCACGGATCCTGCACGTCGCCAACGCCGAGCTCACCCAGGGCGATGCGGTGCCCTCGCTCGCGGAGATCGCGCGCCGGGCCGGTGTCGGCCAGGCCACCGCCTACCGGCATTTCCCGGATCGCCGAGCGATAGCGCTCGCGGTGACCCGCGAGCAGCTGGCGGTGCTCGGCGACCTCGTCGAGCAGACCGAGCCGCACAACTTCCGCTGGCTGCTGGAGATGGTCCTGATCGGGCAGGCGTCGATGCGCCCGCTGGTCACGCTCACCGACCAGCTGACCGACGCGGAGCGGGAGTGGTGCACGGAGCAGGTGATCTCCGCGCTCACCGGGCCGATGCTGCGTTGCCAGGCCGTCGGCGGGCTCCGGGAGGGAGTCGGCCCCGGCGACCTGCGGATGGTCATGACGATGCTCGAAGGCGCAATCGCTCACGCCGCGATCGAGGACCGGTCGCGGACGGCTCTGCGCGCGATCACCGTTCTCCTCGACGGCCTGTTCTCCGGCCGTCCCGGGTCGGATTGATTCCTCCCACCGGAATGCCAATAGAGTTGCCGAATTGACGATTCCGACTCGAGGAATGGGGGACGCCGCGACCGGATTTCTCGTTTGCTGATCCCGAAATCTCCTGGTGAGCCGACTTGCTCGGTACAGACTTGACTAGTGCTACCCGGGCGATAGACCTTATCCCTCAGCAGGTTACCGGCAGGTAAGTACCGGCTCCGAATACGTACCGAAATGCTCACCGGAACCAATGCGGAACTCCCTGCCGGCTTGCTTCGCCATTCCGCTCACCCGGCCCGCACGAGAGGACGATCACGCATGCGATCCCCGCATTCCGATCTCGACCCCGGAACGGACCCCCCGGCGTCCGGCCGACGGACGACGGCCGCGCTGGCCGGTCTTCTCGTCGCGGTGCTGCTGGCGGTGGCCGCCTGTGGGAGCGGTGCCACGACCGCGCACGTGGGCGTCGCCACCGCCACCTCCGGCCCGGCCGCTGACCTCACTCAGCGGCTGACCGGCGGAAACGGCGTGTTCATCGGCACCGCCATCCCCGTCGACCTCCAGCAGGCCGGTTACGTCGAGGACGAGTACGCCGCGACCGGGACGGCGAGTTCGTACAAGGCCAGCGGCAGGCTGACCTCCGACGGCCGATGGACGTTCCGCACCGATGGCAGCGCGCCGTACCGGACCCGGGTGCTGGTTCGCCGGCCGGCGGACGCCTCTCGATTCAGCGGCACCGTCATCGTCGAGTGGTTGAACGTCAGCGGCGGCGTCGACGCCGACCCCGAGTGGGCCACGACCCACGAGGAGATCATCCGCCGTGGAGACATCTGGGTCGGCGTGTCGGCGCAGCAGATCGGTGTCATCGGCGGACAGGTTCTCGTCGGGGCTCCCGGCCCCGGCTCGGAGCTGGCCGGCAAGGGCCTGAAGGCGATCGACCCGGCCCGCTACGGCTCGCTCACCCATCCCGGCGACGGCTTCGCGTTCGACATGCTCACGCAGGTCGCCCGTGCCGTCCGCGCGGGCGCCGGAACCGGCGGCCTGCAGCCCGAGAAGATCATCGCCGCCGGTGAGTCCCAGTCGGCATTCGCGATGGTCACCTACTACAACGGCGTCCAGCCGCTGACCCGCGCTTTCGACGGCTTCTTCGTGCACAGCCGCGGCGCGGCCGGGCTCCCGCTGGTGGGCCCCGGCAAGGCGGCCGACTTGACGGGCGCGCTGATCGGCGGCACCACGACCATCTTCCGCACCGATCAGGCCGCTCCGGTGATGAACGTCCAGACCGAGACGGACCTGACCAGCATCCTGAACTCGGTGAAGGCGCGCCAGCCCGACAACGACCGGTTCCGGCTCTGGGAGGTCGCCGGAACCGCGCACGCGGACGCCCACCTGCTCGGCGGGAACGCGGCCACGATCGACTGCGGCGCACCGATCAACAACGGGCCGATGCACCTGGTCACTAAGGCCGCGTATCGCGCCCTGGCCACCTGGCTGGACACCGGCCGGCCGCCGGTGACCGCGCCCCGCATCGACGTGCGGACCGGCCTGATCTCGGCGGTCAAGCGGAACCCCGACGGCATCGCCCTCGGCGGCGTCCGCACGCCACCGGTCGACGTCCCGGTCACCGTGCTCTCCGGGGACCCCGGTCCGAAGCTGTCGGCGATCTGCCTCCTGCTGGGCACCACCAAGCCGCTGTCCCCGGCCCGGCTGGCCCAGCTCTACCCGTCCCGGGCGGACTATCAGCAGCGCTACCTCGCTGATGCCGAGGCGACGATCCGGAACGGCTTCGTCCTCGCCGAGGACCGGGCGGCGCTGATCGGCTACGCCGAGCCCGCGCGCCTGCCTTCCTGACGCACACCGCGGTGGCCGGACGCCACCGCCGGGACCAGCCCCGCCGCCCGGCGGGCTGGTCCTGTTGTAACCGGTTCTAGTTTTGCGGATTCGCTGCTAGGTTCGTCGCGTGCAGAAGCTGATCGTCGTCCTGCACCGCGCTGGCCTCGGTGCTCCCCTCTCGGCACTCCCGCTCCGCAAAACGCTCGCCGCCGCGGGAGCGTCCGCCGTGCAGGTCAACCTCGACGACGCGGACGTGGCGCCCGCGATGCGGTTCGGGCCGGGCGAGCCGATCACCGCCCTGGTCTCGATCTGGACCGACGGGGACGCCTCGCCCGCGATCACCGCCGTCGCGGAGGCGGCCGGTGAACCGGCGCCGCACGCCTACCGCGTGACCGAACGGGTCCGGCTCGACCCGGCGCCGGTGCCCGACGGCGCCCGCGCCGACGTCTTCGCCCAGGTCGCGCTGCTCCGTCGGCCCGCGACGATGACCGAGGCGGAGTACCTGGAGTACTGGACGGTGCACCACACCCCGATCGCGATCCGCACCCAGAACACGGTCTGCTACATCCAGAACATCGTGGACGAGGCCCTCACGGCGTCGTCGCCGCCGATCGCCGCGATCGTCGAGGAGCACTTCCCGATGGCCGCGCTGACCGACCCGCACGCGTTCTACGGCAGCCGCGGCGACGACGCGGAACTGCGCCGCCGGACGACGGAGCTGATGGCGAGCGTCGCCGCGTTCGGCGCGGACCAGGGACTGGACCTGGTGCCGACCAGCCGATACTTCTGGAACCTCTGAACCGCTGGTCCGACTCGGGGCTCGACCGTCAGTCGCGCCCGGATCGGTGGGCACGGGAAGCGTCGCGCGCGGCCAGGTAGGCGAAGGTCAGCGCCGCGCCGATCTGGCAGCCGGCGCCGGGATACTCCGACGCCGTGATCGACTGGGCGTCGTTGCCGCACGCGTAGAGGCCCGGCACCGGCTGATCGGCCGCGTCGAGCACCTGCGCCGCCGGGTTGATGCGCAGTCCGAGCGACGTGGCGAGCGGCGTCGGCACCACGGCGATCGCAGAGAACGGCGAATCCTCGATGGTCCCCAGGTTGGGGTTGGGGTGCGGGAGTTGGGGGACGCCGAGGCGCGCGGCGTCGTTGACCGCGCGGATCGTCTGCTCGAGCCCCGCCGGGTCGACGCCGATCGCGGCGGCCAGCTCCCCGATGGTGGCGCCGCGGCGTAGATAGCCGGTTCGCAGGTAGTGGCGCAACAGCGGCGCGGGCAGACGCGGGCGGATCAGCCCGAGCCCGTACCGCGACAGGGTGCGCGCGTCCAGCACGAGCCAGGCCGGGACGGTCGACGTCGCGTACATCGCACGAACGAAGCGGTGGTAGGACACCGACTCGTCGACGAACCGGTGGCCTGCGGCGTCGACGGCGATGATGCCCGGCTTCGCGCGATCCCAGATGTGTGGGAAGACCGCGAGCGAGCCGTTCCGCCGCCGGCCGACGGAGCTCGGGAACCAGAACGCGTTGTCGTCCCGCCGTGCGGACCGGGCACCAGGCGCGGCCCCGACAACCGGTGCGGAGAGGGCACCACCCGCCGAGCCCGCCAGGGTGAGGAAGTCGCCGGTGGCTCCCTCGGCCGCGCAGGTGAACTCCGCCGTCGGCTCCGGCAGGTGCCGGGCCCGCAGGGCAGGGTTCGCCGCGAAGCCACCGCCGGCGAGTACGACCCCGCGACGAGCGCCGACCCGGACGGTTCCGCCCTCCCGGGAGACCACCGCTCCGGCGACACGTCCGGAGTCGTCGACGATCAGCGACACGGCCCGCGCGCCGAACCACACGTCACCCGACCGGCGAACGAGCTGGTGGTAGAGGCCGGCCACCAGCGCGTTGCCCATCGTCAGCCGGGTACCCCGCGGATACCGGAGCCGGTCGAGCGCCCAGCGCGCGCCGCGACGCAGCGCGAGCCCGACAGCGCGCGGCGACCCGCCGAAGATCGCCAGTAGCTCGTCGACCTCGGCGCGGCGCAGCATCAGTGAGCCACCGAACAGCGCGAACTCGGGCACCGGAGGCCGCACTCGCCGGAACCGCTCTGCGCCGAGCCGACGTCCGTCGAAGGGTTCGGGCTCCAGCGCCCGGCCGACGCCGCACCCCTCGATCTCGGGGTGGTAGTCGACCGCGGAGACCGTGTGCCGGAAGCCGACCCCGAGCCGATCCAGTTGGTCGATCGCCGCCGGCCCGTGGGTGAGCAGCGACTCCCGCAGCTCGACGGGCGCCCGATCGCCGACGAGCGTGTCGAGGTAGCGGCGTGCGGCCTCGCGATCGGCAGCGGAGTCGGCCTGGTGCCGGTGGCCGGGGATCCAGGCGGTGCCGGCCGAGTAGGCGGTCGTTCCACCCAGCCACTCGGTCTTCTCCAGCACCAGTGTGGACAGTCCTGCGGCCGCACCGAACACCGCGGCGGACAGCCCACCTGCGCCGGAGCCGACGACGAGCAGATCGACGTCCACGTCGGTGTTGGCCACGAGACGGCCCCGTCACGCGCTCGCGTGCTTGCCACCGCTGGTCACGTGATCGACCACCAGATCGCCGAGCAGTCGCCGCAGGTGGTCGCGCCGGGCCGGATCCAGCAGGTCCCGCTGGAAGATCGCCCGGAACGTGTAGCGGTTCGCCCCGCGGAAGATGCAGTAGGAGCTGATGATCATGTGCACGTCGAGCGCGTCCAGGTCGCTGCGGAAGACGCCGGCGGCGCGGCCGCGCTCCATGATCCGGGTGAGCACGTCGAGCGCCGGAGCGGCCAGCCCTTCCCGCGCTCCGGAGCTCAGCAGGTGCTCGGCGTGGTGGATGTTCTCGATACTCACCAGCCGGACGAAGTCCTGGTGGGTCTCGTGGTGGTCGAAGGTCAGCTCGGCCAGCTGACGCAGGGCGTCGACCGGCTCGAGATCCTCCACGTCGAGCCGCTGTTCGAGCGAGCGGATGCGGCGGTACGCGTGCTCGAGAGCGGCGACGTAGAGGCCCTGTTTGCTGCGGAAGTAGTAGTAGATCATCCGCTTGGTCGTACTGGTCTTGCCGGCGATCGCGTCGACCCGTGCGCTCGCGTACCCGTGCTCGGCGAACTCGTGCGTCGCGACGTCGAGGATCTCCGCCCGGGTGCGCTCGGCGTCGCGGGTCCGCTCGGTCGGTATCACCTGCGAGTCGCTCGGCATGCCGCCCCTCTTCCACAAGTTACGTACCGGTTAGTACGCTACCGCCCGGGCGACCGGCGCGGCCGCATGGTCACAACCCCAGGTAGATGCGGCGCACGTTCGGGTCGTGCCGGAGCTCCTCGGAGCTGCCGACCATCGCCACCTCGCCGTTCTCGACGACCAGGCAGCTGCTCGTCGCCTCGAACGTCAGCTTGGCGTTCTGCTCGACCAGCAGCAGGCTCAGCCCCTCGGAGGAGAGCCGCTGCAGTACCGCGAGGATGTCCGCCACCAACTTCGGCGACAGCCCCATCGACGGCTCGTCGAGCAGCAGCAGCCGCGGACGGCACATCAGCGCGCGGCCGATCGAGAGCATCTGCTGCTGACCGCCGGACAGGGCCCCGGCGAGCCGCCCGTGCATCTCGCCGAGCACCGGGAACAGTTCGTATACCTCCGCCAAGGCCTGTTTGGTGTCCGCCTTCCACGGTCGCGAGTAGGCGCCGAGCAGCAGGTTCTTCTCCACGGTCAAGCCGGAGAACACGTGCCGGCCCTCCGGGACGTAGCCGACGCCGTGCCGCACCATGTCCCGGGCCGGCACCTTCGTCAGGTCGACGTCTCCCCACCGCATCGTGCTCGCGCTACGCGGGACGAGCCCCATGATCGCCCGCAGCGTCGAGGTCTTCCCGGCACCGTTTGCACCGATGATCCCCACCGCCGAGCCGGGCGGGACGGTGAGCGCGACCGACCGGACCGCGCTCACGCCGCCGTAGTTGACGGTCAATCCCTCGACCACCAGGGCGTCGGTGGACGTGACGGTCTGCGTCATGGCCGGACCTCCTTCTCGGCGGGCAGGACGTCGTCCATCGAGTCGCCGAGGTAGGCCTCGATGACCTGGGGAGCGGTGGCGACCTCGTCGGGCGTGCCGTCGGCGATGATGCGGCCGCTGGCGAGCACGGTCACGTGCTCGCAGAGCGACATGACCAGGCCCATGTTGTGTTCGATCAGCACGACGGTGACCCCGCTGTCCCGGATCGATCGGACGATCTCACCGAGCTGGCGGACTTCGTCGCCGTTGAGGCCGGCGGCCGGCTCGTCGAGCAGCAGCAGACGCGGCTCGCGGGCCATCGCGCGGGCGATCTCGACGCGGCGCTGGATCCCGTAGGGCAGGGCGCCGGGCAAGGCGTCCCCGAAGTCCGTCAGGCCGTACCGCTCGAGGATCGTGTCGGCCTGGCGGCGCAGCGCTCGGTCGTGGCGCCAGACCCCGGGTTGCCAGATCGCGTACCGCCAGATGCTGCGGGTCCGGGTCTGGTCGAGCGCCACCAGCACGTTCTCCCGCACGGTCATGGCCGGGAAGAGCCGGAGGTTCTGGAACGTCCGCGCGACTCCGGCCTGGGCCAGCCGGTAGGACCGGGCGTTGGTCATCGGTCGGCCATCGATCCGGACCTCGCCGCCGGTCGGCTTGTAGAACCCGCTGATGACGTTGAACAGCGTCGTCTTGCCCGAACCGTTCGGGCCGACGATGCCCCGGATCTGCGCGGCCGCCACCGACAGCGAGATGTCGTCGAGCGCCTTGAGCCCGCGGAAGTGCTTGCTGACCGAGAGGATCTCCAGCGCCGGCGCACCGGAGGCGGTTCGCTCCCCGGCGTCCGCATAGGGCTGGAAGGGGCGCAGCACCGCGCGGTCGGCCGCGGCAGGACGGCGGCGGCGATAGGCACCGCGGATCCGCTCCGGCAGACCGGCCAGGCCGGTCGGGGCGAACAGCACGGTCAGGACGACGACGCTGCCGTAGGCGATCTGGGCGTAGGTCGGGTAGTCGACGAGCCACTCCCGGACCAGGGACAGGCCGACGGCGCCGACGACGCAGCCCACCAGCGATTGCCTGCCGCCGATGATCACCATCGCCAGCAGCAGGAACATGTTGGCGATGCTGAACGTCTCCGGTGCGACGTACCGGATCAGCCCGGCGTAGAGCACGCCGGCCAGCCCGCCGTAGACGCTGGAGAGCGCGAACGCGGTCATCCGCAGCATCGGGACCTCGGCACCCATCGCGCCGGCTGCGAGCGGGTCGTCGCGCATCGCGCGGAGCCGTCGGCCCAGCGGCGTACGGACGATGAACTCGCCGAACGTGAGCAGGACCGCGAACGCGGTGATCTCCAGGTAGTAGTAGAGGTACTCGCTGGACAGGTCGATGCCGGGCAGCTCCGGGACCGGGATCCCGGAGATGCCCTCCGCTCCCCCGGTCAGCTCGGTGTTGGTCAGCCAGTTCGTGAACGCCAGCGCGAGGCCGAGGGTGACGATGCCCAGGTAGTGCGACTGGACCCGCAGCGCGGGCGTCCCGACCAGCAGGCCGACCGCGACCGTGGCGAGGATCGCCAGCACGGACGCCGTCCAGAAGCCCCAGCCCTCCTTCACCGTGAGGATCGCGGTGACGTAGCTGCCGAGGCCGAAGAACGCGATCTGTGCGAGGTTGATCTGGCCGCCGATGCCCATCGCCAGCCCCATGCCGATGGCGAGGATGGCGAAGATGATCGTGACGTCGATGACGTGGATCGTGTAGCGGCCGACGGTGTAGGGCAGGACCACCGCCGCGGCGACGAGCAGAGTGAGGGCAGCCACCCGGGAGTACTTCATGCGCGGTTCACCGTCTTCTCCCCGAAGATGCCCGTCGGCCGGACCATGATCAGCACCGCGAAGACGACGAACGTCACGAGCTCCGAGTAGCCCTGGAAGTGGCCGGCTGCGAACGAGTCCAGGACGCCGATCGCGAGACCGCCGACGATCGCGCCCGGGATACTGCCGAAGCCACCGAGGATCGCGCCGGCGAACCCCTTGATACCCAGCGCGCCCCCCATCGACGGGCTGACGTAGAGCAGCGGCCCGACCAGGCCACCGGCGAGCGCGGCGAGCCCGGCGCCGATCACGAACGCGATCGCGTTGCTGCGTCCGACGTGGATGCCGACCGCGGTGGCGGCCTCGTGGTCCATCGCCACCGCCTGCATCGCCGCGCCGCGCTTGGTGCGTTGGAGGAACAGGACGAGCAGCACCATCGCCGCCGCGGCGACCGCGAGCACGACCAGGTCGTAGGTGCGGATGCGGATCCCGAACACGTCGAGCGGCGCCGACCGCACCGGTGAGGGGACGGCACGGCCGGTGGCGCCCCAGATCAGGATCGCCAGCGCGTCCAGCACGATGCCGAAGCCGATCGTGCCGATCAGCATCAGGTCGAAGTCCTTGTTCTCCAGTGGCCGGAGAACCCGTTCGATGATGACGCCGATGAGGCCGGTGACGGCGATCGCCACGACCATCGCGAGCGCGAACGGCAGGCGGACCGAGAGGTAGAAGGTGGAGGCCAGGTAGGCGCCGATCATGACGACGTTGCCGTGGGCGAAGTTGACCAGGCCCATCGTGCGGTAGACCAGGGAGAAACCCATGGCGACCAGCGCGTAGATCGCTCCGAGGCTGATGCCGCCGACGAGCGTCTGAACGAAGACTTGCATGACTCTCCCTGAGCAGGGGCCTAGGCGCGGGCGTCGGTGCGGGGCCGCCACCGAGCGGCCCCGCACCGGGTCGAGAAAAATCAGCTCGCGGCGACGAGCTTTCCGCCGGTGATGGTGCCGATCGACGTGGCGAAGATGCCGACACCCGTGTCGTCGAACGCGAAGTCGCCGAGCAGCCCCTTGTGCTTGACCGCGCGGATCGCGTCGGCCAGCTCCTTACCGGTGGCGACGTTGCTGTTCTTCAGCGCGGTCAACATGATCTGCGCACCGTCGTACGCCTTGGCGCCGTGCAGCTCGGCCTCCTCGTTGAACGCCTTCTGGTAGTCGGCGGCGAACTTCTTGGACGCGTCGCTGACGTCGTTGCTCAGGTACGGCGAGGAGACGATCGTGCCCTCGGCGTTGGCCGCGCCGGCGGTGTCCAGGAAGACCGGCGTGCCCTGCGGTGCGGCGCCGGCGAACGGCACCTTGATGCCGAGGTCGCGGGCCTGCTTGACGATCAGGCCGGATTCGACCTCCTCGGCGCCGACGAAGATCAGCTGCGGTGCCTTCTGCCGAATGCTGGTGAGCGCCGCGCTGAAGTCCTTCTGGTCGGTGGTCACCACCTGGTCGTCGACCGGCTTGATCCCGCGGTCGGCCAGCGCCTTGGTGAACGCGTCGTGTTCGCCCTTGCCGTAGCCGCCGTTGTTGGTGATCATCGCGATCTTCGTGATCTTCTTCTGATCGACGATGTACTTCGCGAGGCTCTCGTCGTAGGTCGTGCTCGTCGGTCCGTTGAGGAACAGGAACGGGCTCTTCACCGCGGTGAGGCCCGGCGACTGGCCGGAGGTGATGTTCGGGATCTCGGCCTGCTGCAGAATCGGGGCCATCGCGATCGTCACGGCGCTCTCCGCGGTGCCGAGCATCGCGATGTAGCCCTCACTGTCGATCTTGCGCGCGAGGTTCGTGCCGATCGTCGGGTCACCCTGGTCGTCGAAGAGCCCGAGTTCGATCTTCCGGCCGTCGATTCCGCCCTTCGCGTTCCACTCGTCGACCGCGAGCTTCACGCCCTTGTACTCCCACTTGCCCAGCGAGGACAGCTGCCCGCTCTGGGCGTCGACCACGGCGATCTTGATCGGGCCGGAGCCGCTGCCACCGTCCTCGTCGTCGTCGCCGGGTGCGCTGCACGCCGTGCTGAGCGTGAGCGCCAGGACCGCCGCCGCGGCAGCCATGGCGCGGCGGGTACTACGGATTCCGAACACGGATCATCACCTCTGGGGGTTGGGGTGGATCACTCGAAGATTCCGGCGTAGATGTCCTTGATGTTCCAGTGGCCCGGAGTGGGCACCGGCTCGTTCACCATCGGCACGTCGATCACCGCGGGGCGGCGACGCGCGAGGGCACTGCGCAGGGCGTTCCGGAGATCGCCCGGCTGCGTGATGCGGTAGCCGTCGGCGCCGCAGGCCTCGCCGAGGGCGGCGAAGTCCGGGCTGTAGGGCTTCCCGTCGGGGTCGGTGAACTCGCAGCCGTAGCCGGTGCCGAAGCTGGCGGTCTGCAGGTCCGCGATGGTGCCGTGGGCCCGGTTGTTCATCACGACGAACAGCACCGGCAGGCCCCGCTCCACGGCCATCGGCAACGCCGGCAGCTGAGCGCTCATCCCGCCGTCGCCGATCAGCGCGACGACCGGCCGGTCCGGCCAGGCGATCTGGACACCGAGCGCGGCGGCCGGCCCGAAGCCCATCGTCGAGGCGCCGCCCGGGGTGATGAACCGGCCTTCGACCGGCAGCGGATACGCCTGGGCGACCCCGTTCTTGTTCCAGCCGACGTCGGTGACGAGCACGGTGTCGGCGGGCAGCGTCTCCCGGACGTCGAGCAGGATGCGTTCGGGGCGCAGCGGGAAGTCGTCGCTGCGTCCGCGCTCGGCGCTGGCGGCGAACAGCTCGCCGCGGCCCGCCGCGATCTCCGCCCGCAGCGCGGGGCGCGGCGTCTCGGGGTGCGGCATCGCCGCCTCGGCGATCCGGCGGACGGCGAGCGCCGCGTCGGCGACCGCGCCGATCTCCACCGGATAGTTCCGGCCGATCTCGGCCGGGTCGATGTCGATCTGGATCAGCCGGGTCGGCGGGAAGCTCCAGGTGTACCGGTCGTCCCAGGAGCTGGCGTCGGTCTCGGCGAACCGGGTCGCGATCGCCAGCACCACGTCGGCCTCGCGGGCGTACCGGTTCGTCTGCTCCAGCCCCCAGAAGCCCGGCATGCCCATCACCAGCGGATGGTCGTCGGGCAAGCTGCCCTTGGCCATCAGCGAGTGCGCGACCGGGATGTCCAGGTGCTCGATCAGCCGGGTGAGATCGGCCCGGCCCGGCCCGGCGGAGAGACCGCCGCCGAGGTAGATCAGCGGACGCTCCGCGCCCGCCAGGGCGTCCGCGATCCGCGCGGCGACCTCGGTGGGCAGGTCGGGCTTGGTCAGCTCGCCCGGCAGCGGGTAGGCCTTCTCGGCCTGCGGCCGATTGAACAGATCCATGGGGACGTTGAGCAGGACCGCGCCCGGGCGACCGCTGACCGCGGTGGTGAACGCCCGCTCGGTGAACCGGGGCAGGTCCTCGACCCGGTGCACGTGCCAGGCGCGCTTCACGAACGGGCGGTAGATCGCGGTCTGGTCGGCGTCGTTGTGGAGGTTGACCTCCTGGTGCGGGTGCCGACCGGCGTAGTAGGACGGGATGTCGCCGGCGATCGCGACCAGCGGCACCGAGTCCAGCGCCGCGGTCGCGACCCCGGTGACCGCGTTCATCATTCCCGGCCCGACGTGCAGCAGGACGACGCCGGGCTTGCCGCTGGCCCGGGCGTAGCCGTCGGCGGCGTGGGCGGCGGCCTGCTCGTGCCGGGCGATGACGAACTCGATGCTGCTGCGGCCGAGCGCGTCCAGCAGCGCGATGTTCGTGTGGCCGCAGGTGCCGAAGACGTACTCGACGCCGTAGGACTCGAGCTGGGCGGTGAGCGCCGCGGCGGCCGTCGGGGTGCGCATCAGCGATCGCCCCAAATCGAGATCCCGCGCAGGACGAGCGTCTTGACCACCGTGTAGTCCTCGATCATCGAGCGCGGGGTCTCCCGGCCGAAGCCGGAGTCCTTGACGCCGCCGAACGGGACGTGGTCGAGCCGGAAGTTCGAGGAGCCGTTGACGATCAAGCCGCCGACCTCGAGCTCGCGCCACGCGTGGACGATCGTCCCGAGGTCCCGGGTGAACAGCCCGGCCTGCAGCCCGTACCGGCTGCGGTTGCACTCCTGCACGACCTGGTCGAAGTCGTCGAACGGCACCACCGCGACGAGCGCACCGAAGACCTCTTCGGTGACGACGTTCGCCGTCGGGGGCGGATCGGCGACGATCGTCGGGGCGACGGTGGCGCCGTCGCGGGTGCCGCCGGTGACGATCGTGGCGCCCGCGTCGGAGGCCTCGCGGCTCCACCGCACGACTCGCTCGGCGGCGTCGTCGTCCACCATGGAGCCGACGTCGGTCGCCGGATCGAGCGGGTCGCCGACGCGTAACGCCGTGACGCCCGCCCGGAACGCGTCCAGGAACTCGCCGAACCGGGAGCGGTGCACGTAGACCCGCTGCACGGAGATGCAGCTCTGGCCGGAGTTCGTGTAGCCGGTCTTCGCGCAGACGGCCGCGGCGTGCGCGACGTCGGCGTCCGCGCACACGATCGTGGCCGCGTTCCCGCCGAGTTCGAGGACCAGCCGCTTCGCGCCCGCGGCCCGGGCGACGGCCGCGCCGGTCGCCGCGCTGCCGGTGAAGCTCACGACGCTGACCTCGGGTAACGCACACAGCGCCGCGCCGACGGCCCCGTCACCGTGCAGCACTTGCACGGCCTCCGGCGGTGCGCCGGCGTCGAGGAGCAGCGCGACGATCGCCGCGGAGCTGGCCGGAGCCTGCGGCGGCGTCTTGACGATCGTGGTGTTGCCGGCCGCGAACGACGCGCCGAGCTTGTGGGCGAGCAGGTTGGCCGGTGCGTTGAACGGAGTGATCGCGAGCGCGACACCGGCCGGTGCGCGGTAGGTCAGCGCGGTGTTCCCGACGCCACGACCGAATCCCGCGACCGGGAGGACGTCGCCGCCGATCTGCCTGGCCTCGGCGGCACAGACGCGGAACGTGTCCACCACGCGGTCCAGCTCGCCCCGGCCGTCCTTGACCGGCTTGCCGAGCTCCCAGGCGATCAGCCGGGCGAGCGCGTCGCGGTGCACCGCCGCCGAGTTCGCCGCTCGCTCCAGGATGTCGGCCCTGGTCGCGGGGGCGAGGGCGGCGATCGTCCTGGCCGCGCGGCTCGCGTACTCGGCCGCGCTCCCGACGTCGTCGAGCCCCGCGGTCCGGGCCCGCGAGACGACGGTCCGGGTGTACGGGCCGACCCGGTCCGCGGTCGCACCGTCGGTCTCCCAGCGTCCGGCCAGCAGCGCAGCCGCGAGCACGGGACCGGAATTCTCCTGACGGATCAGAAGTGCGTCCAGGATCGGCCTGCCGTCCAGCGGATCTGCCCTGTTTGGACTCACTCGCACACTCCTCGTCACGCGGAACGGCGCAATGTTCGAACTAGTACGTACACGTTAGGGACGGCACTCGCCGCGAGGAAGACCTTGATCGATACCCGGCTCGTGTAATCCGGAGCTATGCCGCGAACCGCTCTGCGGACCTTATGGACCGCTCTGCGGACTGCGTGTAACGTACGGGTGCCCGCTCACGGCTGGCAATAGGCGGTTCCCGGAAAGTTGCCGATGGATGACGTGGCCGCCCCTGGCGAGAATCAACCGCCAGAAGCATTTCGACGTCGCTCGGGGAAGGTGCCATCAGTGAGTGCGGCAACCACAGACGGCCCGGCTAGCGCCGATGCCACCGGCGTGCGCAGCGTCCAGCGGGCGATGGAGATCCTGTCCCTGCTGACCGAGGACCGGCCGGTGGTGACCATCCGCGACATCACCGACGGAACGGGCCTGGCGAAGACCACGGTCATCCGGCTGGTGCAGACGCTGGAGCAGACCGGGCTGCTCTGGGCCACCGCCGGCGGCTACCTCGCCGGTCCCGCGCTGTGGCGCTGGGCCCACCTGGCCCGGAGCAGCTGGGAGATGCCTCCGGAGCTGACCCGCGCGATGAACGACCTGTCCGCCCGACACCGCGAGACGGTGAACCTCTACGGGGCCCGCGACCTGACCCGGATCTGCCTCGCCCAGCAGGAGAGCCCGCAGGCGTTGCGCCACGTGGTCCGGATCGGGGACGAGTTGCCGCTCTGGGGCGGCGCCTCGGCGAAGGTGCTGCTCCGGGACGCCGACGACAAGCGTCTGCGGCGGATCGTCCAGGCCTCCCCCGACGGGGAGGCGCACCTGTCCACCCTGCGCGCGTGGATCGCGGAGGCCGCGGAACGCGGGTACGCGGTCAGCCACGGCGAGCGCGAGGCCGGTCTCTCCGCGGTGGCGGTGCCGATCGAGGGCCGATCGGGTGGGGTGGTCGCCGCCCTGACGCTCAGCGGTCCGACCGTGCGGTTCGGCGACGAGCAGGTCGACGTCTACGCGCGCGATCTCGTCGACGTCGCCCGGCAGCTCTCGGAGCGGGGCTTCGACCACCCGCTGGGCGCGTAGGCCGCCATTCCCTCGGAACGCGGTCGGACCATGTGGCCGCGGAAGGAGCCATGCCAATGCAGGGACGACCGCTGGACGGCATTCGCGTCCTCGACCTCACGAACGTGCTCGCCGGGCCCTACTGCAGCTACCACCTGATGCTGCTGGGGGCGGAGGTCGTCAAGGTCGAGACGCCGGGCCGCGGGGACCTGGCCCGCCATCTGGGTCCGGACGCCACGCTCAACCGGGCCGGCGTCGGCGCGTCGTTCCTGGCGCAGAACGCGGGCAAGAAGTCGATCGAGCTGAACCTCAAGGACGACGCGGACCAGCACACCTTCGAGCAGCTGGTCACCGGCGCCGACGTCCTCCTGGAGAACTTTCGCGCCGGGGTCCTGGCCCGGATGGGGTTCCCCTGGGCGCGCCTCCGCTCGCTCAACCCCGCCCTCGTCTACTGCGCGATCAGCGGCTTCGGCCAGACCGGACCGATGAGCCAGGCACCGGCCTACGACCAGATCGTCCAAGGACTCGCCGGGATGATGAGCATCACCGGCACACCGGAGACCGCGCCGCTGCGGGTGGGTTTCCCGATCGCCGACACCGTCGGGGGCCTGATGGCGGCCCTGAGCATCACCGCGGCGCTCGCGGCCAGGGCGCGGACCGGGGAGGGCACGTTCCTCGACGTGTCGATGTTGGAGGCGTCGTTGTCGTCGATGGGCTGGGCGGTCTCCAACTACCTCGTCAGCGGCGTCCCCCCGGAACCGATGGGCGACCAGAACGCGACCGCGGCCCCGTCGGGGACGTTCGACGCCGCCGACGGACCACTCAACATCGCCGCGAATCGCCAGGAGCAGTTCGAGACGCTGTGCCGCCTCGTCGGTCGGGAAGACCTGCTACTCGACCAGCGGTTCGCCGAGCGGGAGGCGCGGAAGGCCCACCGGGAGTCGCTGAACGCGGAACTCAACGCGGCGCTGCGGGCGCGCACCGCCCGGGAGTGGGAGAAGATCCTCCCGGCGGCCGGGGTACCCGCGGCACGCATCCTCACCGTGCCGCAGGCGGTCGAGGTCGAGCAGCTCGCGCACCGCGGATTTCTCACCGAAGTCCCGTTCCCCGGCGACGAGCAGCGCACCGTGCGGATGACCGGCAACGGCGTGCTCGTCGACGGGGAGCCGTTGACGCCCACCGGGCCCGCGCCGCTCCTCGGGGCCGACACCGCACGGATTCCCGAACTGCTGGCGGCGTGGGGCGCCCGCACCGCGGAGGCCACGTCGTGACCGCGGAGTCGGTCCGGCAGGAGGTCGCCGACTGGTGGGCGACCGGCGTCTCCCGGATCGAGCCCGGCGTCGTCGAACTCCGCGGCCGCCCGGTGCAGGAGCTGATCGGCTCGCTGAGTTTCCCCGGCATGATCTGGTTGCTGGTGCGCGGTGATCTGCCGACACCCGGCCAGGCGGCGCTGCTGGAGGCCGCGCTGGTGGCCTCCGTCGACCACGGGCCGCAGGCCCCGTCGATCGCCGCCGCTCGGATGGCGGCCACCTGCGGTATCGGCTTGAACAACGCGATGGCCACCGGTGTCAACCTGCTCGGCGACGTCCACGGCGGCGCCGGCGAGCAGTGCGTCGAGCTGCTGACCGACGTGGTGGCGTTCGACGGCGCCCTCGAGGAAGCCGCCGCGGCCACGGTCGCCGCCTGGCGGTCGCGGTCGCGCTACCTACCGGGCTTCGGCCACCGGTTCCACCCGGTCGATCCCCGGCGGGATCCGCTGCTCGCGCTGGTCGACGCCGCGGTGGACGAGGGAGTGGTCGAGGGTCGGCACGCCGCGGCGGCGCGGGCCGTGGAGACCGAGCTGAATCGCGGCCGTGCGCGGCCGGTCCCGATGAACATCGACGGCGCCACCGCCGTGATCTACGCCGAGCTCGGGTTCCCCGCGCCGCTGGCCCGCGGGTTGTTCGTGCTCAGCCGCAGCGTCGGGATCCTCGCCCACGCCTGGGAGGAGAGCCGGAGCGGGCAGCGCAACAAGGGACCGATCCCCCGCTCCATCCTCCCCAGCTACCACCCGGCGCCCTGAGGCCCCGGCGTCCCCGCGGGGCCGCCGCCCGCCGATTGCCGGGAAGAGCACCTCTCGCGGCGCCGCGTGGGGTGCTCTTCCCGAAAGTCCATGCTGCGGGTCGGCTCGTGCGATGGTCTTCCCGAAAAATGTGACCGCCACGGGCGCCGCCAGCGGGCGTCAGCGGTCGATGGAGGCGGGTGAGGCCTCGTCGGCGGTCACCTAGGCCGCGTCCGCCGGTCCGAAGGGAGAGCACGTGAGCGAGTTCGAATTCCTCGCCGAAGAGGCTGCGGAGGTGGGTGCGCCGGCCGCGCTCCCCACCGTGCGCCGCGTCGACGCCGCGACGCCGGCCGGCACGGTCAGCGCGCTGCTCTGGGGCGAGTCCCCCGGGATCACGCTGCTGCACGGCGGTGGCTTGAACGCCCACACCTGGGACGCGACGATCCTCGCGCTCGGCCGGTCCGCGCTCGCCGTGGACCTCCCCGGGCACGGCGACTCCGCCTGGCGGGACGACTTCGACTACGGGCCCCGCGCGAACGCCGCCGCCGTGGCGGCCGTGCTCGACGCGCACGCGCCGGGCGCCCGGCAGACCCTCGTCGGCCAGTCGCTCGGCGGCGTCACCGCGCTCGCGCTCGCGCAGGCCCGCCCGGACCTGGTCGAGCGTCTGGTCCTCGTCGACGTCAGCCCCGGCCTGCGCCCCGAGGACGCCGCGCCGGTGACGACCTTCCTCTCCGGACCGTTGGAGTTCGGATCCCGCGAGGAGATCGTCGAGCTGGCCCTCGCCGCCGGCCTCGGCTCCTCGCGGCGTGCGCTCGCCCGGGGCGTCGTCCTCAACACCCGCGTGCGCGACGACGGCGTGGTCGTGTTCAAGCACCACCTCGCCAGCCCGCCACCCGGCGCGAGGTTCGACGTCGACTTCCGCGACCTCTGGCCGGCGGTGGAGGAGGCGACGGTCCCGGTCCTCCTGGTCCGCGGTACGCAGGGCTTCCTGGGCCCGGGCGCGGTCGAGGAGTTCCGGTCCCGGGTCCCCCGCGCCGAGATCGTCGAGATCGACGCCGGCCACAACGTCCAGGAGCAGCAGCCCGCCGCTCTGGCCGCGGCGCTCGCCGGCTTCCTCGCCGGGTCCCCGGTCGACCGCTGAGCGCCGGGCTGGCGGTCGGCGGAGCGCTCACCTGCTCGGGATCCGGCGGCGCAGCACCTCCTGCCAGCGGCTCCGCGCGTCGTCTGCGCCGTGGAGCCAGGTGACGCCCGGCGCGTCGGTCTCCTCGAGCTGTCCGCTCGCCTCGTCGAGCCACCACCCGGTGATCGCCAGCCAGAACCCGTACGCGGCGCCCTGCTGTTCGGTCGCCATCCGGCTCCGGACCTCGTGGGCGCCCTCGACGTCCCCCTCGAGGCAGCGAACGAGGACCTCGCCGGCGTCCGCCCACACCCCGGCACCGGACGCGCGGCAGGTCGCCAGCTCGGCCAGCGTCGAGGCGGTCTCCCCGGGGACGTGGGTGGACACCGCGAGCGCCGCACGGGTCTCGGCCTCGCTCACCGGCACCCGTAGCCGACGGTAGATCTCCGCGGCCTCCAGGCCGGGCCCGGTCTGCGCCGGATCGGTGAAGCACAGCAGCTGTGCCCGTCCGCGCAGCACGTCGGCCACCATCTGGGGTGACCCGAACTCCTCGGCGGCGGCGAGCCGCTGGGCGTAGAGGTCCTCGGCCTCGGCGAACCGGCCGAGCACCCACTCGACGCGGCCCTGGATGCCCGTCTGCCAGAACCGCTGACGCGGGTCGGAGAGCGCGAACTCCCAGCCGCGGGCACGGTCGAGGCGGCCACAGATCCAGTCGCTGCGACCGAGCGCGTGCTTGACGAACGGCGCGAACAGCCCGTTCCTGGCGATGAGGCCGAGACGGAGTTGCTCGGCGTCGTCCCAGTCACCGGTCTCGTCGAGCATCCAGGCGAGCCAGTGCGTCGCGAACTGACGGCCCACCTCGTCGAGCTCCGGGTCGTTCAGACTGCGACGCAGGAGCCGGGCGGTCGGCTCCGGCCCGCGCTCACGCCGACGGGCCACCGCGGCGAAGACATCGGCGGCGACCTGCGCCGGCGCCCCGCGTTCGAGCGACGCGCCGGCCAGCGCGAGCGTCGGTAGCGCGCCCAGGGACTGGAGCCGGGCCGCGAGCTGCCACAACCACGGCTCCACTCCGCCCAGCGTGGGCGCGAGGCGGAACGCTTGCAGGAAGTAGGTCGAGAGCATCGAGACGTCTCCGCCGGTGTGGCGGTCGACCCGGCGGTGCATCTCGTCGGTGAGCTGCTGCGCCGCCCGTCGCCACTCCCGGTCCGACCACTGGTCCTCGGCGAGGTCGGCGCCGCGGACCGCGTGGCGCAGCGTCTCGTGCAGGCTGTACGGCAGGTACTCCTCCGGCTCGTGGCGGACGATCGAGCGGCGGAGGAAGCGCGACATCTCCGAGTCGGGCAGGTCCGGCGCACCGGCGAGCAGGAGGTCGAGGTCGAACCGGCCGACCAGCGACGCCATGCGCAGTAACGCGCGCTGCGGGGTGCTCATGTCGGCCATCAGGCGCAGCACGATCTCCGGGAACGGCTGCCCGAACTCCTCCGGGCTCGGCGTGCGGCCGCTGACCAGCAGCTGGGCGTAGCGCACGGCGGCCAGATCGAGGTAGAGCGGCAGGCCGTGGGCGGCGCGGATGATCTGCTGCCGGACCTCCGGTGACAGCACCGGCTCGGCGTCCCGCATCAGGCGCAGCCGGAGGAACCGGTCACTGTCCTCGGGCGACAGTCCGCCGACGAGATGCTGGCGCGGCTCCACCCGGCCGGCTCCCTCGTCGAGATAGGGCCACCGGTCCGGGCCGGCCCACTGCATGCGCGCGCGGCTCTCGTCGTCGGCCCAGCGGAGCCGATTCCGGCCGCTCACCACGAACAGCGTCGTGGGCATCAGCCAGACCAAGCGGCTGAGCAGGTCCTCCACACTGCCTAACCGGGGCTCGCCGTCCTGCACCCGCTCCCAGGTGTCGAAGAAGACCGTGAGCGCGAGCGACCGACCGGCGCGGGACGCCTTCTGCTGCAGCTGCGCCAGGTCCCAGGCGAGCAGGACCGAGAGGTAGATGCGCATCTTCGCCGGGTCGGGCTCGTCGACGACACGCTCGAAGAACGGGCACTCCTGCAGGACGCGACGCTCTCGGATCCGGTCCCGGACGCTCCGCCCGGCCAACCGCGCACCGGCGGTGAAGATGCCGAGCACACCGCCCGCCGACGACAGCAGCTCCTCGATGGCCTTCTGCAGCTGGCTCCCGAGGTCGACGTCGCGGCGGATCCGGCGGAACGACGACGAGTCGTTCAGCACCGTGCGCATCGCCTCGCCGGGGTGGGCCCGCTCCCAGTAGACCGCGAATCCGAGGTCGAACGCCGGCCAGCACGGGCGGTAGGACCCGAGCGCGGCCCGCAGCCCCAGCAACAGCCCCTCCACGTCGGTGGCGGAGCCGGCCTCGAAATCCACCCGGTGGCTCAGCCGCTCGGCATCGCCATCGGCGGGCGCTGCCAGGTAACGCGTCTCCAGCTCGCGGGAGAGCCGGGTCTTGCCGATCCCGCCGACGCCGTAGAACGTCAACACGTTCCGCCGCGGGCTCGTCAGGTCCTCCACCGCCTCCACCGCGCGGGGGTACGACACGGCGATCGCGTCCAGCGCCTGCGCGAACGCGTCGAGCTCGACGGTGCGGTTGGTGAAGGTGTTCTGCGCGGAGTCGATACTCGTCGCGCCGATCGAGAAATAGGAATCGAGATCCATCCGCGTTGCCCGCCCTCATTCGGAACGATGTCCGGTGTCAATGAGGGTAAACAGTGCCATCAAGGGACGTGTCACCCCTGCCTCGGCGGGATCTCCGACGAGGGACCGTTCGAGGACGTCCTGGCGGTGAACGTGCGCGGCACCGAACAGATCCTGCAGGCCGGACGCGGGAAATAGTTTCGGAGATCCTCGGACGCCATGTCGAGAACCCGCGCCCGGCTTCGTCCCCGGGGTGAACGTGACGAGAATGGGTCGCGCCAGCACCGAGGAGAACCACGATGGCTAAGTACCTGCTGCTCAAGCACTACCGCGGCGGCCCGGCTCCGGTCAACGACGTGCCGATGGACCAGTGGACGCCGGAGGAGATCTCCGCCCACGTGCAGTACATGAGTGACTTCGCGGGCCGGCTCGAGACGACAGGGGAGTTCGTCGACGGCCAGGCGCTCGCCCCCGAGGGCACGTTCGTCCGGTCCGACGGGGAGGGGCGCCCGCCGATCACCGACGGTCCGTTCGCCGAGACCAAGGACCTCATCGCCGGCTGGTACATCATCGACGTCAGTAGTTACGAGCGCGCGCTCGAGCTGGCCGGGGAGCTCTCGGCCGCTCCCGGGGCGGGCGGGAAGCCGATCCACGAGTGGCTGGAGCTGCGTCCGCTCTTGACCGTGCCGCCGACGATTACGGAGTGACCTCTCCGATCGACGGGGCCCACATCGACGAGGCGCAGCTCCGGAGCCTCACGCCGAGCGTCCTCGGCATCCTCGTCCGCCGCGGAGCTGACTTCGCGGCGGCCGAGGACGCCGTGCAGGACGCGCTGGTCGAGGCGGTCCGCAGCTGGCCGGCGGACCCGCCACGGGACCCGAAGGGCTGGCTGGTCACCAGGGCCTGGCGCCGGTTCCTCGACGCGGCACGGGCGGACGCCGCCCGCCGCCGGCGCGAGGAACTCGTCGACGAGGAGCCGATGCCGGGCCCCACGCCTCCGGTGGACGACACGCTCCAGCTCTACTTCCTCTGCGCCCACCCGTCGCTGACGCCGTCGTCCGCCGTCGCGCTGACGCTCCGCGCCGTCGGCGGGCTCACCACCCGGCAGATCGCCCAGGCCTACCTGGTGCCCGAGGCGACCATGGCGCAGCGCATCAGCCGAGCCAAGCGCACCGTCTCCGGCGTGCGGTTCGACCAGCCCGGCGACGTCGCCACCGTGCTGCGGGTCCTCTACCTGATCTTCAACGAGGGCTACTCCGGCGACGTCGACCTCGCCGCCGAGGCCATCCGGCTCACCCGGCAGCTCGCGGCCGCGATCGACCACCCGGAGGTGGCGGGGCTGCTCGCCCTCATGCTGCTCCACCACGCGCGACGCGCCACCCGGCTCACGCCCGACGGCAGCCTGGTACCGCTCGCCGAGCAGGACCGCAGCCGCTGGGACACCGAGTCGATCGCCGAGGGTGTCGAGATCCTGCAGGCGGCCCTCGCCCGCGACCGGCTGGGCGAGTTCCAGGCCCAAGCCGCCATCGCGGCCCTCCACGCCGACGCGCCCACCACCGAGGAGACCGACTGGGTGCAGATCGTCGAGTGGTACGACGAGCTCGCACGCCTCACCGACAGCCCGGTCGTCCGGCTCAACCGGGCGGTGGCGGTCGGAGAGGCCGACGGACCGCGGGCCGGGCTGGCGGCGCTCGCGACGCTGGACCCCGCGCTGCCCCGCCACGCGGCCGTGGCGGCGTACCTCCACGAACGCGACGGCGATTTGGTGACGGCGGCGCGGTTGTACGCCGAGGCGGGCCGGAAAGCCGCCAACCTCGCCGAGCGCGCCCACCTGACGCGTCAGGCGGCCCGGCTCAACGCGCACCGCGCAGAGCACTGACAGCGGCATAGGCGATCAGGAGGTGGCCTTCCTGGCCTGCTCGGCCGCCCACCGGTAGTCGGCTTTCCCCGACGGCGACCTGGCGATCTCCGGAACGCGGACGATGATCTTCGGCAGTTTGTAGCGGGCGATGTGACGCGCGCTCGCCGCGATCAAGTCGTCGTCGGTGGCGTCGACGTCCGGGTTCAGCTCGACGATCGCGACCACCTCGCTCCCCCACCGGTCCGACGGCCGGCCGGTGACGATCACGTCGCGGACCGCGGGGTGGGCCAGCATCGCGCGCTCGACCTCCTCGGCGAACACCTTCTCGCCGCCGGTGTTGATCGTGGCGCTGTCCCGGCCGAGCAGCCGGATGCGACCGTCGGCGAGGAGCTCGACGCGGTCGCCGGGCAGTGCCCAGCGCACGCCGTCGACGACCGGGAAGGTGCGGGCCGTCTTGTCCGGATCGCCCAGGTAGCCGAGCGGGATGCGGCCCCGCCGACCCAACCAGCCTTGGCCCTCCCCCGGCGCGAGGACGCGGGAGAGCGTGTCGTCGACGACCGCCGTCTGCTCCTGCGCGTCGAACACACCGGCCTCGGTCATCGCCCCGCTCGCCGACAGCGCGCTCATCTGGATCCCGGTCTCCGACGACCCGGCGGCGTCCAGCAAGAGCACGTGCGGCAGGGCGCGGAGCAGCCGCTCCCGCATTCCGGGCGAGAGCGGCGCGCCTCCGTTCGACACCGCCGCGAAACCGGACAGGTCGTACGGCTCGCCGGCGGCGATCGCGCGCTCGATCTCCTCGACGATCGGGAGCACCACCGCGTCACCGAGAACCGGAATTCCCACGACCCGCTCGCTGACTATCAAACGCAGTGCCTGCGCGGCGTCGAAGTGGTGGACGTCGTCCAGCAGGACGATCGTGCCGCCGTTCGTGAACGTGTAGAACGCGCTCCACTGCGCGGCGCCGTGGATGAACGGCGGGATCATCAGCAACCGCTGGCTTCCCGGGTTGGCCGTGGCCGCGGCGGCGATCTCCGCGTAGGAGGCGAACGGCTCCGGCGCGCCGAACGGCGTACCACCCATCGCGGCGACGTAGATGTCGTCCTGCCGCCACAGCACGCCCTTCGGCATCCCGGTCGTTCCGCCGGTGTAGAGGACGAGCAGGTCGTCGCCGGTGGGCGTCGGCATCCCGGCGGGCGGCGGCGGGGTCTCGATGATCGACTCGTAGGCGACGGCGCCGTCGAGGAGGTCGTTGCCGCTCTCGTCGGCGACCTGGATCAGGACCTCGAGCTCGGGTAACTGATCCCGGATCGTCTGGAGGCACGGAGCGAACTCGGCGTGGTAGACGAGCGCGCGAGCGTGGGCGTCCGAGAGCAGGTACAGCAGCTCCTCGGCCACGTACCGGTAGTTGACGTTGAACGGCGCCAGGCGGGCGCGGAAGCCCCCGACCATCGCTTCGACGTACTCGGGACAGTTGCGGAGGTAGAGGCCCACGTGGTCCTGGCCCGACTCGTGGCCGCGGAGTTCCGCGCGTTCCCGCCGCGCTCCCAGCCCTCGGCCGGCCAGGTAATGCGCGAGCCCGTCGGCCCGCTCGTTGATCGCACGGTAGGTGAGGCGGCGATCCCGCCAGACCACGGCTTCGGTGTCCGGAATGGCGTCGGAGACCGATTGGAAGACCTGGGACAGGTTGAAGCTGATCACGGTGTCTCCAGCGAGGGTCAGACGGACCGAATCAGAGCAGGGGGATGCACTCGGCGAAACCTTCGGGAAACCCCGGAGTAATGCGTGATCTTAAACGGACGACGGGCGTCAGCAGGTGGGTTCCGCGACGTCGTCCTCCTCCTCGGTCGGCAGGACCTGGGGGAACCCGAACGCCGCGACCAGGTCGGCGTCACCGAACGCGTTGATCCGGCTGATCGCGGTGGCTGTCGTGGTGAGGACGATGACTCCGAACGCGCGGTACGAGCCGGTGTCGTCCCGCAGATAGCTGATCGCGGCCGGCTGTCCGTTGGCCGCGGTGGCGAGCATCCGCCACCGGCCGGCGTCGAGCACCTGCCGCTGGAGGAAGGGCAGGCACACCGAGACCCCGGCGTGCCAGGTACGGCCGGGCGTCGCCTCCAGGACCAGGTCTTCGTGGAGCAGCTCCCGCAGCGCCTGCACGTCCACGGTCTCGATCGCCCGCACGTACCGATCGAGGAGGACGCGCTGACGGGGGTCCGCCGGCTCCTGGAAGTCCTCCTCGGCGGGCGCGACGTCATCGAGCTTCGCGCGGGCGCGCTGGAGGTAGCTCTTCACCGCCGGGACCGTGGTCGTGAGGATCTCGGCGACCTCCGCGGCGGGGAACGCCAGTACGTCGCGCAGCAGGAGCACCGCCCGTTGCCGGGCGGGCAGATGCTGCAGGCTCGCCACCAGCGCCAGCCGCAGGCTCTGCCGCGCCACCACGACCTCGGCCGGGTCGCCGGAGAGCGGTTTGACCAGGGCGTCCGGCATCGGCTCGAGCCAGGACACCGAGTCGTCGGCCCGGGCGGCCGCGGACGGGTCCGCGCTCGGCCCGCCCAGGTGGGACGGGAGCGCTCGCCGCCGCCGGTGTTCCAGGGCGGTGAGGCACGCGTTGGTGGCGATCCGGTACAGCCACGTGCGCACCGACGAGCGGCCCTCGAAATGGTCGAACGCCCGCCACGCCCGCAGGTAGGTCTCCTGGACCGTGTCCTCCGCCTCGGCGACGGAGCCGAGCATGCGATAGCAGTGCGCCAGCAACTCGCGCCGGAACGGCTCGGTCTCGGTCTCGAACTGGCTCATCCCCGCCACGGTGGTCCTCGTCTGCACCTCGACACCACTCCCTCCGACCCTATGGACCGCCTCGACCGCGGAAAGGAATCGGCGGGTCCCGCCCACCGATTCCTTTCCGCGCCCGCGGCGGTCTGCACCGGGACCGAGAGTCGGACGACCACGTACGGAGTGAGAATGCGCAATCTCATCGTCGGATGCCTGCTGACGCTGGACGGCGTGCACGAGGCGCCGCGGAACTGGGCCGGCCCCTTCTTCGACGCCGCCGCCGCGCAGGAATCCCTGGAGCAGCTGAACCGCAGCGACGCCATGCTCATGGGTCGGAACACGTACGAGTACTTCGCCTCGGCGTGGCCGTACGAGTCCGGGCCCTACCCCGACCGCGTCAACGCGATCCGCAAGTACGTCTTCTCGTCGACTCTGCAGCGCGCCGAGTGGAACAACGCGGTCCTGATCGACGAGGACCCGGTCTCGGCGGTCCGCCGGCTCAAGCGCGAGGGGGACGGCGACCTCGTCATCTACGGGTTCGGCCGACTGTCCCACGCGCTCCTCGCCCGCGACCTGGTGGACGAAGTGCGGCTGACGATCTACCCGGTTCTGCAGGGCGGCGGCGAGACGATGCCGCGACTCGGCGGCGTCCCCACCCGGCTGTCGCTGGTCTCCGTGGAGCGCAGTGAGTCCGGGGTCGTCTCTCTCGACTACCGCAAACCCGGCAGCGGGACACGAACCACCGAGCGAGAGGCGCCGCGGACGTGACGATGAGGTACAGCATCTTCCTTCCCACCGGATTCGGTCAGGAGTTCGCCGGCATCCCCGATCCGGTCGAGGCTTACGAAGCACTCACGCGCCTCGCCCGGGGCGCGGACGACCTGGACTACGAGACGCTCTGGGCACCGGACCATCTCACGACGATCCCGCCGTCGCAGGAGATCGTCTTCGAGGCCTGGTCCGTGATCGCGGGCCTTGCCCGGGACACCCATCGGGTGCGGATCGGCCAGCTCGTGACCGGCAACGGCTACCGC
The DNA here is from genome assembly GCF_039536245.1 of Cryptosporangium minutisporangium. Classification (NCBI taxonomy): domain Bacteria; kingdom Bacillati; phylum Actinomycetota; class Actinomycetes; order Cryptosporangiales; family Cryptosporangiaceae; genus Cryptosporangium; species Cryptosporangium minutisporangium. The sequence goes on along the minus strand of NZ_BAAAYN010000006.1, from coordinate 214,461 downwards.
AACCCGGCGCTTCAGGCGAAGATGGCGTCCACCGTGGACGTGATGGCGCACGGCCGGTTGAGCTTCGGCATCGGCGCCGGGTGGTACGAGCCGGATTACGTCGGTTACGGCTACGAGTTCGGGACCGCGGGCGAGCGACTCCGCAAGCTCGGCGAGGCCGTGCAGATCATCCGATCCCTGTGGACGGAGAAGGAGACCACCTTCGAGGGCACGTACTACCGGGTCGGAGGAGCGGTGAACCAGCCCTGCATCATCCGCGACACCGACGAGGAGGCCCGGGCGTGCGTCCCGCCCGGTGCCGACTTCGCCTACCCGGGTGACCCCGGCTCCTACGGGCTGGTCGGCACCGTCGAGACCGTCCGCCGGCGGATCGCGGCGTACGAAGCCGCCGGCGTCCAGGAGCTCATCGTCGGTTTCGAGGACCCTCTCGACGTCGATCAGGTCCGGGGCTTCGCCGCGGAGTTCATGGACTGAACTCCGGGCGGTCAGCCCGTCGGCGACGACCACCCGGCCGGTACGTGGGCCAGCCGGACCCGCTGCGGGTGGTCGCCGACCGGGACCGAGACGACCTTCTGACCGGTCGCGAAGTCGATCGCGGTCACCCGGTCGGCGTCGCTCTCGGAGATCACGCACTGCTTGCCGTCGCCGCTCACCGTGGCCCAGTAGGGCTTCGCGGCGGTCACCAGCGCACCCGGGGCCAGCGACGCCCGGTCCACCACGGTCACGTAGTCGTCCACCGTTCCGGCGACGCACAGCTTGCGGCCGTCCGGGCTCATCGACAGCCCATGGTGCCGGGAGTCGTTCACCCACGTGGTGCGGTCCGGGTTGGTGTTCGGATTGGTCGGCAGCGTCGCCACCCGGGTGATCCGATCCCGGGCGACGTCGTACTCCACGACGCCGTGGAAGAACGACACCTGGAAGTAGAGCGTCGAGAAGTCCGGGGTGAACACCGCCGGGCGGACGGCGTCCGACAGGTCCCTGCGGCCGGCGGCGTCCAGGCGCGGCCGCATGTCGATCGTCCGCACCACCTTGAACGTCGACGTATCGGCGATCGTGATGCGTCGATCACCCTTGGTGAAGTCGAAAGCGGGCGAGTCCAGGTTGCTGTCGACGTTGCCGATCGACATGTTCCACAGCTGCTTGCCGTCGCTCGTGAAGACGTTCTCGTGCGGCTTCTCACCGGTCGGGAACGAACCGAGCTGCTTCCCGGTGTTGATGTCCAAGACGTGCACCGTCTTCGAGAGCGACGCCGATACCGCGACCCTCGTGCCGTCCGGCGAGACCGCCATGTGGTCGGACCGGTGGCCGGAGACCGGGAAACGCCAGTTGAGCTTGCCGGTGGTGACGTCGATCGAGACGACGTCGGCGAAGCTGGGCCGCGAGGCCACCAGCGACCTGCCGTCCGGTGTGCTGTACAGGTCGTCGACGAGCTGGTCGTGCCCTTCCCCCACCCCGTTCCGGATCCCGAGGAAGAACACGAGCCGGATCGGATCGGCGAAGATCTCGGCCATCCGCGCCGCCTTGTCGGGCACCACGTTGATCCGGCCCAGCTTCGCGTAGTTCCCGCGGGAGCGAATGACGTCCGCCGTGCCGTCCCAGTTGTTGCCGACGAACATCACCTCCTGCAACGCGTTTTCGGCCGCCGGACGCGCGGCGTTCGCGGTCGCGACGGGTGTCACCGCCGTGACAGCCAGCGCGGTCAGAATTGCCGCCGCGGAACACATTGCCGGCCGACCGGCACTCAGCTGAATCCTCTTCATTGAAGACCCCAGTCGGGAGAGGGAATCGTTGCCGGCCGAGCCAATCAAGCGCCCCGGTCGAGGACAATGTCCGGACGGGACACGGTCGGACGACGGCGATGTACGGCGAAGTACGGGTATCGATTCCGAGCGCCGCCGTGAACGAGTCGGCATATCAGCACCTGCGCAAGCACCCCAGCAGGCGCTGCCAATCGCCATTGACCGCCGACCGGAATGCACCCACGCTGATGGCCTTCGACGCAACGGCGCAGTCGGCCGGAGGACAGTGGAATGACCGAGGTCGAAAAGAGTTCACTGATTCCGCTGATCGACCGGCTCGCCGCCGACCAGGGCTTGCTCACCGCCGCCGCCGAGGCCGCGCTCGGCCCGGGCAGCCCCGCGCGGAAGCTCCCGGAGGCCGAGGTCGAGCGCCACATCGCGGTGATGCTCGACGCCGTCGGGGCGTCGCTCGCCGGTGACGTGGCCCGTGCCGAGCGGTCGACCGCGGCCGCGCAGCACCTCGCCGTCGACCGTGTCGAGCAGGGCATCAGCCTCCCGGTCCTGCTCAACGGCGTGCTAGCGGCACGGAAGGTCGTGCTGCAGGCGCTGATCACCCAAGGTGCGGAGTCGCTGCCGCCCGACGAGTTGCTGCCGCTGTTGCCCCGCTTCGACGAGATCGTCGGCCGGCTGCAGAACAGCATGGTGCTCGCGTACCGCACGGCCGAGACGCAGCTCGGCCGCACGACTCGCGCCCGGCAGGCGGATGCTCTGCGTCACCTGCTGGAGACCGGCGAGGGAGCCTGGGCGGCCGAGGCGGGCCTCGACCCGTCCCGCGAGTACCGCTGCCTGGTCGTCGACGTCACCGTGCCGAGCGAGGCCCGCCGGCTGGAAGCGCCGCTGGAGTCCCCGGACGGCATCTCCGTGCTGATCCACGGCGTGCTCTGCGCGATCCGCGCAGATCTGCCCACCGGCTACCGGTCGCCGGTTCTCATGGTCCACAGCCCGCCGGTTCCGCTCTCCGAACTGCCTCCGGTCTACCTCCTGTGCCGGGAGGCATTGACGAAACATCGCCAGAACGGCGACCAGGGACCGCACGCGTTGCTCGACAGCGCGGTCGAGATCGCACTGGGAAAATCCCGATCACTCGGGACGCTGTTGTCCCGGCAATTGCTCGCCGGCTTGGACCGCTCGGACGAACGGCATCGGGACATAGTCGACACGCTCCTCACCTATTTGGCGGTGGGCAGCCGATTGGCGCCGACGGCGGAGTTGCTGCACGTGCACCCGAATACCGTCAAATCTCGGCTCCGACGGTTCCACGAGTTGTCCGAGCGCGCGGGAAATACGACGTCGCCCGCTCTCCGCACCGGGACCTTGACGCACACCATTCAGTTGTGGTGGGCGCTGTGCAGCTGGCGAGCGGAGTGATCCCGGAACGCGGCTCGACGTCCGGGAGAGCGCTCAGCGGGCAGCGCGTTCGGTGGGCGGGTCGTGCCGTTCCTCGTTGCCGTGGCCCGGTTGAAGGTGACCGGCCTGCGAGAGACGCAGCGGCGTGAACGGTTTGTCGTGCCGCGCCGCCACCGCCTCGGCGGGCAGGCAGACGTGGTCGCCACCCTCGTCGAGCAGGGCGCTGCGGCGAACCACCAGCCAGTTCGGCCAGCCGGCCAGCAGCGGTACCCCGCCGACGCCGCGCTCGGTCGGCAGGTCGGCGAACTTGTCGACGGTGTCGCCGCTCAACGTGCCGAAGTGCGCCGCGATCGGCAGATCCTCCTCGGCGAGGAAGTGCAGCGCGAGGTGATCGGCGCGCAGCGCGACCCGGTAGGTGTGGTTGGCCTTGGAGAGCCAGACGCAGTAGCGCTCCGGCGTGATGCTCGACTGGGCGTGGAAGCCCACCAGACATCCGGCCTGCTCGTCGCCGACCGCGGTGGTCACCACGATCAGCGGTGGGTCGAGCGCGGCCACCAGCCCACCGAACGCGTCGTCGGTCATCGGGTCCCCCGCTCGTAGCGGAGGAAGAGCGTGTCCCCGTCGGCGAGCACGTGTCGCAGGGCGAACGGCGCGACCGGCGCGGCGGGCGGAGTGACCGAGATCGGGAGCGGGTCACCGCCCATCAGCGGAGAGATCGTGAGGCACAGCTCGTCGAGGAGGTCCGCGGCGACCAGCTCACCCAGCCAGGTGGGGCCTCCCTCGCAGAGCACGGTGCGGTGGCCGAGCCCGGCGAGGCCCGCGATCGCCGCGGCCGGCTCCACGCGCTCGGTTCCGGCGAGCACCACCTCCGCGGCGCCGCGAGCGGCGGCGAGCCGGTCGGGGTCGGCGTTTTCACAGGTGATGACCGTCGTCCGGCGATCGGCTGGAGCGTCGGTGAAGATCTTCGCCGTCCAGTCCAGGTCGAGCGAGCGGCTCACGATCGCGATCGGAGGCGTGTCCGGCTTACCGGCGGCCCGCCGCGCCTTGATCCGCTCCGCCGGTAACCGCGCCGGACCGTACCCCTCCGCGCGCACGGTCTGCGCGCCGACCAGCACCACGTCGGCGAGGGCCCGCATCAGCCGGAACAGCTCGACGTCGGGCGCGGTCGACAGGCGTCCGACCCGTCCGTCGATCGCCGCCGAGCCGTCCAGCCCGCCCACCATGTGGCCCATCACCCAGCAACCGAGCCGCCCCGGACGTCGCTCCACCGCCGCGTACGGCGCCAGCAGGTCGGAGACAGCCTCGCCAGTCGTGAGTACGTGCACGGCACTCCCTCGTCGCAGCCCGATGGGGATACCGTGCCCCAATCCGCGCCGATACGGACGACTATCGCTCGGAAGTGGACGGCGTCACATCTGGGCGGCAGGACGACCCGCGTGGCGGCGGGAAGCGGCGCCTCCCGGGGCCGGGCGTAGGGTCGGTACCGCTATCGGCCCGCGGACGGAGACCACACACGATGACGGTGCGGATGGGGCTGGTCGGCGCCGGCCCGTGGGCGACGATGTTCACCGGCCCGATGCTCGCCGCCGGCCCGGACACGACGCTGGCCGCGGTCTGGGCCCGGCGGCCCGAGGCAGCGGCCGAGCTGGGCGATCGGCTCCGAACGCCGGTCGCCGCCTCCTTCGACGCGCTGCTCGAATCCTGCGACGCCGTGGCGTTCGCCGTCCCACCGGACGTGCAGGCCGAGCTCGCGCCGCTCGCCGTTGCTGCCGGGCGCCATCTGCTGCTGGAGAAGCCGCTCGCGTTCACCGTCGACGCGGCCGAGCGCATCGCCGCGGCGGCGGAGGCGGCGGGCGTCGTCACGCAGCTGATGCTCACCAACCGGTGGACCGATGCCGTGCAGACCTTCCTCGCCGACGTCCAGGCGGCCGGGCCACGGGTGCTGACCGCGGAGTTCATCGGCAGCGGCGCCCTCGCCGGCTCTCCGTTCGCCACCCCGTGGCGCCGTCAGGACATGGCGCTGCACGACGTCGGCAAGCAGGTGTTCGACCTGGTGACGGCGGCTGCCGGACCGGCCACCGTCGTCCACGCCCACCGCGCGGGCGCCGTCACCGCGGTGACGCTCGAACACGAGAACGGGGCCGTGAGCCACACCGCGCTCTCGATCACCACGCCGGGTGCGCACGGGCCGATGCGGTGTGAGGCGGTCACCGACACCGGACGGATCGTCCTCACCGACCCGGCCGCCGAGGACCCCGTCACCGTCCGCGAGCGGATCGCCGCCGGCTTCGCCGAGGCCGTCGCCGCAGGCGTCTCCTCCGCTCTGGACGTGCATCACGGCGTACGGCTCCAGCGACTGCTCGCCGCCGCGGCCGGCCGGTAACACGCTCGCCCGTTCGCATCGGCGAGGTCCGCGCCGGTCAGCCGGAGTGGCGCCGACGGTAGGCGCGCTGCCGACAGGCCCGCGAGCAGTACTCCCGGGGGCGCCCGGAGGCTGCTCGCTCCATCGGATTCCCACAGACGGGACAGGTTTCGTCACGGGTTCCGTAACGAGCGACCAGCGCTTCCACACCGTCGAGCACGGCCCGGAGCCCGAACTCGAACGGGTCCTCCGGGTCGTCGAAGCCGCCGGCCTCCCAGAGGGAGGTGAGCGTGGGATAGCGGTCGAGCCGGGCGTAGAGCGTGTCGCGGGAGCCCCACCACTCCGCTTCGGTGACGCCGCTGAGCCGCTCCGTCCGCGCGGTCTCCACCAGCCGCAGCGCCTCCGCGTCGAGGAATCGCCCGATCAGGCCGACGACGGCGATCACCTGCGCCGGCGGCAGGCCGGTACGGGCGACCGTGCTCAGCAGGTACTCGTAGTGCGCGACGCCGTTGGGCCCAGGCACCTGCCGGGTGCCCCGCACCTCGGCCAACCAGGGATGACGCTCACGCAGCTGCCATCCGGCACGCACCCACGCCTCCAGCCGGTCCCGCCACTCGCCGTCGGACGCATCGGCGGGCTCAGGGAACGGTGCCGTGCCGGGAGGACCGAGGACGGCGTCGCACATGAGGTCCACCAGGTGCTGCCGGCCAGGCACGTGCCGGTACAGCGACATGCTGGTGAACCCGAGCCGGTCGGCGACCTTGCGCATCGACAACCCGTCGAGCCCTTCGGCGTCGGCCACCTCGATCGCCGCCAGGACGATCCGGGTCAGGCTCAGCCCGGTCCGCGGCGCAGCGTCGCCCTCCTGCCACAGCAGTTCGACCACGCGGTCGGGATCCCCCGCTGCGTCCTTCACCATCGCCGCCTCCGTTCTCTCCTGCGAGGTAAGTTTATGCTATAAACAGCGCGGAGGTGGATCCATGATGGAATTCCACGTAGCACCCACAGGCGACGACTCCTGGCCCGGTTCGTTCGAGCAACCGTTCGCGACGGTAACCCGTGCCCGCGATGCGGCCAGCGGCGCGGCGGGCGACGTCGTCATCAATCTTCGGACGGGCACCTACGGGCTGACCGCACCGTGGGAACTGACCGAAGTCGACTCCGGGTCCGACGGCGGTCGGATCGTCTACCAGGCGTACGGGTACGGAACGCCGAAGCAGGAAGCCCCGGTCCTCAGCGGTGGCCGGCAGATCACCGACTGGCGAGTCGAGGGCGGCGTCTGGCTGGCCGACGTCGGTGACCTGGACACTCGCCAGCTCTACGTCGACGATCGTCGGGTCGAGCGGGCCGGCATCCCCGGCTTACCGGATGGGGCCGTCCAGACCCCGACCGGCTACACCATCGACTCCGACGCCCCGCTGAGCTGGCAGAGCCCCGCCGACGTCGAGTTCGTCCACCGGGGCGTCTACCCGTGGACCGAGGCACGCTGCACCGTCGCGGCCGTCAGCGGTGAGGGCCCGGTCACCGTCACGATGTCCCAACCGGCGTTCGGCTGGGCTCTCGATCTCTACAACTCCGCCTACGAGGGGGCAACGACGAGTGGCCCCGGCCTGCCCACCCGGGTGGAGAACGACGCCTCTTTCCTCACCGAGCCGGGCACCTTCGTGCTGGACCGCTCACGCCCCGGCCACCATCTCCTGCGCTACCTGCCCCAGGAGGGCGAAGCCCCGGAGCGCACCAGGGTGGTCGCCCCGATCGCGGAGACGCTCCTCCGTGCCCGGAACACCAGCGACGTCACCTTCCGCGGCCTGACCTTCGCCGACGCCACGTGGCTGTGGCCCGCCCGCGAGAAGGGGTTTCTGCACTACCACGGGATCGGCTTCTACCAGGGCGGCACGATCGATCGGGTGACGTTCGGCGAAGACGCGTGGGTCACGGTGCCGACCGCGTCGTCCTCCATCCCCGCCTGCGTCCGGTTCCATGACTGCACTCGGGTGGTGATCGAGCACTGCCGGTTCACCCGGATGGGAGCGACCGCCCTCGAACTCTCCGGCGGCACGGAGCTCGCGGTGCGCAGCTGTGATTTCGACACGCTCTCCGCCGCCGCCCTGACGGCCACCGGTTCACGGGCGGTCTCGATCGAGGACAACAAGGTCCACCACACCGGAGCCGAGTACTCCGGCTCCCCCGGCATCGCCGTGACGGCCACCGACGGCTGCACGATCGCGCACAACGAGGTCACCGACGTCCCGCACTGCGGAATCGTCGCGGGTCCGGGCGAGGGCACCCGGGTCCTGCACAATCTCACCGCTCGCACGCTCGGGGTACTCGCCGACGGCGGCGGCATCTACCTATCCGGGCCACAGGGCACCTCCGCGGCCAACGGTGCGGTGGTCCGGGGCAACGTCGTCGAGGACACCCGGACGCCGTACAACTTCGGGCTCTACACCGACTACGGCGCTGCCTGGGTGACCGTCGAGGAGAACGTCGTCGTCCGGGCGGACAACTCGTCCGTTCTGACGGTCTGGCCGCCCTTGGAGAACGTGATCTACCGGGGCAACTTCTGGGACGCCGACCCGGTCGGCGCGGCTGATCCACCGGCCGGAGTCACGTACGAAGGCAACACCACTCTGGCCGACGAAGAGGAGCTGCACGCCGCCACCGCGGCGATCCGGCAACGCGCCGGGCTGTTGCACCCCCGCTGACGGGGGCGCCGGACGCCTCTCCCCACGGCTCGCGATGTACCTCTGATCAGCCGCGGGACTGATCAGCCCGGCAGGAATATGCATCGCCGGGCAGACGCCGACGCAGCGCCTCGACCGGCACTGTGCTGGAGCGGACCCGGGCCGAGCAGGCCCCGGCCGCGAGAGTCGAACGGAGCTGACATGGGCAAGTGGGTGCCGGGCATCATGGTCGTGGTTGCGCTGGGGATGGGAGCGACCGGGTGCGCGGACACCGGGCCGCTGGAGGTGACCTACGAGATCACCGGCGGCGGCGACACGGTGACGCTCACCCGCACGTACCCCGAGCGCAGCGAATCCGACGACCGGACGGTCACCCGCAGCGTCGAGGAGTCCGACGTCGCGGTGCCCTACACGAAGAAGCTGGTCGTCGATCGCGGGAAGACGACGCTCACCGCTGAGCCGGGCACGGGTCCGCGCAGCTGCCGGATCCTCGTGGAAGGTCGCGAGGTGGCCCGGGTGGCGGGCCAGGCGGACGAACCCGTGACCTGCCGAGCGGAGATCGACGAGTAGGACCGACCGGTCGGCCCCAGCTACCGCGGTGTGGGGTCGCCGGTGTCGGTCCACGCGTCGACCGCCTCGTCGGCGGTGGGGAACATCGGGAGGACCAGGTCGAGGCCGACGACGCCGAGCAGGTAGCGGGTGCGTGCGGGCACCGCGGACAGCACGAAGACTCCACGGGCCTGCTCGGCGTAGGCGTGCGCCGCAAGGAGTGAGCCGATGCCGGAGGAGTCGCAGAAGGTCACCCCGCTCATGTCGAGGGTCAGCTGCTGACCATCGGTGAGCCGCAACTCGAGGAGCGCGGCGTGGACCTGCGGAGCGGTCGCGTGATCGAGCTCCCCGGCGAGGCTCAGCACGGGTCCAGCCGTGGTGGTGCGCGCGTCGGTCGTGAGGTGGGCCTTCATGGGCGCCCCACGTCGGCTCCCCGGGCAGGCACGCTCAACGCGAGGAGGGCGGTGTCGTCGTCGACGCCGTCACCGAACGCGTCGAGCAGGGTGGTCACCGCGTTCACGGCGTCCGTCGCGGTGGTCGGTGCCAGGGAGACGGCGAAGTCCAGGAGCGCCGCCTCGCCGTAGCGGTGGGCGCCGGTCAGCGCGGTCTGCGCTTCGGTGAGGCCGTCGGTGTACAGCAGGAGCGTGTCCCCCGGTGCCAGCCGCACGGTGGTGGTGACGATCTGCGGGTCGGCCAGGACGCCGATCAGCTGACCACCGGGGGTGTGCAGAGCCTCGGCGGTGCCATCGGCGCGCATCAGCAGCGCCGGCGGGTGGCCTCCGGCCGCCAGCGTGAGCGAGAACGCGCCGTCGGCTCCGGCCGGGGTGAGGATGCCGAACAGCACCGTGCAGAACCGGGGCACCCGCCCCTGGTGGTCGTAGAGGAGCACGGTGTTGAGGTTCCGCAGGACCGCCGCCGGGTCGTTGTCGTAGACCGCGGCGGCCCGCAGCGTGTACCGGGCCAGGGACGTGATCGCGGCGGCTTGGGCACCCTTGCCGCAGACGTCACCCAGGAAGAGCCCCCATTCGCCCTCGGCCAGGGGGAACAGGTCGTAGAAGTCGCCGCCGACCTCCTCCACCGACGCCGCGTGGTAGGCCGCGGCGACGTCCAGGCCGGGAACCGGGATCAGCGTCGGCGGCAGCAGGGTCTTCTGTAGGGTGGCGGCGAGCTCGGCCAGCCGGGCCCGCTCGGCCTCGACGGCCGCCTGCGCCGCCTCCGCTCGTGCCTGGGCCGCTTCGGCCGCCGCCTGCGCCGCTTCGGCCCGCTCCTGGGCGGCCTGCGCGGTCCGGCTGGCGCGCAGCAGCTCGACCTCGTACGCGCGGCGGTCGCGGGCGTCGATGACGGTGGTCCGGATCAGCAGCGGCTGCCCGTCACTACCGGTCTTGACGACGGAGGTCACCAGCACCGGCAGACGGGCGCCGTCGGCGGTCTGCAGCTCCAGCGCGATGCTGTTGACCTGGCCCTGCATCTGCAGCAGCGGCGCGACGTGCGTCTCGTTGAACATCCGGCCGCCGATCGTCAGCAGGTCGGCGAATGCGCGGCGCCCGACCAGCTCGTCGCGGGTGTAGCCGAGCCAGCGCAGCAGCGTGGCGTTGACCTTGGCGATCCGTCCGTCCAGCAGCGTCGACAGGTAGCCGCAGGGCGCGTTGTCGTAGAGATCCTCCGCGCTGTCCTCGAGCAGAGCGGAGAATCGCGCACGCTCGTCGGATTGCGAGACAGCCTCCTCGGGCCTGCTTGTCATGCCGTGACCGCCTTCGCCGCCAGGTCGGCCTGGCCCGCAGAGTAGATCATTCCAGGCCCGCGCCCGCGACTTGGACGATCGACGCCGCGCGTCGCGTCGTTCAGGCGTACTGCAGGTCCGCGATGGTGATCGCGGTGGCGGTCTTCATGAGAGGTCCGTTCTGCTCTCGGGGCTGGACATCCCGATTACCGGAACGTGGGGCCCGCCGCGTCCAAGAACAGCGGCGATAGCGAACCGCTATGGCCTCGGCGCCGCATCGTCCAGCGCCGACAGGTCCTGGACGATCAACAGGAACTCGCCGACGAGCCGGCTGGTGGAGTTCGCGGGCCAGGCGATCGCCACGCGTAGCGGTTCGGCGTCGAGCAGCGGACGCCAGGCGAGGTCCGGGCGGCTGTAGAAGTCGGCCATCGACGTCGGGGCGATACAGATCGCGGCGCCGGCCGCCACCGTCTCCAGCATCTCCTCGACGTTGTCGTTCTCCGGTCCCCACACCGGCGACCGGCCGTCCGGGCGGGGGTTCACCGCCCACCAGTCGATCCACGCACGCGGCGCGCGACGCGTCCACATCAGCGGTTCGTCACCGATGTCGGCCAGCGACAACGTCTCCCGGCCGGCGAGCCGGTGGGCGGCGGCCATCCCGACCACGCGCGGCTCGACCAGAACTACCTCGTGGTCGATTCCGTCACCGAGGTCGGCGGGCAGCCACACGAAGGCCACGTCGACCAGCCCTTCCCGCAAGGCGGGCACCTCGCCGCCCCAGTCGAACCGGGCCGGCTGGACGACGACCTGCGGATGACGGCGAGCGAACTCCGCACGGGCCCGTGCGGTCAGGGCGCCCGCTCCGGAGGCCTCGAAGCCGACCCGCAGGACGCCCCGCTCGGCGGCCTCGTCGCGCCGCAGCTCCGCCACCGTGGTGCGCCACGTCTCGATCATCGTCAGCGCGGCGGGCAGAAGCACCTCACCGGCGCCGGTCAACGAGGCCGATCGGGTTCCCCGGTCGAACAGCCGCACTCCGAGCGCGTCCTCCAGCAGCCTGATCTTCTTGCTGAGGCCGGGCTGGGAGATACCGACCCGCGCCGCGGCCCGGGTGAAGTTCTGCTCCTCGGCGACCGCCACGAAACAGACCAGCGTCGACACGTCCACGTCGACCGTCGTGGCCACCCGAAGCTCCCTCCCGCCGATAGCGAAAGGTTATCGACCGCGTTCTTGGACGATCGGGCGCTCCCCGCGGTGTGGTGGTGACCGGAAACGCGAACCGCAGGAGGATTCCATGAGCACCACCCACGGCCCGGCGTCGACGCAGCGCGTGTGGTTGATCACCGGCGCTTCGTCCGGCTTCGGCCGCGCGCTCGCTGTGGCGGCGGCCGAAGCCGGCGACGTCGTCGTCGCCACCGCCCGGCGCACCGAGACGCTGACCGAGCTGGCCGAGCAGTACCCCGACCGCATCACTCCGATGGCGTTCGACGTCACCGACACCGCGGCCGCCACCGACGTCGTGTCCGATGTGCTCACCTGGCACGGCCGGATCGACGTACTGGTCAACAACGCCGGCCGCGGGCAAGTCGGCGCGGTCGAGGACACCACCGAGGCGGAGCTGCGCGATCTGTTCGACGTCCACGTGTTCGGACCGGCGGCGCTGACCCGGGCCGTGCTGCCGCACATGCGGCGCCAGCGTTCCGGCGTCATCGTGCAGATGTCCAGCTTCGGCGGCCAGGTCGCCTACCCCGGTTTTGGCGCGTACTGCGCCACCAAGTTCGCCCTGGAGGGTCTGTCCGAGGCTCTCGCCGGTGAGGTCGCGCCGCACGGCGTCCGGGTGTTGATCGTCGAGCCCGGTGCCTTCCGGACCGGGTTCTCCGGCGGCGCCCTGCACGAGTCGGCGATCTCTCCCGCCTACGCCGCGACGGCCGGCGCGACCCGCAACATGATCAAGGGCATCGACGGTACCCAGCCCGGCGACCCGGCCAAGGCCGCCGCAGCCATCCTCACCGCAGTCTCCGATCCCACTGCCCCGCTGCGGCTGCCGCTCGGCGACGACGCCGTCGACGGCGTTCGGACCCACGCCACCGGGATCCTCGACGACCTCGCCCGCTGGGAGTCGCTCTCGCGCGACGTCAACCTCGACCCGGCCACCGAGGCCGCTCCGGTGACGTCCGCGTCGGGGTCAGGGAACGGGAACGAGTGACGGCAGGCTGCCGAGGCCCAGCGCCGTGGCCGCCGCGCGGAGCAGCGCGAGGAACGCGGTCACCTCCTCGGCCGCAGCACCGGCCGCCAGCAGTTCGGGCGCGAGCGCGGCCAGGATCGCGAGCAGTCCGGCGACGACCCGCACGCGGTTGAGGAACTGGACGTAGTCGCCGCGCAGGCACAGCCGGTAGAAGAGCAACCCCGGCAACAGCCGTCGCACCTCGAGGAACACCTCGATGTCCTCGCCCTGCGGGGTGAGGAAGTGACCCAGCTCGATCTCGCTGCTCGGCCGGTAGGTCGTGCCCGGCTTGTAGGGGAACCCGTTGTCCTTGTAGATCTGCTTCAGCGCGATGCCCTTGGCCAGCCCGTCCCGGACCCCGCCGGGCGAGAGCGGTTTGATCTCGTACCACATCGGGGTGGCACCCGGCCGGTGGCTGATGATGTCCGGCCGCGACCGGGAGCCGACCGCAGTGACGACCGCCGGGCTGATCGTCGGGTTGTGCGCACGGAGGAAGTCCGTGTACGGCGTCGGGCTGTTCACCGTGTCGAAGAAGTCGTCGGCGGTGCAGGGCCCGGTCTGTTTGCAGTAATCCTGCTCGATCTTGGGCTCGACGAACCGGCCGACGAAGCTCGCCACCTGAGGAGCGTCCAGGATCGCCATCGACATCGAGAAGCAGAGCTTGTCGCCGAGCTCCAACGTGTCCAGGAGCGCCTGCCCGATGTCGAGGTCGGGCAGGACGGCATCGAGCACCCCGGCGGTGAACGGTTCGCTGCGGAGCAGCTTCCGGTCCGTCGCGTAGGTCGGATCCACTACGCCGTCGAGGAACGAGAGTTCCCGGTCCAGCCGGGCCATCGTGCCCTTGCCGACGACCGGATCGGCCGGGGACAGTCCACGGTCGACCTTGAACGCGGACACGACGGTGCCGGTCTCACCGCCGAAGATGCCGTCCGCGCCCCCGCTCGGCAGCGCGAATCCGAGAGTGACCAACGCCTGCTGGATCAGCGCGACCGACGCCGAGGACTCCCCCGCGCGGATCGTCCGCTGGCCGGCGGCGACGGCGGCCAGATCGGCGACCCCGGCGAAGAGCGTGGACGTCAGCATCGTGGCCGTCCGAGGCAGAGCGGGCGCAGCAGGTGGGCGGGGTCGCCGGGGTACGGTCCGTAGAGCAGCCGTAGCCCGGTGACCACGACGACGCCGCCCGCCACGTCGAAATCGGGAATCGTGAAGGGTTCGATCCGGGCCGAGCGGTCCACCGACCGCTGGACGGGCAGTTTCAGTGGCATGATGCGTACCTCTCCGGGTGCACCCGGTCCGCCGACCCCACTCCTCGAGCGAGCGGGGCCAGCGGACCGGGATCAACGGGCCGAGCGGGTCACTTGAAGATCGAGCCGAGCCAGCCGCCGATCGTGTCGAGGACGCCGGGCGGGATGAACGTTCCGGTCCAGTCGTCGAAGGTTTGGCCCAGGTCGGCTACGAGACCTGCGGCCTGGACGCCGCCGGCGGCGGCCGCGGTGCTGCCGGGGCCACGGTGGATACCGCGGGTCTGGCGCGGCAGGCGAAGGGAGCTGTTGGTTGCACTCATGGTGGGGTGTCCTTTCGGGATCGGTACGGAAACGGGGAACGAGGCTCAGAACGGGAGCGTCGGAGCGGAGTGCGCCTTGTAGCAGAGGGACCGGGCGAGGCCCCGCAGCTTGCTGCAGTCGACGGCGGCGGCGCGGACGCCGGGACCGTCCCCGGGGCGTGCCGCGCTTCCCTCACGCGTCACGCCGCGGACCGGCGACGGGGGTCGCAGCCTCGGGATCGATGGGCTGGTCATCGTGTTCTCCTAACGGCCGATGATGAACTGACGGGGGGAGTCGAGGCTGACCGGCAGGACGTCGCTCACGTCGACGGTGATCAGGTAGGCGACGCGGGCCTGCCGGTCGTTCTCCGGGTCCATGAACGTGAGCGTCACGTCGTAGGACTCCGAGTCGGGACGCTCGTAGCGGCTCTTGGCCACCGTGATGTCGTCGAGCGCGTAGAGCGGTTCGGGTTCGTTCCGGCTGTGCGGGACGAGACGACCGGACAGGAAGCCGTTGGCCAGCGCCTGGGTCAGCTCGAACGCGTTGGTCGCGGCGTAGTTCAGCGCCCGGTCCGGCCCGCTCTGGCCCAAGTTTCGGAACTGGTAGTAGACCTTGTCGAGGAACGCCTGGATCAGCATCCGCACCCGGGCCTCGTCGACCGGCGTGGCGTCCCGCGTCGCGCGGTCGGAGTTGATCTGCTCGACCAGGCTGTTGACGAGGACGGCCTCGTTCCACGTGTAGAGGCCGCGGGCGTGCACCTGTACGACCGGAACGCGCTGTCCGGTGAAGAGCCGCACGGTGCGGTTGGTCAGCGTGCCGGGGATCGACACCCGGGCCACGTAGTCCGCGTTGTCCGGGCGGAGGGTCTGCCCGAGGATCGCGTCGCGGAACGTCTTGTGGACGACCGAGACCGGCGGGTAGAACGGCACGTCGTACGGTTCGCCGTTCTCCGCGGGCGGGCGCGGGCCGCCCCAGTCCATCCCGAACGGGACCTCCGCCTCCAGCGCGTAGATCGGCGTCCGGCCCTCCAGCGTGACCGTCCAGATGACCTTGTCCGACACCCACGGGTTCTCCCGGAGGTAGGCGGCGAGCTGCGCCGGGTCGTACGGGTTGCCCGGGAGCTCCCGTCCGTCCGGGGCGACCTGCCCGTCCATCTGCTGGATGAAGCCGTCCCGCCTGGCCTCCGTGCCGAAGTCCCAGCCGATCGAGCCGATCGCGTAGACGTAGCCGGGTGCCGCGGTCGTGCAGCCGCAGGTCGCCTGCGCCCCGGCGTCGGCGCAGGCCGCGACGACTCCCGTCGCCGGCGCGGCCGCCTCGGGCGCGGGTGCTCCGGTCGGGACGGCATCGGTGATCGACATGTATTCCTCATCTCCTTCGACAGATCTCACGGCGGGGCGGCCGGGCGTCCCGGCGATCGCCTCGTAGGCCGCCCCGAGGTCGAGGAGGCCCTCTAGATAGCGCGCGTGGTCGGCGGCGTCCGCCGGAGCGTCGGCGGCGGTGCGCAGGACGACGTCGCGGATCGCGGCCGGGGTCGGGTCGGCCCCGGCGCCTCGGGCGGCCGCGAGCAGGAGCGCGGCGGCGCCGGTGACGACCGGCGCCGCGAAGCTGCTGCCGGACCGCGCTGCGGTGCCGCCCCCGGGCACGGCGCCGACCAACCCGTGCCCCGGGGCCAGTACGCCGTTGGTCCGGTACGGCTCCCCCCAATTGTTGGTCGGGAGCGGCTTCCCGTCGGCGGCACAGGCGCCGACCGCGAGCACCGACGGAACCGCCGCCGGAACTTGTACCGCGTCGAGGCCGTCGTTCCCGGTCGCCGCGACGACCAGCACGCCGCTGTCCTCGCAGAGCCGCAGTGCACGGGCGAGCAGGTCGTCCGGCGCGCCGGTCGCGCTGCGCTCACCACCGCTGACGTTGATCACGTCCGCGCCTTCCCGGACCGCGATCTCGATCGCGCGTGCCAGGTCCCATTGCGTCAGCGGGCTGCCGTCGTCGGCGAACACCGGGATGATCAGGCCGCGGCTGTGCGGTGCGATGCCGCGGACGGGTGAGCCCGGGCGTCCGAAGATCAGGCTGGCCACGTGCGTTCCGTGCGCCGACATCGGCCCTGGACCCGGCCGGTTGGGCACCAGGCTCTCGATCACTCGCAGATCGGCGCCGGCCAGCGCGGGATGAGCAACGTCGACCGGCCCGTCGAGAACCGCGACGCACACGTCGCCGAGCGGCCCGGCTGCCGCCCGGCCGATCACGTCGTCTGCTCGTCCTAGGTCCACGTTCGTTCCCCTCGTCGCTTTCGTTGGTCCGACGGTCGCCGACCTGACTTGCAGTGCGGTTGCAGCGGTCGGCGGGTCCGATGCCGCCGGCGTCATCCGGCCAGCTCGCGTCCGGGCGCTCCTGCGGCGCCCCACAGCGCCGGATCGTGCGCGAGGATGCGTTGCTCGAGGCGGACGAGCGCGGGCGTCGGATCGAGGCCGTGCTCCTCGGCGAGCATCCGGCGGGCCCGTCGTGCCGTCTGGAGAGCCTCGGTCTGGCGGGAACCGCGGTAGAGCGCGAGCACGAGCAGCTGCCAGGGCCGCTCGTCCCACGGATCGTCGGTGGTGAGGCTCCGCAGCGCCCCGATCACCTGGGCCGCACCGGCCAGTTCCAGGTCGGCACGCAGCTCGGTCAGCCGGTTGTTCCGGCGGATCTCGTCCAGCCGGTGCCGCTCGACCGCCAGGAGCGGGGCGTCGATCCCGGTGAACGGCTCCCCCCGCCACAGGCGCTGGGCGTCCTGCGCGGCCCGGAGCGCTTCCCACCACCGGCCGGCGCGGGCGGCGACGAGCGCCGCCGCCGCGTGCCGTTCGAAGTCACCGGCGTCGATCCTGGCCGTCGCCGGGTCGAGACGGTAGCCGCGCGGATGCGGAGGCAACAGCACCTTGGTGGATGAGCCGCCGGCCGCTCGGAGTCGCGACACGTAAGCCTGGAGCGAACCGCGGGCCGACCGCGGTGGCTGTGCGCCCCAGATCTGGTCGATCAGCCAGTCCGCGGTCACCACCTCGCCGGCCCGCACCGCCAGGACGGCGACCACCGCCTGGGCTCTCGGTCCACCGACGACCAACCTGGCCTGCGCGGTCTCGATCCCGACCGGCCCCAGCAGGCGTACGTGCATGGCCACCCCCTCTGCGCTCCGGTGCGCGCTGCGCTCACCGGTTACGCGACCCAGAGGAAGCCGACGGACCCCTGATACAGACAGATGCCGGTTTTCAGTGGACTGCGGTCGCCGACCGCAGTCGGAACTCGCCACCGATGCAGACGAAACCGGCAGCAGCTGCCAGAGCGGGTCCGCCCTCGCCCGCGACTGCGGTCTGGGCTTCGGCCAACGCAACGGCCGACGACGCACCGGCCGCCAGCCGCTCGTGGAACAACGTCATCAGCGGCGCCGTTGCCGCGTCGGGGATCGGCAGGACGGAGGCGACGACCTGGACGGTGCCGCGTGCCAGCAGCGTCGCCGCCAGTCCGATCAGCTCGTCACCGGCTGGGACGCCGTGGCGGCCGGTCTCACAGCCGGCGAGCACGACCAGACGGGGCAGCGGGCGCACCCGTTCGAGGTCGTAGCAGGTGAGCGGGCCGTCGGCGAGCAGAACCGAGGAGAACAGGGGGTGCTCCCGGTGGATGGTGCCGTGAGCCGCGAGGTGGGCGACGTCGGCGCCGGCCAGCCGCCGGAGCGTCGTCTCGACCTGGGCGTCGGGACCGGACAGGGGCGTGGTGCGGTGGATCGCCGCCACCGCGTCCACTTCGTCCTCCGCCCCGGGCAGGCCGGGCCCGGCGACGACGACGGCGTCGGAGGGCGCGGCGGACGAACGGACAGGAGCCGAGGCCGCGTGCCACAGCGTCGCGGAGGGCGCCACCGTGACCGGTCGGCCGGCGCAGGAAGGCAGCAACGACCAGGGCAACGAGTGCAGCGGTCCGGTCGGTACGACCACGACCGGGCCGTCCCCGAGGTGAGCGGCGAGCGGTACCAGCAGCAGCCGGTCCAGCCTGGATGCCGCGTCCCGCAGCAACGGCAGCACCGTGGCCCGGCCGGAGGCCAACCGATGCACCGCGAACGGCAGCCGATCGACGAGCCCGCGGATCGGTGCGACCGGGCCCAGCGCGTGCCACGTCGTCCGAGCGGGCGCGACGACCACCGCGCCCAGGGCACCGTCCGACACGATGTACTCGACCAGCGTCGATCCGGCGAGCGCAGCGCGCAGCGTGGCGTCGCGCACCGGCGGCAGCGGCTCGGCGGACGTGCTGCCCGGCCGGCGGCGGGCCCGATCCCGGATCCGGCGTTCGAGCGCTTCTTGGCGGCGCAGCGCCGGAGCCGGGTCGACGCCCTCGTTCCGGAGCCGATCGACGTCGGCCACGGCCGCACGGAGCGCGGCAAGGTCGACTGCGTCGTCGCCCTCGTCGAGCGGACGGAGCGGGGGCAGGAGGAGATGGCTGGCGCGTCCCCGCTCGGCCCACGCGAACACGTCGGACGCACGGCCACCGCCGATGGCCAGCCGCAGACCGAGCCCGGCGAGGGCCCCGCGCTGAGCGGCGCTGTGGGCGCGGAGGTCCGCTGCCCCGAGGCGGGCCCGGTGCTCGTCGAGCACGCGCAGGCCGGCGCGGGCTGCCCGCAGCGCGGCCGGCCGGCGCCCCTGACGTAGCCGCAACTGGGCCTCGGCGTACCAGCCCAGCGTCCGGGTGGCGGCCGGACGCCGCTGCCTGGCCCGGCTCGCGGTGCGCAGCGCTGCGACGCCTCGGTCGGTGCGTCCGCGTTCGAACGCCAACTCCGCGGTGAGGAGCCACGCGTGCACCGCGACGTCCGGCCACCCGGCGGCGTCCAGGGCGACGGCCGTGCGCTGCAGCGCAGCGACCGAGATTCGGGTGCGTTCGCCGGCGTCGGCCGCTCGTGCGGCGGCGACGACGTAGCGGGCGAACGACGCCCACTCCGGGCGGCGCTGACGTACCGATTCCGCGAGCGCCCTCCGGGCCTGGGCCAGGGCTTCGTCCGGGCTGCTCTCGGCGAGTGCGGCCTGCGCGAGCAGGACGCGGACGCGCGGGAGCGCCACGTGCTGGCGCTCACGCTCCAGCGCAGCGACCGATGCTTGCGACGTTGCTCTGGCCTCCCCGGTCATCCCCGCGGAGAGCAGGAGCAGCGCACGATCCTCCAGCAGCAGGCCGACTTGCGCGCCGAGCTTGCGCAGCTGGGCTTCGGCGTCGTCGAGCCGGTGCAGCGCGCGCGGGACGTCCCCGCGGAGGGTGTCGACCCAGCCGAGGTTCTGCAGGAGGAAGGCGACCGACAGGTCGACGCCCAGCGCGCGGTTGATCCGCAGCGACTCGGTGAGGTCGGCCTCCGCCGCGTCGAACCGGAAGCGGCGTCCGTTGATCAGGCCGCGGTTGGCGAGCGCACGCTTGAGCCACATGCGGTCACCGGCGGCACGCAGCGCGGGCACCGCGACATCGAGGCTCCCCCGCGCGTCGTCGAGCCGGCCGAGCTCGAGCAGGATCGCACCGTGCTGGGCCAGCGCCCGGGCGCGGTCGGTCCCGGTCGCCTCGGCCGCGGCGGCTTCGATCTCCCGGAGCGCCGTGCGGACGCGCCCGCGCAGGTTGAGGACGGCCGCCAGCCGGAGCCGAGCCTCCGTCACCAGCGAGACCTCTCCGGCCCGGCGTCCCAGGACCACGGCCGCACGCAGGTGGCGCGTCGCGACGTCGGTGTTCCGCAGGTGCAGCGCGGCGATGCCGTACTCGCGCTCGGCCCCCGACGCGGCGGCGTGCTCGCCCTGGCGGCGGGCCCGCCGGGCCACGGCCGTCGCGGCGACGACCGAACGACCAGGATCCGCTTCGGCCAGACGCAGGGCGTCGACTGCCTGGTCGAATGATGTGGAGCGCATCGGCGAGGTCCAAGGTGAACGGTGGGGCGGCTCGGGACGCGCTGTATCACGCTGCCACGACGTTCCTCTGTAGGCCATACAGCCGTCCGAGCGTAACCCTGGGGGCAGCATGAATCAGGCCGAGTTGCTGGTGGACCTTCGTGACGCGCGCACCGTCGCGCGTCTCATCGCGGACACCCCTCCTCTTGCCGACCATCTCGTCGTCGGGACGGACGACACCGGGTCGGGCCTCGGGCTCGTCCGATGGTCGCTGACCGGGGTCGAGAAGGCGGTCGCGTCGCTGCGCACCGATCCGGCGACCGCTCCCCTGGTTCCCAGGGAGCCGCCGGAGGAGGACGTGGACGTGCTGATCGCCGTGCTCCGCGGGCTCGCTCGATCGGCGTACGGCGGGTGGAACCCGGTGATCGACCGGGACCATGACATCGGTGCCGTAGAGCTCAACCCGCACGTCAAGATCGCGGTCGGCGATCCCGCCGAGGAGGCGGCCCCCGCCGTCGTCCGGCTGGTCGGCGCCGGTTACCCGGACGGACCGCGGATCGGCGTCGCGGACGCGCGGGTCTACGACCATCCCGACCTCGCCGGCCGGTATCTCGGTCAGCCGCTGATCGGTCCGGGGCCGTTCCTGACGAAGGCACCCGGGCACGCAACGATCGTCGCCGGCACGATCCTGCGCCGCGAACCGAGCGCCCGGCTGGTCTGCCGCACCGTCCTCGTCCCCCACCCCGACGGCGCCAATACCTCGTGGGAGGTCGCGAACCGACTGTTGGCGTTCCTCCGCGACGACGTCTCGGTGCTCAACATGTCGTTCGGTTGTCTGACCGACGGGTCGCCGCCGCTGGCTCTGCGTCGAGCGCTGGATCGGCTGAGTGGTTCGGTGGTCCTGGTCGCGGCGGCCGGCAACCACGGCGAGAGCACGATGCCCGCCGCCGTGTACCCGGCTGCGTTCGGCGACGTGACCGCAGTCGGTGCCGCCGGGACCGACGGTGAGATCGCGCCGACCACTCCGCGGGCGCCCTGGCTGGACCTGCTCGCCCCCGGCGTCGACGTCGTCGGCCCGTTCCCTCCGGCGGTCGCACTCTCCGCCGACACCGCACCGACGGCGTTCCGCTCCGGCTACGCGCGGTGGTCCGGGAGCTCGTTCGCCGCCGCGAACGTCACCGGGGCGATCGCCCGGCTGATCGTGACCGAGCGGATCGACGCGTTCGCCGCGCGGGACCGGCTGCTCGAGGAAGCAGGGCCGGACATCCGTCCGTTCGTGCTGGAGGTCTGATGCCGACCGAGCATCCGGTGCAGGCGTTGGTCGAGGCGGCGCTCGCGGGCGATGAGCGCGCGTGGAACGCGATCGTCGACCGGTACGCATCGTTGCTCTGGGCGGTCTGCCGGGGCTTTGGCCTGTCCACCACCGACACCGACGACGTCGTCCAGGTGGTCTGGTTGCGGCTGCTGGAGCATCTCCCGGGCCTCGCCGCCCCGGCCGCTCTGCCCGGCTGGCTGATCACGACGACACGCCGCGAGTGCCTGCAGCACGCGCGGGTGTCGTCGGGCCGGGCCCGGCGCGAAGCGCCCCTCCTCGTGGAGCCAGGCGCTGACCTCGACGACCTGGATGACGAACTACTGCGCGCCGAGCGACGGGCGGCGATGCGGGCGGCGTTCCGACAGCTGGGCGAGCGCTGCCGGCGGCTGCTCGGACTGTTGCTCACCGAGCCTCGGCCGTCGTACGTCCAGATCAGTGCGGAGCTAGGTCTCGCGATCGGCAGCATCGGGCCGATCCGGGCCCGCTGTCTGGACGACCTGCGCCGGGCGCCGGAGCTGGCGGCGCTGCTGGCTGCGCCCACCGGCGGGGCGTGAGGAGCCGGGATGTCGACCGAGTGGACCGACGACGAGTTGCTGACCGAACTCGGCCGAGCGCTGGCTGAGGAGGCGAGCGTCCCGCCGTCGGTGGCGGCGGCAGGTCGGAGCCTGTTCGCCTGGCGGGATTTCGCCGCGGGTCTCGCCACGCTCACCTCCGACTCGGCGGCGGCCGGCTCGGTGCCGCTGATCCGGTCCGGGCGGGGCGCGCGGCGCAGCCTCGCGTTCGAAGCGCCCGGTTTGACGGTGGAGGTGGACGTGGAGTCCGATCCGGACGCGCTCCGTGGGTACGTGGTGGTCGAGGCCGGTCGGCCGACCCACGTCGTGGTGGAGACGGTCGGTGCCGAGCCGGTCCGGGCCGAGGTGGACGAGGCGGGGTACTTCGCGATCGACGCGTACAGCCCGTCGGGGGCCGCATTCCGACTCCGGTGCGGCGGCTTCGTCACGCCGTGGATCCGCTGATCGACCGCCGGCCGTCGATGCGTCCTCGGGACGCGTCGACGGTCGGCGTCGTACCGATCAGCTGCGGACGACCGACCCGCACAGCGGTGAGGCCTTCTGGTCCGGGACGAAGGCTTTCCCGGTGAGCTTCAGGAAGTACAGGCAGAGCTTGTCCGCCGAGGTCGTCGTGAAGTCTCGCGGCAGCGCGAACAACCCGCCCGCCGTCCACGTCTTGTCGTTCCGCACGGTGGAGAGCAGCTTCTCCTGCGTGGCGTCGCACCCGGCGAGGTCCAAGCCGTGCAGCAGAAGGTCCGCGGTGAGCCACCCGAGGGACTGGGCGAAGCTCGGGATGCCCGACTCGGAACCGGCGTGGTCCTTGAGCGCCTTCGACAGACGTAACGCGCCCGGGGTCTTCAGCTCCACCGGTGCCCAGCCGGTGGAGAACGAGACGCCCTGACCGGCCTGGACCGCCGGCGCCGACTCGAGGAGGTCCGCGCCGTAGCCGGTCGCCGTCAGGATCGCCTTCGGCTGGTAACCGGCCTGCCGGAGGCCCGCGACCACGGCGAAGGAGGTGTCCGGGTTGAGCGTCAGCGTGACGACGTCGGAGCGCGACTCGATGATGCCGAGCACGATCGCGCCGACGTCGGTGCTGCCCACCGGAACCGTCGTGTTGACGTAGCCACGTTGGAGCCCGGCCGCTACCGCCGACCGAAGGCTGTACTCCATGCCGCCGCGCCCGGCCGGGTTGTCGTACGAGACACCGGCGATCTTGGTACCGCCCTGGCTCTTGAAGTACTCGCCGTGGGTGGTGAACGTCTTCTCGTACTCCGGGACGATGCTGGCCGGGAGCAGGTTGTTCGTGGTGTCCTTCCACTGCTTCGCTCCGTCGAAGCCGGCGCCGAAGACCGGTATCTTCTTGCCGGTCGTGGTCATGAACGGCGCCGCGCCGTAGAAGGCCGGGCTGCCCTCGAGGACCGCGTAGACCCGGTCCCGCTGGACGAGCTTCTGCGCGGCGGTCACCGCGCCCTGCGGGGTCGACTGGTCGTCACCCTCGACGAGCGTGAACGTCTTGTCGGCGCACTTACCGCCGTCCTCCTTGTACGCAGCCAGCCGCGCCTCCACCCCGTCGGGGTAGGCCGCAAAAGCAGAACTCGACGGTCCGCTCAACGGAGCCAGCACGCCGAGTTTGATCTCGTCCGCTCCCCCCGCACTGTCCTCGCCGCACGCCGCTACCGCGAGCGCCAGGACGCACGCCGTCCCCAGCGCGACTACTGCCCGTCTCCCCATGGTCCACGCGTCCTCTCTGACTGTGGTGGAGCCCTCCGGCACCGAATCCTCGGTATCCTTACATAGATTGAAATCTTAGAAAGTAAAACGGTGCCCCTGCGTGAGCGCGCGGTGGTCGGCCGCGCGGCCGGCCACGAGCGGTAACCTGCGCCACATGCCGGAGCTGTCCATCACGCTGCGCGAAGGGCACGCTCACTTCACCGAGGGTGTGCTCGCCGCCGCGGGTCGGCATGTGCACGTGGCGCGGATGGAGGTGCACACCCACGGCTTCGTCGAGATCGCCGTCGTCACCGGTGGCGGCGGCACGCACCTGTCCCTCGGCGGTCGCCACGACATCCAGGTCGGAGACGTGTTCTTCCTGCGACCCGGCGTCTGGCACGGCTACGACTGCGCGCATCTCGAGCTGTACAACTGCGGGTTCAGCCCCGAACTGCTCTACCGAGAGCTGGCGTGGAGCCACGAGGATCCCTTGCTCGGCTACCTGCTCTGGACGGCGCCACTGTCGAAGGGACGACGCGGGCTGCTCACGACCCACCTGGGCGCGGAGCAGTTACGCGACTGCGAAGCCCACTTGGAGGCGCTCGACCGGCTGCGGTTCAAACCGCTCGGACTGCACCGCGGAGACGTCATCGCCGAGCTGACCCTCGTCCTGGGCCACGTCGCCCGCGCCGTGGCCGCCGACCGGGATCACGCGGCGGAGCCGAGCGGACCCACGCATCCGGTCGTCGCGCAGGCGATCCAGACCCTGGAGTCCCGGCTCCAGCACCCGTGGACCCTCACCGAGCTAGCGGCCGAGCTGCACGTCTCCTCCAGCTACCTGCTGCGGCGCTTCAAGGCGTCCACCGGACTGCCTCCGATGGCCTACCTCGCACGGCGCCGCGTCGAGACCGCGGCCGAGATGCTGCTGCACAGCGACGAGACCGTCGGCGAGATCGGTGACGCCGTCGGCTGGCCCGACCCGAACTACTTCGCCCGACGGTTCCGCACCCACTTCGGCCTGAGCGCCACGACCTACCGCGCCCGCTTCGCCCACACCGCCCGACAGCTCAGAGCAGTGCCGCCGTGAATCCTGTGCTAGTCGCGGGTTGACTCCGGGCTAGGCCGCAGCACAGCGCTCACCGGACGATGTTCCGAGCGATGTCTGCTGCTCAGCGTCGAAGGAGCCGCCATGAGCGCCTCGGGAACCAAGGTCCAGATCCCCCGGCAGGCCTGGAAAGTCGCGGTGCTCGCCGGGATGGCGTCCTACCTCGACGCGGGCGTCATCGTCACCAGCGGCGCGACGTTCGTGATCTACCGGGACGACTTCGGGTTCGGCGCGGGCACGCTCGGCGTGCTGTCCGCGCTGCTCACTCTCCTGTTCGCGGTCGGCGCGCTGGTCGGTGGCCGCCTGGGTGACCGGTTCGGCCGCCGACGCGTCTTCACGGTCACGATGGTCGGCCTCGCGGTGGGCGTCGCCACGATGGGCGCTGCGCAGAACGTGCTAATGCTCTACGTCGGCACCGTGCTCGTCGGGTTCAGCATCGGCGCTGATCTTCCGGTGTCGCTGGCGATGATCGCCGAAGAGGCCCCGCCCGGGGCGAAGGGGCGGTTGATCGCGTTCTCCCACGTGCTGTGGATGACGGCGATCGGCACGGTGCTCGCCCTGCAGGCCCTGGTCGGGAACCTCGGCACGATCGGTGCCCGGATCATGTGGCTGCACCTGCTGGTACTCGCCCTCGTTGTCCTCGTCCTGCGGTCCCGGATGCCGGAGTCGAAGGAGTGGGCCGCCGAGCGGGAACGGGCCCGCTCCGCGCCACCGCAGGACGCCGAGGGTCACCAGCTGGACGCCGGCAACGAGCTGGTGCGCCGACCGTTCGTCCTCCCGCTGGTCGCGCTCGCCCTGTTCTACGGAATCGTGAACCTCTCCGCGAACACCGGCGGGCAATTCGCGACGCTGCTCTACACCGACGTCGCCGGGGTGTCGGTGAGCACGGCGGGGACTCTCGGGCTGATCGTGCTCGGGATCTCGTTCCTGTCCGCGCTGGGGTTCATGCGCATCATCGAGTCACCGAACCGGATGACGTTCTTCCTCGTGGGCGGGGTCCTCTACGTCGTCGCGCAGCTGCTGCCGCTCGTGTTCGGTCCGTCGCTGGTGACGTTGGTGGCGTGGCAGGCGCTGAGCGGGGTCGGTGGGGCGTTCGCGGGCGAGCCGATGTGGAAGATCTGGTCCCAAGAGCTGTTCCCCACGCTGCTGCGCGCCAGCGCCCAAGGCGTGACCACGTTCTTCACCCGGGTCCTGGCCGCTCTCGTCGCGCTGGGCACGCCGCTGCTCATCGAGGTCGGCCCGTCGTATCTGTTCGCGTTCCTCACCGTGTGCGTAGCGTTCACCACCGCCCTCGGGTGGTTCTGGATCCGACGCATGCCGCCCGGGCAGGACGTCGAGAAGGCGCTGGAGGAAGGAGTGCCGCCGCGGGAGGCCTTCTCCCTCGCCTGAGCCCGGCTGCTCCTACGGGATCCGAGCCACCGCGCCGTAGCACGACACGTCGGAGGGGTCCGGCTGCTCGCTGCGGTCGTCCCTCCACTCCGACACCAGGCTGATCCCCGGCTCCACGAGCTCCAGGCCGGTGAAGAACTGCTCGAACTCGGCCTTGCTCCGCGGCTGGACCTCGCCGCGCTGCGCGTGCTGGAGCCGCTCGGCCACGGCCGGCGGCAGGTAGTCCCAGCTGGCGTGGCTGATCGCCAGGTACGAACCGGAGGGCAGCGCGTCGACCAGCGTCCGCACGATCCGGTACGGATCGTCGACCTCGTTGTCGTGGAAGAAGTGCAGGACCGCGACGAGGCTCAGGGCCACCGGTCGGCTCAGGTCGAGGACGTCCTTGACCTCGTCGGAGCCGAGGATCGCGTCGGGGTCGTGCAGGTCGGCTTCGAGGTACGCGACCGCGCCCCGCGGCGTGGCGCTGCTCATCAGCGCACGGGCGTGCACCAGCACGAGCGGGTCGTTGTCGATGTACGCGACCCGGGACTCCGGGGCGATCTCCTGCACGACCTCGTGCAGGTTCGGCGACGTGGGGATGCCGGTGCCGATGTCGAGGAACTGCCGGATCCCCGCCTCGCGCGCGAGGTAGGCCGCGGCGCGACGCATGAAGCCCCGGTTCTCGATCGCCCAGGTACGGATCGCCGGGAACGCCTCCGCGATCGCGTCGCCGGAGGCTCGGTCGACGGCGAAGTGGTCCTTCCCGCCCAACCAGTAGTCGTAGCGGCGGGCCGGGTGCGCGGTCGTCGTGTCGATCTTGTCGGGCACCTACCACTCCTCGAGTCGGCCGGCCATGGCCCGCTCATCGTACTGACGGTCGCCATCCTGATCGACCGATGTGGAGACTCGTGGATCGACGGTCCGACCTGCTTCGTCAGGGCTGCGCCAGGCGGGGGTCGTGACGCCACTCGACGAGCAGGAGTCCGGCGTCGTCGGCGAGACGATCGTTGTGGTGGTCCAGCAGCGCGTGGACGAGGCGTCGCAGCGTCTCCGGGGCGGCGTGGCCGTTCTTGTCGTGGGTGACGAGGAAGTCGACGAGGCGCTCGAGTCCGAAGAACCGGCCCTGCGGGTCGCGGGCCTCGGTGATCCCGTCGGTGTAGAAGAGGATCCGGTCCCCGGGCTCCAGCTGCGCCAGACCGACCGTGACCGCGCGGCTCACGCCGACGCCCATTGGCAGGCACGGGTGGCACTCGAGCAGCTGCTGCAGCGCGTGGCCGCGGATGAGGACCGGCGGCGGATGCCCGGCCAGCACCCACTCCAGCCAGCCGGTGTCGGTGTTCAGCCTGGCGAGCACGCCGGTGGTCAGGCGTCGCGCGGCGAACTGTTCGTGGAGGACCTCGTCGACCGCGGCCACGGTCGCCGGGAGGTCCAGGCCCCGTCGGCGCGCGTTGCGGTAGGCGCCGGAGGTCAGGGCGGACAGCACCGCGGAAGACACGTCGTGCCCGACCGCGTCGAAGAGGGCCGTGTGCAGGATCGGCCCGTCGAAGGCCCAGTCGAACAGGTCACCGCCGACTTCGTAGGCCGGTTCGAGCATGCCGGCGACCACCACGGCGTCGGTGGCGAACGTGTTCGGCGGTAGCAGGCTCCACTGCACCTCCGCCGACACGGACATCTCCCGTAGTCGCGCGACACGGTGGTAGGCGTCGCTGTGCGCGCGCTTCGAGACCAGCATCAGCGCGACCAGCGACGCCAGCCGCCGGGCCCGGCGTACGGTCACGTCGTCGGCGGACGCCACGGTCAGCCGCATCACCCCGAGACGCTCGGTGCCGTCCAGCAACGTCACCCACAGCCGCGAGCCGTCCTGCTCCTCGGCGCGGACCTCCAGCTCGGTGAAGGCCGATCCGCCCGGACCGCTGTCGACCGGGAGCTGCACCGCGGGCGGCTCGCCGGCCACACCACGGGGCCGGAGCCACACCAGCGCGTCCTGCTGCAGGTCGACCAGGTAGATGACCGGCTCGTACAGGCCCACCGGAGCGGCGTGCCTCGCCACCAGCGTCGGCAGGTCCTCCGGATGGCACTGGTGGGACGCGTGCAGCAACGCGTCGAACATGGCTTCGCCGTTCTGACCGAACTCGGCGGTCATGACGCGGCCTCCCCACTCTCGGCATTGCGCCGGCCACTCCCCGCCACGCTACGCGCGGCAGCCCCGGCGCAGGCCGGATGTCGCCGCTCCGAAGCGCCGACGCTGGATCACGGGCGCTGCGCGGGGATCCACCGTGCGGCGAGTCCTCCCAGCACCGCGCAGGCGAGAGCGGCGGCGGCGACCGCGACGTGCATCCCCGTCAGGAACGCCTCACGGGCCTGCTCCGCCGCGGCGCCACTGACCGCGGGGGTGTGCAGCGTCGCGTCCAGGGTCGCGGCGACCTCGGGGCCGAGGAGGCGGAAGACGACGGCTGCCAGCGAACCGAGCAGAGCGATGCCGAGAGCGTTGCCGATCTCGTTGGAGGTCTCGGCGAGCGCGGCGGCCGAGCCCGCCCGGCTCGGCGGTACCGCGGCCACGGCGGTCTCGGCGACCAGGCTGAACGAGAGCCCGTATCCGACGCCGGCGACCACCGTGGAGGCGATGAACCAGCCGACTCCCCCGGTGACCCGGGTGAACAGCAGCAGGGAGAGGCCGGCCGCCATCGCGAAGTGGCAGGTGACCAGGGCGGCACGCTTGCCGATCCGCTGGACCACCGCGGGTGTGACGACGCAGGAGGCGGTGAGCACCGCAGCCCCGGGGAGGGCCAGCAGGGCAGCAGTCAGTACCGGTAGGTCGAGAACGGACTGCAGGTAGATGCCGGTGAGATACGCGGCGGCGGCCCACGCGACCAGGGAGAGCGCGCCGGTGACGATCGCCACCGCGAATACTCGCTCGCGGAACAGGGAGAAGTCGACCAGCGGGTGCTCCAAGGTGTGCTGGCGACGCACGAACCACCAGAGCACGACGACGCCGGCGAGACCGGCGGCCAGCGAAGCCACCGACAGACCGTGCGCTGCGGCGTCCTTGAGCGCGTAGACAGCCAGCAGCAGACCGCCGGCGGACAGGACCACGCTGAGCACGTCGACGGTCCCGGCGCGGGTGGTGCGCACCTCGCGCAGGACGACCGGGGCGAAGACGAGGACGGCGGCCACCACCGGCAGGTTGATCAGGAACACCGAGCCCCACCAGAACTGGCTGAGCAGCAGGCCGCCGACGATCGGCGCCACGGCGAAGCCGGCCGCGAACGTCGCCGCGAAGATCCCGATCGCCTGCGCCCGCTGCCTGGCGTCGGGGAAGAGCTCGCTGAGCACCGCCAGCCCGGAGGGCAGCAGGGTGGCCCCGCCGAGACCCATGAGAGCCCGGAACCCGATCAGAGCCTCCGGGCTCGGCGCGAACGCCGCACCGGCCGAGCCGATGCCGAAGACGACCACGCCGATCAGCAGCAGGCGCAGACGCCCGTAGCGGTCGCCGAGGTTCCCGAACGCGATCAGCAGCGAGCCGACCACGAACCCGTACACGTCCAGGATCCAGAGGGCCTGATCCGCGCTCGGGTTCAACGTCGAGGTCACCCGCGGCATCGCCAGGTACAGAACCGAACCGTCCATCGCCACGAGCAACACCGGGCCGAGCACGATGAGCAGGCCGAACCAGGCCCGCCGATCCGCCCGCGCCGGAGCCGGCCGGCTCGCGGGCGGGTGGTGCGCGGTGGTGGAGGGAGCGTGCGTCTCGTTCATGCTCCGACCGTGCGGCCGGGACGGACAGGCAGCCAGACACCTCCCGTGGGTACCCCCGCCAGGTGCAGGCAGGCGGGCCCGGTGTCTGCCTACGATCGAACGCATGCGGACCGAGAGCCTCGGCGTGTTCCTCAAATCCCGACGCGACCGCATCACCCCGGCGGACGTCGGCCTGCGTACCTACGGTGCGACCCGGCGCGTGCCGGGCCTGCGGCGGGAGGAGCTGGCTCAGCTGGCCGGAGTCAGCGCCGGCTACTACACGCGCCTGGAACAGGACCAAGCGGGCACCGCATCGGCCCACGTCCTGGATGCCCTCGCGCGGGTGCTGGGCCTGGACGCGACCGAGACGGCTCATCTGCACAACCTGGCCCGC
Source organism: Cryptosporangium minutisporangium (assembly GCF_039536245.1). Taxonomy (NCBI): domain Bacteria; kingdom Bacillati; phylum Actinomycetota; class Actinomycetes; order Cryptosporangiales; family Cryptosporangiaceae; genus Cryptosporangium; species Cryptosporangium minutisporangium. The sequence goes on along the minus strand of NZ_BAAAYN010000006.1, from coordinate 184,187 downwards.
CGCCCCACGGCACCCCGTCTGACCAGGCCACGGTCCGAACAGCCCGACCCCCGAGTCCTCACCCTCCTGACGTCGCTGGGCGAGAACATCCCGGCGCTCGTGCTCGGCCGCCGCGGCGACGTACTGGCCTGGAACCGAACGGGCCACCTCCTCTTCGCCGAGCACCTGGACCTCGAGGCACCGACCGATCCCGCCACCCGCCCGTCGATCCCCCGGATGTTCTTCCTCGACCCGCTCCACCGCGACCTGCACCGCAACTGGGACGAGCTCGCCCGGATCCAGGTGGCGTACCTGCGGCTGACGTCCGGTCGTTACCCGGACGACGCCCGCCTCGCGGAGCTGATCGGCGAGCTGACCATGCACAGCGATGAGTTCGCCGCTCTGTGGGCCACCGGCGACGTCGCCGACTGCACCACCGGCACGATGAACCTGCAGCACCCGACGATCGGGGTACTCGACGTCGACTACCAGGTCTGGCTCCAACCCGACAGCCCGGACCACCGCCTCGAGATCTACACCCCACGCGACGTGCGATCGGAGGACGCGTTGAAGCTGCTGGCCAGCACCGCGGTCGACACCTCCGGGGTGCTCACGGGCTGACCCGACCCGCCTTCTCTGCGATCGGTGATCCGGCGTCGTCGGTAGTGCCTGACGGCTACCGCCAGCGCAATGCCCCACGGCAGCCACGCGAGGTTGCCCAGCCAGGCGCCCCAGTTCGCGGCGCTCAGCGCGTCCTCGCTCGGGGACGATCCGAGAAGGGCACCGGCGAGCGCTCGCCACATCGTCGCTCCGGCCCCGATCAACGCCAGCGCGACCACGCCTGCGGGGACGGTGGCCAGCGGGATGGGCACCCGGCGTCCGCCGAGCCAGGGCACCGCACCGGGAATCCGCGTGCCCCAGCGCTGGGTCAGTCCCAGCGTCAACAGGCCACCGGCCGCCGCCGCACCGGCGAACACCAGTTCGCGGGTTCGTCCGGTCGGGCTGGTCACCATCTCGGTGGTCGCGGCGTCGAGACCGACCGTCCAACCGAGCGCCCAGAGCAGTCGTGGGCCCGCGTAGAGAAGGGGTAGCGCGGCCGCGAGGTAGCAGAACCGGCGTTCCCGCCGCGCGGACACCGGGCCGAGAACACGGTGGCGGCGGCCTCCCGAGGGCCTGGCCGCCCAGAGCAGCAAGGCGCCCCCGGCCGCGCAGAAGGCTTGATGTGCCGCCGCTGCTTCTACTCGCTCGGGGTGCAGCACCATCAGTTCGCCCAGCGCCAGCAGGAGACGTCCGTCCGGGACGACGAGAAGCAGCACACCGCCGAGGCAGGCGGCGAGCGCGCGGAGCGCCGTACCGCCGTGGCCGGTGTGGCGGTACCGAGCTGCCAGCGCGAAGCCGACGAGCGCTCCGGTCAGCCCGAGGAACGCGACGACGACGCCGGTGAAACGCGCTGGGACGCCGACGAGTACGGCGCCCATCCGGGCGGCTCGGTCGGAGGGCCCGTAGGGAAAGCCGGCACCACCGGCGGCCCACCACAGGCCGAACGCTCCGTAGCAGAGCGACCAGGCCGCGGCCGACAGGGGCGGGAGAGTCGTCCGGTCGGTAATCATCATCGGCACACCCTTCGAAGAGGCAGCTTCGAGCGTCGGCGGAGGAGGCCGCGGGGCGCGCCTGTCGAAGGATCTGTTCCGACGTGGTGGTGCCCGAGCCGCTCTGCCTTTCGGCGGGGGCAGGACGGCGGCACACGTCCTAGGCTTCGGACCCGTGGCGATCTGGATCGGAGTGCTGTCGGCGGTGGCCGCGTGGATCGCCGTGGCCCTGATTCGCCGTACGTACGCGGCGGTGCTGCCCGCTGCGATGCTCTCGATCGCAGTGACCGCGATCTATCCGCGGCCCGACGCAGGCACGGCCGCACGCTGGGACGCCGCGCTGCTCCCGGCGATGGTGGAGTACCTGGCCTTCGCCGTACTCGCCGTCGTGGTCGTCCGACGAGCGCCGGTGGGGCAGGCGGCGGTCAGCGGGGCCGGCGCCGTACTCGCGAACGGCGTCCAAGTCCTCCGGCTGATCACTCCCGCGACGTGGCTGAGTGGGGTGGGTGCCTGCGCGCTCTGGACGATGATCGCGGTGGTGCCCGCGCTGATCGGTGTCCACCTCCGGCGTCAGGACCAGCGGAGAGCCGACGCCGCGGCGCGGGCGGCCGACGCACAACGTCGTCAGGTGGCGAGGGACCTGCACGACTACGTGGCCCACGACATCAGCGAGATGGTCGCCAGCGCGCAGGCCGGATCGGTCGTGGGCGACCGCGATCCGGCGCAGGCGGCGGTGTTGTTCCGTCGCATCGACGAGGCCGGGCAACGCGCCCTCGCCGCGATGGATCGCACGGTGCACCTGCTGGAGCGCGCCGACTCGCCCGCGCTCGGCGACCTTCCCGCGCTGGTGGCCCGCTTCGACGCCGCCGGAACGGTTCGCGCGCACCTTTCCGTCGCTGCCGGCCTGGACGGGATTGTCCCCGACGCCGTCGGCGCCCTCGCCTATCGAGTGGTGTCGGAGTCGTTGACGAACGTCCGCCGACACGCCCCGACCGCCTCGCTGGCGGTCGTGGAGCTTCGTCGGAGCGGCAACCGGCTGACCGTGCTGGTCCGCAACGACCTACCGAGGGAACCGCCCCCGCCGACCGCAGCGCGCGGCGGCCGAGGTTTGCCCAATCTGTCGGCAGCCGTCGAGGAGTTCGGGGGCGAACTCGAGGCCGGGCCCGACGCCGACGGGTGGCGGGTGACGGCGACGCTTCCGTTGCCGTCCGGGTGGCGCAGCTGATGGCCATCCGGGTCTTGCTCGCCGACGACCAGTTCGCGGTCCGCGCGGCCTTCCGGCTCATCATCGACGCGCAGCCGGACATGACCGTCGTCGGTGAAGCCCCCGACGGGGCCGCGGCGCTCGAACTGGCACGCCATCTGCGGCCCGACGTCGTCCTGGCCGACGTTCGGATGCCACATCTGAACGGGATCGAGTTGACGCGCGCGCTCGCCGGACCGGACGTCGACCGCCCCATCCGGGTGGTGGTGATCACGACCTTCGACCTGGACGATTACGTCCACGCCGCCCTGCGGCACGGAGCCTCCGGCTTCCTGCTCAAGCGGTCCGGGCCGACGCTGATGGTCGAGGCGATCCGGGCGGCGGTGGCCGGCGACACCTTGATCAGCCCGCAGGTCACCGCCCGGCTACTCGCCCACCTCACCTCGCCCGGAAAGGGCCCTGGTCGTCCGCCGCGGGCCCCACTCACCGGCCGGGAGATCGACGTCGTCCGGCTGGTGGCGAGCGGCCACTCGAACGCCGAGATCGCCGACGACCTGCGCCTCTCGGTAGGAACCGTGAAAGGTCACGTCGCGAACATCCACCGCAAGCTCGGCGTCCGAAACCGCGTCGAGATCGCGATCTGGGCCTACGAAGCCGGTCACGTCTCTCGCTAGAGCCTGTCCCAAAGCCTCGTCCCGCAAGGACGCGAGGGTGTGCTCGTGACAGCGCTCCGCCACGCCCGTCAGAGCGGTGCTTCACATGCCAGACTCTGCCATGACGATTCGCCGTGCTGTGCCCGACATCACAACCACCGACCCGGCCGCGAGCAGCAGTTTCTACCAGCTTCTCGGCTTCCGCGAGGAGATGAATCTGGGTTGGGTGGTCAACTTGGTTTCACCGTCCAATTCCACTGCCCAGGTCATTCTCATCACCACGGATGCAGCAGCGGCCGTAAACCCGGACCTCAGCGTCGAGGTAGATGACGTCGACGCCGCCTACGAGGCGGTACGCGCGTCGGGGGCAGAGATCGTGCACTCCATCACCGACGAACAGTGGGGCGTCCGGCGCTTTTTCGTCCGCGACCCAGACGGCAAGGTGGTCAATGTCGTCAGCCACCGGTGACAGGCAGGACGGCGGCGTGAATGGATCGCCTTGGATCTGCCGCATCCGCAAATAGGCCCTGCGGCGCAGCAATGCTTCATCCGCAGAGTTCGTTGCTTCCCAGGCCCGGATTGGACCGGTCATTCGGGCACGGAATGGTCCTGCCCGATCGCGCGGTCCGGCGGGCAGAGTGGGGCGGTGGTCATGTACTTCCAACACGCCAAGGACATCTGGACCGACTACCCGGCGCTCGCCGCCGGCGCGGTCTTCGTCGACGGGATATCGCCGGACGCGCCGGTGGAGCAGCAACTCGTCAGGTACGGCTCGATCGCGCAGAACCGGCTCGCTGTCAGGCCCGAGTCGGAACTGCCCGAGATCCAGGCCTGGCGGCGTACCTACGCGCGGCTGGGGCTCAAGCCGACGCAGTATCGCTGCGCCGCCGAGTCGCTGCTCCGGCGGTTCCGGAAGGAGGGGGCGCTGCCCAGAATCCACCCGCTGGTCGACCTGTGCAATGCGCTCTCGCTCGCCTACGCCATACCGGTAGCCGCGATCGACGCCAGCAAGGTCGCGCAGTGGCTGGAGGTCCGCTACGCCGACGGCGACGAGGAGTACCTGACCTTCTCCGGTGAGACCGAGCACCCCCAGGCCGGCGAGGTGACGTTCGTCGACGCCGTCGGGCGTTCCCACGCCCGCCGGTGGACCAACCGGCAGAGCGGCTACTCCGCGGTCCAGGACACGACGACCACGGCGCTGATCGTCGTCGAGGCGCTCCACGAGACGGCGGCCGACGACGTCGCGGCGCTGACGGCGGCGCTCGCGCACGAACTGGGCGAGGTCTGGTCGGTGACCCCGAAGGCGCAGCTGCTCACCGACGCCCGGCCGCGTTTCGAGTTCTGACGCGATTGCGGCGGACTGCGGCGCTCCCCTGACCGCTGGCCTGCGCCCGGCGCCGATGAGCCGCGGAACCGAGACCTCGTTGACGTCGTCGGCTGCGACGTCAGGCCGACTCGGACCCCGTCTCCTCGACGCCGAAGTGTCCGCGTCGCACCGGCCGCACGTCGCCGCGGCGACCGACCCAACCGACGCCCGGCTTGAGGCGTCGCAACAGCTTGGCGGGGGCGCCACCGACTACGCAGTGGTCGGCGACCTCACCGCGGACCACGGAGCCGGCCGCCACCACCGCGTTCCGCCCGATCGTGGTCCCGGGGAGGATGATCGCGCCGTGGCCGACCCATGAGCCCGACCCGATGCGCACCGGATCGTGGGTGCCGAACTGTTCACCGATCGGCAGGTCCGGGTCCTGGTAGCCGTGGCTGGCGTCGCAGACGAACACGTCCTGGCCGAACCACACGTCGTCGCCCAGCTCGATCGACTCGTGCGCGACCAGACCGCAGCGATCGCCGATCACACACCGGTCGCCGATCACCAGTCCACGCTCCGGTACACCGGGGTAGTCCGGCCAGTAGCCCACCGACAGCGTCGCCTGACGCCCGATACGGACGCCGGTCCCGATGTGAATCGCCCCGGTGTTCATCAGGGTCGCCGCCGGGAAACCGATGGTGGAGTCCGCTCCGAAGCTGCCGAACCCCGCCGCGGCTCGGGTGCCCGGTGTGACCTTGCCGATCTGGTCGAGCCACCGCCAACCAGCCAGCACGCCCCGGTTCAGCAACGATTTGATGCCGATGTCCACCACGGGAGAGTAAGCGGTCCCCGTACACCGCCTGGAGCCGGACCCCCGTCCCGGGGAGCCGGTCACCCTCGGTGCCCGGACGAGCGCACCGAGGGCCGGCGTCCGCTCCCGTTCAGGCGGGCAGTCGTCGCCCGATCGCGGGGACGACGATCGCGGCAGCGACCAGGTGAGTCAGCGTCAGTCAGCGTCGCGAAACCCGCCCCCGGGATCGGCGCACCCGCGATGACTAGTTCCGGGACCGCGGCCCAGGCGAAGGAAGACGCTCGATCGGCGCGTTCGTGGCTACCGCTCGACTGGCCGGTACCGCACGCTCAGCTCGGCCGTGGGGTCGCCTGCACCGACCCGGTGGAGGTAGTGCGGCCGGCCACCGGGGAGGTCCAGGAGCCTGATGCCGTCGCCGAGCAACACGGGCGCGATGTGCAGGTTGATCTCGTCGAGCAGCCCACGTTCGAGAAGCTGGCCACCGATCGTCGGCGACAACACCTCGACGTTCCCGCCGCCGGCCGCGGCCAGCGCGATCCGAACCGCCTCGGCCACGTCACAGTTGAGAAAGGTGACGCCGTCGGCGGGCTCGGCGTCCTCGGGGTGATGGGTGAGCACGAAGATGGGTCCCGTCCAGGCGCCGCCGTAGACGGCGCTCGGGTCCGGGAAGTGATCCCAGCCGCGCCGGCCGCCCAGGACCGCGCCGGTGGTCCTGAGGTAGTCGTCGATCAGGCCCGGCTGGGGCGAGATCCCGGTCATCATCCAGTCCATCTCGTGGTTCGGCCCGGCCACGAACCCGTCCAGGGACATGGTGAAGTGCCAGAGCACCTTGGCGTTCGCGGTCTGCGGTTCGATGTCGTCCACTGCTGCCTCCTCTGCCGGGGCTGATTGCCTCGTGCGGTGTTGAGACGGCATCCACCGCAAAACCTCATCGGTCCAGGCCGAGACCGGACCGATCACTTTTCCCGGCGGACCCAGTCTCAACAACCACGAGCGACCGGCGCAGGACCGGTCCGCACCGCATCGGAGGCCCGCCATGTCCACCACCACACAACTCGCCGCTGCGCCCACGACCCGTTCCCTGGTCGTCGCGGGTATCGCGGCCACGGCCGTAGCCAGCCTCGCCACCTCCGCCGTCGCGGCGGCCGGCCACGCGGCCGGAATCAGCCTGGACATCGCCGGCGAGCCCATCCCGGTGCCCGGGTTCGCCATCATGACCACCTTGTTCTCGCTGGTCGGCTTGGTTCTCGCCGTCGCACTGCGACGCTTTGCCCGGCACCCGCGCCGCATCTTCGTCCGCACCACCCTGGCGCTCACCGCGCTGTCATTCGTCCCGGACGTGCTGGCGGACGCCGCTGTCAGCACGAAGATGCTGCTGATGCTCACCCACCTGGTCGCCGCCGCGATCGTCATCCCCGCGATCGCGCGACGCCTGCCCGCCTGACGGCGCACGCTCGTGACCGACGGCCGGATCGACCCGGATGCGCAGGCGCGCGTCCGGGTCGCGGTCTGTCGCAGGTCGCCCCGCAGTTCGGCGGCCCGAGGCTTGCACTCGCTCGTCGAAATCGGCGGTCACCTCGTGCTCCGCGGGTCGGTCTGGAGCGGCCGCGCATCCCGCCGAAGGTGCCGTCGAGCGCCAGGCGTGCCGCGGGGGGTGCCGGTCGGAAGCGACCTTTTAGTGCTCCAACTCCCAGATCCGGGTCGTCGTGTCCTCGCTCGCGGTGGCGAGGCGCCCGCCGTCCAGGCTGAACGCGACGTCGTAGACCTCGGATCGGTGGCCGGTCAGCGCGTTGCCGATCTGCTCCTGCTCGACGACGTCCCAGAGCCGGGCGGTACCGTCCGCTCCGGCGCTCGCCACCGTCTGGCCGTCCGGGTTGAACGCGACCTCGAAGACCTGGCCGTCGTGGCCGGTCAGAGGGTCGCCGATCGGTTCCCGGTCGCCGACCTCCCACAGCCGGACGGTGCCGTCGGCACCTCCGCTGACCAGCGTCTTGCCGTCCGGGCTGAACGCCATGCCGAGCACCACGCCCTCGTGCCCGAGCAGCGCAGCGCCGACGGTCTCGCGATTCAGCACGTCCCAGAGGTGAATTCCGCCGTCGCTGCCCGCGGTGGCGAGGAACTGCCCGTCCGGACTGAACGCCACGTCCGTCACGTCACCGTCCTCGTACACCTGCATGCGATCGCCGTCCATGAGGTTGCGTGCGGTGTCCCAGAACAGCACGTCACCGTGGTTGTCGCCGGTCGCGATCAGGTCATCGATCGGACTGAAGGCCACGGCGGTGACCCCGACGGTCTGCTCGTGGCGGTCGTCGCCACCGGTTCGAAGCTGCATCGCGACGCTCCAGTAGTGCAGCGGGCCGCCGACGAACGCCATCGTCGTGCCGTCGCGGGAGTACGCCACCTCGCTGACCGGCAGCGAGTACTGAAGGGGGAACGTGTCGATGACCGTGCGGCGCTCCAAGTTCCATCGCTCGGGCATTCGGGTGTCGCCGCCGGTGAGGACCTCCGTGCCGTCCGAATTGAACTCGACGCTCCGCACGGCGCCGTCGCCGTCGAGCGTGGCGAGGAGCTTCGCGCCGGTGACTCCTCCGTCGTCCGACGGGTTCACGATCCAGAAGGCGACTACGAGGACGAGGATGGCCGCGGTAGTCAGCCACGCCGGACGAGGGATCCGGCGCAGCGCGGTCGCGGGGTGGCGAGCCGGGAGGTCCGGAGTCTCGAGTGAGTACGGCCGCGGAGCCGGGCTCACGCTGACCGGCTGCGCGGCGGTGGCGGCGTCCCCGTCCGGAGCGACTGTGGCTTCGGCCGGAGGGACCGCTGCTGCGGCGAGCATGGGCCTGGTAGCGGTCGCGTACAGGCAACCTTCGGCGACGACGAGCTCCGGGTGATCGAGCGCGGTCGGCGGGGTTCGCACCGCCCGGTGCAGGAGCGTGGCCACCAGCGGGATCCGGGATGAGCCACCGACCAGGAACACGCCGCCGATCTCCTCCGGCGGCAACCCGGCCTCTGCCAGCACCCGCCGGGTCAGCGACGTCGTCCGCTCCAGCGGCGGCCGCGCGGCCGTCTCGAACTCCTCGCGGGTGAGGTGCACCGCGGACTCGGCGAGCGGGACGTGCACGTCGGCCGTGGAGTGGCGGGACAACTGCTCCTTCGCCGCCCGCGCCCCTCGCCACAGCAGGTGGTGCGCGTGCTGCTCGGCGAGCGTCTGCGGCCGATCCAGCCGCGCCCACGGGTCGGCGGCGTCCCCGGTCAGCGTCCGCGCGTGTGCGACGACCAGAGCGTCCAGATCGAGACCCCCGAGTTCCGGGAGGCCGGCCGAGGCCACCACCTCGTGGTCCTGCCCGCGGGGCCGGACCACGCTGACGTCGAACGTGCCGGCCCCGAAGTCGTAGACGACCAGGCACTGACCGGGCGGGATCTCCTCTCCGAGCACCTGCGCGAAGTACGCGGCGGCGGCGACCGGCTCCGGAACGAAACCGACGGCGCCCAACCCGGCGCGCTCGGCCGCGTCGGCCAACAGGCCCAGACGGGTTCGCTGCCACCCGGCCGGATGGGTCAGTACCACCTCGCTGAGCGGTCCGCCCGCCACCCGCCGCGCCTCCTCGACGACCCGGCGGAGCACCGCAGCGACGAGATCCACGACCGGAACCTCCCGGCCGCCCAACCACACCGTGCCGTCGTCGATCCGCCGCTTCGGGTTCGGCTCCAGCCCCGCCGGCGCGACGAGGCCGGCCCGCTCGGCGTCCGCGCCGGTCAGTAGCTCCCGGCCGGCGAACACCGCCGAGGGCAGCAGCGGTGAGGCGTCGAACAGCAGGGGGCGTACTCGGCCATCCGATCCGCGGAGCACGGCCACCGTGTGGGAGGTGCCGAAGTCGATGCCGAGCCGGAAGCCCTCCGCTGCCACGTGACCACAGTAGACCCGGCGTGCCCACGCCGAGCCCTCCTATCAGGGCGAAGGCGAGGGTGACGCTGCGATGCCCTTCGTCAGGGCCGCCTGGACGATGCGCAGGGCTTCGTTGGTGTCGAGGCCGATGCTGGCGACGACCGTGGCGTACTCGACGGCCGCGCGACGCGCCCGCTCGCGCCCCTCCTCACCGGCGGCGGACACGAACGAGCCGGCGTGTCCGCGGGTCTCGATCAGCCCCGCCTCCTCCAGCTCGCGGTAGGCCCGGCCGACGGTGTTGACCGCCAGGCCGAGGTCCGCGGCCAGGCGGCGGATGGTCGGCAGCCGGGTGCCCACGGCGAGCGTGCGGTCCTGGATCTGGCGGGCGAGCTGGGCGCGGAGCTGCTCGAACGGTGGAACGGGTGAGGCCGAGTCGATGACGATCATGCTGTTCATCGGGCGCTCGAGGCGTGCTGGGCCGCCAGTGCGCGCCGCCCCTCCCAGGCGGTGATCAGGAGGAGCGCGATGATGCTCAGGATCATGAAGACGAGCCAGCCCGTGTTCCACGGATCGAGTCCGGTGTCGAATACCGACACGATCGGCAGTGACCACACCACGGTCGGTAGGGCCACCTCGCGGGCGTCCTCGACACGCATGAGGAAGTCGGCCTTCAGCGAGTCCTCGTCGTCGGCCACTACCGGGTGGGTGAACACGTGGCGCAGTTGGACGGCCGTGCCGGCCCCGACCCCGCACAGCCCGATGAGCAGGATGACCGCCGCGTACTTCGCGGCGCCGTCCCGCACGGTCAGGGCCACGAGCGCCAGCACCGCGGCGGCCGCGTACGTGATCGCCAGCAACGCGGCCCGCGGCACGCCGAGCACGGTGCGCCAGCCGGGCCGGACGGAGTGGGTCGCCCGTCGCGGCAACTCCGCGCCCGCCTGCTGATCGACCCGCCGCACCCACCGGTCCAGCAGCGACAGGCCCAGCACCACCCCGGCCACCAGCACCGTCAGCACCACCAGCGCCCAGCGCCGCTGCGTCCCGAGCTCGTCATCCGCGGGACGGATCGGCAAGGCGGAGACGTAGACGAGAGCAGCTGCGCAGAGGAACACGGCCAGCAGGACGGAGGCGGCCAGGCGCGCACGTCGTCGGGCCGTCAGGCGCGCCGCCAGCAGCGGTGGCGGGACATCGGTCAGGCCGCGTGCGGCCAGCCACAGGCGAGCTATCTCGAGGTGCGCCGGGCGCACCGGCGAGCCACCCTCCGGTACTGCCTCCTCCGACATGACGCCTCCTATGTCGCAAGCTTTGTCTCAACATGTTGCGTCATTGCTTGCGACAAGTCAACGGAGTGCGGGCGTCATGTCGGAGTCCCCGGCGGGTAGGCGTTAGCGTGGGTCGGCATGGGCCGGTGGTGCCGGACAGGGCTGATCGTCGCGATCGTCATCGGATTGGTGGTGGGCATGCTGTGGGCGCTGCAGCGGCGGCTGATCTACTTCCCCGACCGCGCCGCGCCTCCCGTGCCGGCTGCGGTCACGGAGGTCGCTCTCGCCACCGACGACGGGCTGCGGCTCACCGCATGGCGGATTGCACCGGAGGCACCGTCGGAACCGGGGATCGCCGCCCTGGTGGCGCCGGGTAACGCGGGCAATCGCGCCGACCGCGTACCGCTGGCCCGGCAGCTCGCGGCGGCCGGGCTCACCGTGCTGCTCCTGGACTACCGCGGCTACGGCGGCAATCCCGGCGAGCCGTCCGAGGACGGGCTCGCCCGCGACGCTCGCGCGGCCTGGAGCTACCTCACCGGCGCCGGCGGGTTCGCCGCCGACCGGATCGTTCTGTTCGGGGAGAGCCTCGGCGCCGCCGTTGTCACCCGGCTCGCCGCGGGCCTCTCCGAGCAGCCACGCGGACTAGTGCTCCGCTCGCCGTTCGCGTCGCTGACCGATGTCGGGAAGGCTCACTATCCGTTCCTGCCCGTCGGCTGGCTGCTGCGTGACCGGTTCTCGGTGGTGGACCACATCCGCACCGTCGAGGCGCCCACGATCGTCGTCCACGGCACGCGCGACCTGGTCGTTCCACCCGAACAGAGCCGCGAGGTCGCCGAAGCGGCCGCGAACCTCGTCGACGTCGTCGCGGTCGAGGGCGCCGACCACAACGACGCGGTACTCGGCGAGGGCACCGTCGTGGTCGACGCCGTCCGTCGCCTCACCTGAATCATCATCGGGTTGAGCCTGCTGATGCGTGTGCAATTCTGCAGGCTGTAGCAGGTCCGATTGCGCACGCATGCCGGCTACCCGCGTCTCATCATCCGACGAGTAGTCGTCGCGGCCTCGCCGCAGAGCGGCAGATGTTCGTCGCCGTGGAGGACGACGTCCTCGGCACCGTTTCCCGCGACGGCAACAAGGTCTTCACCATGTTCATCCACCCTCGGGCGGCCGGTCAGGGTGTCGGTCGGCGGCTGATGCGCCACATCGAGGCGCTGGCAGCGACGGACGGCTACGACCACATGGAAACCGGCGCCAGCATCACGGGACACGGGTTCTACCACCGGCTCGGCTACGTCGACGTGAGGACGAGCGAGACCGAGTTCGGCCTCAACTACATCCTCCGGAAACCCCTGCCGTGACGGCGACGGCTACTCAGTCGAGGCAGAACTCGTTGCCCTCGACGTCCTGCATCACGAGGCACGACTCGTTGTAGCCATCGGCACGCAGCAGCTCCACGCGTACCCCGCCGAGCGCGACCAGGCGCGCGCACTCGGCCTCGAGCGCGGCCACGCGCTCCTCCCCCACGAGCCCGGTGCCGACCCGCACGTCGAGATGCACCCGATTCTTCACGACCTTGCCCTCGGGAACCCGCTGGAAATACAGTCGCGGGCCCACGCCGCTGGGGTCCTGGCAGACGAACGCTGAACCCTGACGCTCGGGCGGCAGCGTGCGATCGAAGTCGTCCCAGGTGGCGAACCCCTCCGGGGGCGGCGGAACGACGTACCCCAACACCTCGCACCAGAACCGAGCGACGCGCTCGGGCTCAGCGCAGTCGAAAGTGACCTGGACCTGTTTGACCGACGCCATGGGCCCCCACCATAGAAGCAGGGCGCCTGGGTAAGTCACCGGGGGCGGACGGCTACCGCCGTCCGCCCCCGGGAGCGTGAGGTCAGGGAAGGTCGCTCGGGCGCAGCACCCGGTCGATCGCGTGCGCGATCTGCTTGTTCCCCTTGTTCACGTTGAAGACGACGACGCGCGGGTCGCGGTCGCTGCGGTCCGCGTCGATCAGCCGGACGCCCTTCGAGCGCCAGTAGCGGTAGACGTCGACGGTGATCTTGGCACCTGCAGCGGTCTTGAGCTTCGCACCGTCGGACTTCAGAGCCGCCGCCCGGTCGACCGTCGCGCCGGGCACGACGTGGTAGAGCAGCACCGCCTCGACCGTGTTGATGCCCAGGCCGGCGACCGCGTTGAAGGTGCGGCGTTCGCTGGACCAGGTCCGGGTGCCCTGGATGTCGGCGACCAGCCGCTGGAACGCCGCGTCGGTCGGAACGAAGGCGGTCAGCGGCTTGCTGCCGTCGGTCAGCACGCCCACCGGACTCTTCGGCTTGGCCTTCAGGACGGCCAGCAGTGCTGCGGTGACGATGTCGAAGTCTTTGCTGTTGCGGTCGAAACCGCTCTTGTCGCTGGTCAATACTGCGGCCAGGGACTTGTTCCCCTTCGGCTTCGGCGTTTCGGTCGCCGCGGCGGGGCTCGCCACGGCGCCGGCGGCGAGCAGAGCGGCGGCCGCAACTGCGACCGCCCGAGTGCCCAGTCGGACGAACTTCATCGCTGACTTCCTCCCGTAGACACGTGGCTGGTTGCCACAGCTACGTCTACGACCGGTCCGCCGCATCCGGATGCACCCTGACTCCACAAATATTCGCGGGAGGCGTCAGCGTGCGTCGAGGACCTCCCGCAGCCGCGCGGCGAACTCCGCGGGCTTGCCCGCGTATCCGTGCTCGCCTCCGAGGAACCCGCCGTGGTGACTCGGGAACACCGCGGCCTCCTGGCCGAGCAGCGCCGCGGTCGCGATCGCCGTCCGCCCGGTGTAGGTGTTCCCCGTCTCCTCCCCGACCGCGATCACGATGCGGGTCGGCGCCGCGGCGAGTGCGGCCGGGTCGGGTCGGTAGTCGGAGACCGCCCACGAACTCTTCGACAGCAGTGGGTCGTCGCGCCTGCCGTCGTCCTCGGCAGGCAGGCCGAACATCGCGGGGTCGGGGGCGGGCTGGGCGAAATACTCTTCGGTGAACTCGCCCTGCCACGACGTCATCGCGATGAACGCCGCCATGCCCGCCCCCGAGCCCTTCGCCTGGTACGCCTCGTGGAACGCGGCCCGGGCACGCACGACAGCCTCGGCGTCGGGTAGCACCGCGTTGATCGGCGGCTCGTGCGCGACCAGCGTCACGACGTCGCCGGGGTACGCCGTGACGAGTTCCAGCGCGGTCACGGCGCCGCCGCTGCTGGCGAACACCTCGACCGGCCCGGCGCCCAACTCCTCGATCAAGAGGTGCAGGTCGGCCGCCTGCTGCTGCGGCGTGTGCTCCGACCGACCGTCCGTCCGGACGCTCCGGCCCAGGCCACGCGGATCGTAGGTGACCACCGTGCGGTCGGCGAAGTGCGGGGCGAGCGATCCGAAGCCCTCCGCCGACATCGGCTGGCCGATCATGAGCAACACGGGGCACCCGTCGGCCGGCGGCAACGGACCCCGGACGTCGTAAACCAGCTCGGCACCGGGGACGACAAGGGTGTGCGTCTGTGTCTGCGTCATGCGGTGACAGTACGACTGGTGGCCGGTCCGGGTTCGCCGACTCCGGCGTCCCGGGGGCACGTGGAACGATGGGGTACGTGGAACTCGGGCGTGCGGAGGCGCAACGGTTGCGGGGCATCGCCGCGATCCGTCGTGTCCGGGACCGGATCGACCGTGAGTACGCCAAGCCGCTGAACCTGGAGGCGCTCGCCCGCGGGGCGCACATGTCGATCGGCCACCTGAGCCGGGAGTTCCGCCGCGCCTACGGTGAGTCTCCGTACTCCTACCTGATGACCCGGCGGGTCGAACGCGCGATGACGCTGCTGCGCCGCGGCGATCTCAGCGTCACAGACGTGTGTTTCGAGGTCGGCTTCTCCTCGCTGGGCACGTTCAGCACGCGGTTCACCGAGCTGGTCGGCGTGTCGCCGAGCGTCTACCGCCGCGACCACTCCCAGGCCGCGGCGGGCATCCCGCCGTGTCTGAGCAAGCAGGCCACCAGACCGGTCAAGAATCGAGAAGCCCGCGCCCGGTAGGAGTGCCTAGCGTGACGGGCATGAACATCACGATTCAGCACGCCTTCCTTCCGCACACCGACCCCGAGGCCGCTCTGGGCTTCTACCGCGACATCCTGGGCTTCGAGGTTCTGGCCGACGCCGGTTACGAAGACATGCGATGGATCACCGTCTGCCCGGTCGGACAGCCCGGCACCTCGATCGTGCTGCACCCACCGGCGGCTGACCCGGGGATCACCGACGACGAGCGCCGCACGATCCTCGAGCTCATCGCCAAGGGGGTCTACACCGCTGTCACGCTCGGCACCGACGACCTCGACGGGCTCTTCGACCGCCTCCAGGCGGCGGGTGCCGACGTGGTCCAGGAGCCCATCGACCAGGACTACGGAGTCCGCGACTGCGCCTTCCGTGACCCGGCAGGCAACCTCATCCGCGTCACCGGCACCCCGAAGTGAGCGAGCCCGTCCGGCTCCCACCCCGCCCGAGCAGCAGGAAGGACCCAGCGATGCCGCTCTCCGTCGACACCGTCACCCTGGGCGTGCCGCAGGTCGAAGCCGCGCGCGTCTTCTACACGTCGACGTTCTCCGCCACCGCCGATCAGCACCCTGACGGCCTCGACCTCCGCGGCACCGGGCGGCTCGCCCTCCACCAGATCGACTCGCTCGCCGCTGCCTGCGGTGCGACGCCGACGACCTCGGGCTTCCGTGGCTACGTCCTGTCCTCCATCGTCACCCAGCCCGCCGAGGTCAGGGCCCTCCTCGCGGCCGCCGACGGCAACGGCGCGACGGTCGTCAAGCCGGCGAAGAAGCAGTTCTTCGGCGAGTTCACCGCCGTCTACCAGGCTCCCGACGGAGCCGTGTGGAAGCTGGCCGCGGCCTCCAAGAAGGACAGCGATCCGGTTCCCGACCCGCCGCAGCCGACCGAGACCGCCGTCTACCTGGGCGTCGCCAAGCCGAAGGCGTCGAAGGCGTTCTACGAAGCGCTGGGCATGAGCGTCAACCACGACTACGGCGACAAGTTCATCGACTTCACGATCGCCGACGGCGTGTGCCGGCTGGGGCTGCTGCCGCGGAAAGGGCTCGCGAAGGACGCCGGCGTCGACGAACACGGCGACGGCTTCTCCGCGCTCGTCCTCACCCACACCGCCGCCTCCCGGGACGACGTCGACGCTCTGCTCGCCGCCGCGGCCTCGGCCGGTGGGCGGGTCACCGCCGCGGCTGCCCAAACCGGCCAGGGCGACTACGCCGGGTACTTCACCGATCCCGACGGCTACCACTGGAAGATCGCCACGCAGGCCTGACCGCGCCGGACGTCGCGTCGAGGGCCGGGCACACCGTGCCCGGCCCCCGCCGAAGCTCGTGTGGAACGGCTGTCGATTTTTGGGGCCCCCGTTGGTTGTACTGACGCAACAGTCCGACGAAACGGAGACAGAGATGCCCGAGACCTATCGCTGGGACGGCACGCTTCCGGCCGACACGGCCACTACCTGGGACGCGGTCACCCGCCACACCGCCGGATGGCAGTGGCACATCGAGTACGAGCCGCGGCTCGGCGGAACCGAGCGCGGTCTCACCCCCAACGGCGGGACGGTCACCGCCTGGCAGCCGGGTCGACACTTCCGGACCCGGGCCGAGGGCGCCGATGGCTGGTTCAACGAGCTGGACCTGCGGCTGGAGGACGGCGGGGACCAGGGCACCCACCTGCACCTCACGCACACCAGCTCGGACCTCGCCGACGATCTCCAGTACGCCCAGTGCGCGGCCCACACCAACTTCTACCTGCACAGCCTGGAGGCTTACCTGCGGTGGTTCGCCGGGCGTGACCCGCAGTCGGTGGAGGTGAACGTGCCCGGCTCGTTCGCCGAGGTCTGCGACCGGATCGGTGCGCGCGGCAACGTCTACTACCGGACCCTGAATTTCCTCGGTCTGCGGGACGACGACACGATCGTCCGGGTCTTCGGCCGCGACGTGTGGGGTGATGCAGTCGGCGTCTCGGTGCACTCCTTCACCGAGGGCGCCGGTGCGGCGGAGTGGCGGGCGTGGGCCGAGGGTCTCGCGCCGGTGCGCGTTTGACGGAACGCTAGCCTCCGACGCGGCGCGAAAGGGCCGGGCCGCGCGGGTCCGGTCCTCGTCGCGGGCGTCGCGGGGCGCGGATCGACACCCGAGGGGTACGGTCGTTTACTGCGAGACGACGACCGGAGTGCGCCGAGCGGAGGCTGACATCGTGAACGACGAAACCGCCGGCCTCCAGGTCGACCCCGCGCTCCGCGCCTTCGTGGCCGACGAGCTGCTCGACGGACTCGACCTGGAGCCGGCCCGCTTCTGGTCGACCGTCGCCGGCCTGCACGAGCAGTTCGCCGGGCGGGTCGAGGAGCTCCTCCGCCGCCGGGACGAACTGCAGCAGCAGATCGACGCCTGGCACCGCGACCACGGCGCCGGCGACGTCGAGACGCTCGAAGCGTTCCTCACCGAGATCGGCTACCTGCTCCCGCTGGAGGAGCCGACGGTCACGGTCTCGCGGGTCGACCGGGAGATCGCGGAGGTCGCCGGTCCGCAGCTGGTGGTGCCGGCGACCGTGCCCCGGTACGCGCTGAACGCGGCGAACTCCCGCTGGGGTTCGCTCTACGACGCGCTCTACGGCACCGACGCGCTCCCTACCGACCACGAGCTGACGCCCGGCTACGACGAACGGCGTGGCGCACAGGTCATCGCGGAGGCCGACCGCCTGCTCGACCGCTACTTCCCGCTGGCGGGCGCCGGCCACGCCGACGTCGTCGCCTACCGGGTGTCCTCGCCGGGTGAGCTGGCCGTCGACACCCGGGAGGGCACCACCGGGTTGGCGGACCCGACCCAGTTCGCCGGGCACCGGCAGGGCGGAGTGCTGCTGCGCCGGAACGGCCTGCACCTGGAGCTGGTGATCGACCCGTCGACCCGGGTGGGAGCCCAGCACCACGCCGGGGTGTCCGACGTCGTGCTGGAGTCCGCGGTGTCCACGATCGTGGACCTGGAGGACTCGGTCGCGACGGTGGACGGCCCGGACAAGGTGACCGCCTACCGCACCTGGCTCGGCCTACGCACCGGCCGGCTGACGGCGACGTTCGACAAGGGCGGACGCTCGGTGACGCGCGCGATCCACGGGGACCGCACCTACGTCGGCGCCGACGGCGACGAGTACACCCTCCCCGGGCGGTCGCTGCTGCTCGTGCGCAACGTCGGCCACCACATGCGTCTGGACGCCGTGCGCACCGCCGCCGGCGATCCGCTGCTGGAGGGGGTTCTGGACGCTCTGGTCTCGGCGGTCGCCGCACTGCACGAGCTGCGCGGCCACGCCGAGTACTCGAACACCCGGACCGGCAGCGTCTACATCGTCAAACCGAAGATGCACGGCCCGGACGAGGTGTCGCTCTCGGTCGACCTGCTCGCCGCCGTCGAGGAGGCGCTGGGCCTGGAGCCCACCACGCTCAAGATCGGGATCATGGACGAGGAGAAGCGCACCTCGGTCAATCTCGAGGCGTGCGTCGCCCGCGCGGCCGACCGGGTCATCTTCGTCAACACCGGCTTCCTCGACCGCACCGGCGACGAGATCCACACCGACTTCGAGGCCGGACCCGTGGTGGGTAAGGACGACCAGAAGTCGCAGACCTGGCTGCGCACCTACGAAGACCGCAACGTCGACGTGGCGCTGCGCGCGGGGTTCGCCGGGCAGGCACAGATCGGCAAGGGCATGTGGGCGAAGCCCGCGGCCATACGCGAGATGCTGGACACCAAGGGCGGCCACCCGAAGGCGGGGGCGAACACGGCGTGGGTGCCGTCGCCGACCGCCGCGACGCTGCACGCGCTGCACTACCTGGAGACCGACGTGCATGCCGTGCAGGAGGAGTTGCGCCGACGGCCGCTCGCCGACCGGCGGGACCTGCTCGTGCCGCCGGTGCTGCCCGACGGCGGCGCGGCCCTCCCCGAGGAGCAGAGTCGCCACGAGCTGGAGACCAATGCCCAGTCCATCCTGGGCTACGTGGTGCGCTGGGTCGGGCTGGGCATCGGCTGCTCCACGGTGCCGAACCTGGAGGGCGTCGGTCTGATGGAGGACCGCGCGACGCTGCGGATCTCCAGCCAGCAGATCGCGAACTGGTTGCACCACGGGCTGGTGACCGAGGCCCAGGTCCGCGAGACGTTCGCCCGGATGGCGGCGCTGGTCGACGACCAGAACGCCGACGAGCCGGGTTACCGGCCGATGAGCGACGACCTCGAGGCCAGCCCGTCGTTCCAGGCCGCTCTGGACCTCGTATTCTCCGGGAGGCAGGAGCCCAACGGCTACACCGAGCGCGCGCTCACCACGTGGCGGCAGCGCGCCAAGGCGACGCCCGGTGGCGACGAGGCGCAAGCGCGCAGCGCAATCCTGACCGACCAGGCCCCGACCCCTTGAACGAGCCAGGAGACAACGGTTAATGGGTGTTCCAGCTGCTGATTTTGTCCTTCCCTGGCGCGCCCGCTACTACGAGATCGACCAACAGGGTGTGGTCTTCAACGCCTGGTACCTGGCCTGGTTCGACGAAGCGATGTCGGCCTTCCTCGCCGACCGCGGTCTGGGCGGCGACGCGATGGTGGCCGCAGGGTTCGATGTCCAGCTGGTCCGGTCGGAGATCGACTGGCGGGACGGCGTCCGGTGGGGTGACTCGGTCGAGATCGTCGTCCGACCGGGCCGCATCGGCACGACGAGCTTCGACGTTCACTTCTGCGTCCGCAGGGACGGCCGAGACACCTGCACGGCCCGGATCGTGTACGTCTCGATCGCGTCGGACGGATCCGGGAAGACGCCGGTGCCGAGCGCTCTTCGCGCCGTCCTGACCGGCGAGACTTCCGAAACCGGCAGTGCTGCGGCCGTCGAACTCAGTCGCAGATCGTGATGTCCGTGCCGAGCAGGTGACGCGGCGGCAAACCGAACATGGCGTGGAACGAGCTCGTGTAGTGCGACGGGCTGGCGAAACCGGCGTCGACCGCGGCGGTGGTCAGGTCGGCACCGTCGCGGATCCGCGTGGCGGCTCGGCCCATCCGCAGCCACAGGCGGTAGCGCCGGAAGCTGGTGCCGGCCGACTCGGCGAACAAGTGCAGGAACCGTGACGTGGACAGGCCGACGAGCGCAGCCAAGTCGGCGGCGGACACGTCGCTGCGGTCGGCGTGCTCGTGCAGCATGTCGACGGCTTTGCGGATCCGCGGGTCCATCCGGTCGGGCGCTCCGTCGCCCGGGGTGGCGTCGGCGGGGTGATCCGACCCGCTGGCGGCATCGAGCCAGCGTTCGGCCGTCCGGTCGGTGAGGTTCCCGGCGGTGGCGACCAGGACGTCCTCGTACCGGTGCTGGTAGGCGATCCCGCCGTCGGTGGTCGTCATGGCGCGTCGGCAGCCGTGGAATCGCGCTGAGGCCGGGTCGAGGTAGCAGAACGCCATCCGGTCGGCCTCGGCGATGACCTGATGCGTCAACCGCGGCGGGATCAGGGCGCTGCGCGCCACCGGGCCGGGCCGGGCGTCGACGCCGACCGTGAACGTTCCGCCGACGGCGACCACCAGGCAGGCCACCGAGCCGCGATGCGGGTCGAGCCCGAGTGCGGTGCCGACGTACACCGCCTGGCCCGGCCACAGCCACAGTCGGGGCCGGTAGCACGTTCGTGGAAGCGGCATCTCCGGCATCGGCCCATGGTGGCAGGGAACGCGAGTCCACGAGCAGACGGAGTACCGAAATGCGGCGGCATGTGCGGAAGGTCGAAACGGTCGAGGCCGGAAACGAGGCGAGGGCGTGACCAGCGGTGTCCTCGTCGCCCTCGCGGTGCTGTTCGCGGGGATGGGCGTCCTCGGCCTGGCCGCACCGGCAGTGCTGGTCAGACCGTTCGGCATCACGCTGACCGGTGCGGCGGCCCGCACCGAGATCCGTGCGGTCTACGGCGGGTTCGGCGTCGCGATCGCCGTGGTGTTGATCCTCGCGGTCGCCGATCCCGGCGGTATCCGCGCCGGCGCCGCAACCGCGGTGGCCGCGGCGTTGCTCGGCATGGCCGGTGGCCGGTTGGTCGCGCGGGCCGTCGACGTGCCCCGCGGCTTCTACCCGATCTGGTTCTACTTCTGGGTGGAGGTCGCCGGCGCCGCCGCGCTCCTGCTCGCCGTCTGGACGTGACGATTGTCGCGCAAACGCCCACAGTGGAATGTGTCATCCTCTTCAGGCAACGACAGCGGCACTGCAGTCCGCCCCGCAGAGGAGCCGAGTGATGGTCAGTGAGCTCGCGGCGAGCTTCGATCCATTAGGAACGCACGGCGAGGATCCGTACGCGTTCTACGCGCAGGCCCGACGCGAGGAGCCGGTCTTCTACTCGCCGCGGCTCGACGCCTGGGTCGTCACGCGCTTCGGCGACGTCGACGCGATCCTCAAGAATCCGGAGGGGTTCTCCTCGGTCAACAGCCTGCGGCCGCTCCGGGACCTGTATCCGGCGGCGTCGGCGGTGCTGGCCACCGGATACCCGCAGCGGCCTGACCACGTCACCTCCGACGGCCAGGACCACCGCCGTCTCCGCACGCCGTACGTCCGGCACCTGACGACGCCCGGCCTCGTCAAGGAGCGGGAAGCAACCATCCGGAAGCGAGCCGACACCCTCGTCGACTCGTTCGCCGACCTCGACGGCGCCGACCTGGTCGCGCGGTACGCGGGGCCGCTGCCGCTGGAGACCGCCGCGGAGCTGTTCGGCTTCGCGCCCGACGACGTTCCGCTGGCCGACGCGGGCAGCAGGGCGCTGTTCTCCCTGGGCAGTCCGGACAGCACCGAGGACGAGGAGGAGCGGGCCGCCGTCACCGTGCTCGCGTTCCAGCAGCTCCTGGCCGAGTACGCCCGCCGCCGGCACGCCACTCCGACGGGCGACCTCATCAGCGACGTCGTCGCCGCGCTCGTACCCGGCGCCGAGCCGCTGACGTTCGACCAGGAGGCGGAGCTGGTCGCCACGTTCGGTAGCACCTTCGGCGCCAGCCACATCACCACCGCCGACGGCATCGGCAGCGCCCTCCATCTGCTTCTCGCCCACCGCGACCAGTGGGAGCTGCTGTGCGAGCGGCCGGAACTGGTGCCGAACGCGGTCGAGGAGGTGCTCCGGTTGGAACCACCGATCCCGACCATGTTCCGCCGCGTCACCCGCCCGGCCACGGTCGCGGGTGTGGACCTCCCGGAGGGCGTCGACGTACTGCTCGCCTTCGCCGCCGCCAACCGCGACGAGGAGCGTTACCCCGACGCCGACCGGTTCGACGTCACCCGAACCCCGAGCCGCCACTTCGCGTTCGGAGCCGGTGTGCACACCTGCGTCGGCGCGGCGCTGGCACGCGTGCAGATGCGCGTCGCGCTGCAGACGCTGATCGAGCGCCTGCCCGGCCTGCGGTTGGTGCCGGACCAGCGCGTGCAGGTGCGCAGGTCCATCAACGTACGGGGGCCGCTCGCGCTCGAACTGCGCTGGTGACACGGCCCAAGACCCCGTGACACGATGCCGCACGTGAATTCTCCGTCCGGGGACCTGACCGCCCTTGCGAGAGCCATCGTCGACACGAACCTCTACCTGACGCTCGGCACCGCCGACTCGGCGGGAACACCCTGGGTCTCTCCGGTGTGCTTCGTGGCCGATCGCTATCGGGACTTCTACTGGGTGTCCAAGACCGATGCCCTCCACTCCCGCAACGTGGCGGTCCGGCCAGCGGTGAGCATCGTCATCTACGACTCGACGGTGCCGGTGTACCAGGGCCGGGCCGTTTACCTCCAAGCCGTCGCCGTCGAGGTGCCCGCCGCCGAGCTGGATGCGGGCGTCGAGGTCTACAACCGACCGGCCGCCGAGCGGGGCGTGACCCGGCTGGAGCGGAGCGACGTGGAGGGTTCGGCGCCGTACCGGCTGTACCGGGCCACGGCCACGCAACACTTCACACTCGATCCGAACGGTCGTGACCTGCGCGTACCGGTCGCCCCGTCCGCCTGAGCGGCTGGCTGGGCGGTCTCGCCGGGTGGCGGACGGCGTGCGTCAGGACGGCCGGGTGGGCTGGACGTCGCGCAGGACCGTACCGTCGCTCAGGGTGAGGTCGTAGTGGACGATCGTCTTCGGGTCCCACCGACCGCTGGCGGGAGGCTTCTCGGTGTCGAACGCCGGGCCGGGCCACCAGGCGGCGTACCACCCGTTCTGCACCGACGCCTCGACCGTGAACTTCCCGGCGCGCACCGTCACCCCGGTGACGTCCGGGCCCACGGACCCGTCGGTGACCGAGGCATCGCCGAACTGGCTGAACCCGCCCTCGACGAGCGCCCGCGGAGGGGCCTTCTGGGTCGGCCCGCTGCTGCCGGTGATCCCGGCGCCGATCATGTCGACGTCGTCCGAGCCGACGGGGTTGCTCGCTAGGCACTTCCCCGACACGTCCGGATTGTCCGTGCGGTAGAGCAGGACGACGAACTCGCCACGCCGCTCCGCCAGCGCCAGCCGAGCCCGCTCCAGGTCGAGGGAGCCGCCGCGCAGCTGACGTCGGCACTCCGGCGCGACCGCGTCGATCTCGTCCTCGCTCAACGTCCTGGGCTCGGGCGTCCACGACGCGTAGGCCTGCTCGTCGTTCCCGACCTGTAGGAACGTGGCCGCTCCCACGAACACGGCGCCGACGACCGCCGCCGCGACGAGCAGCCGGCGGCCACGTGACCTCGGGTGTCCGGGCGGGCCGGCCGGAGGTGGGGTCGCCAGGATCCGCTCCAGCGCGCGGGCCGCATGGTGATGCTCCTCGGCGGAGAGGTCGGCGGTGGCGGGGTCGAGGGTGCGCAGGGCCGCCCGGAGACGGGTGTCGTCGACGTTCACAGCTGGGTCCCTATCGGCGTCGATGAAGCCTCGGCGGTGTCCAGGTGCCGGCGCAGTGCGCGCCGGGCGCGGAGTAATCGCAGGCGGTAGGCGGTGGGGGTGATGCCGAGGACGCGGGCGCCCTGCGGTGAGGCGAGGTCTTCCAACCAGGTCAGGGCGAGCACCTCCTGCTCGGCGGCGCTCAACCGTCGCCAGGCCGCGGCCAGGTCGAGCCGCTGGTCGGTCACGCGCGCGTGGTCGTCGACGCCCTCGGAGAACGGCACCAGCGTGGTCTCCGCGAGGCGGACCGCCAGCGCGTCCCGGCGTTCCTGGCCGCGATGAAGGTTGAGTAGGCAGTGGCGGGCGATGCCGAACAACCATGCCCGCAGGTCGTCGGCGCGGTCGGGCGCGTCGTCCAGCCGCCGCCAGGCCACGAGGAACGCGTCGGCGACGACGTCCTCGGCGTAGGAGGCGTGCACACGACGCTGCACGAAGCGCAGCACGGCGGCGTAGGCGTCGGCGTAGAGCGCTCGGAAGCGTTCCTCACGGGGACGTTGCAGTCGTTCCACATCCCTTACCTGTCCTGCACCGCAACAAGTGTTTCGCGCCCTGTCCCGCCGGCGGTGGCCATGCCGCCCGCCCAAATCTCGTCGTCGATGGTGTCGCGGACCTCAGCACAGGAACCCACTCTGCACGACGGTCATCAAGCTGCCGCATCCCGGGCAGCACGGCAGGTGGTTGTCGCGCACTCCGGGCGGACGCCCACCGCCGGCCTAACCGGCGTGCCCTGCCCGGCGCGACTGGGCAGGACACGCGCGGTGCTCACCCGATGCGGTTGACGAAGCCCGCGTCGACGGGGAGGTTCGTGCCGGTGACGTAGCGCCCCTCGTCGGAGAGCAGGAACGCCACCGCCGCACTGACGTCGGCCGGTTCGATCATGTCGACCGGCAGCGCGTTGCGCAGGTGGACGCCCTTGTCGACCTGGGTCGCGAGGAACGCCTGCATGGCGTCGTTCGTCGAGATCATCCGCCGCTGAGCCCGCACCGCCCGCCGACGAAAGGAAGACCCATGACCGGTCGGCTCGCCGACAAACGTTTCCTCCTCACCGGCGCCGCCCGGGGGATGGGGCGCAGTCATGCCGTGCGGTTGGCCGAGGAGGGCGCGGACCTGGTGCTCGTCGACCTCTGCCGGCCGCTGCCGGAGCTGGAGTACCCGCTCGGCACCGAGGACGATCTGGCGGAGACCGCGCGACTGGTCGCCGGCCTCGGTCGCCGAGTGGTCACCGCGGTCACCGACGTGCGGGATGCGGCGTAGCTGACGGCGGCGGTCAACGAGGCGGTGGCGGAGCTGGGCGGCCTCGACGGCTCGGTCGCCAACGCGGGGGTCATCACCGCCGGCACCTGGGGCACCACGACCCCGAGGACTGGCGGACCGTCCTGGACGTCAACCTGATCGGCGCCTGGAACACCTGCGTCGCCGCCATCCCCCACCTGCTGGCCCGGGGCGGTGGCAGCCTCGTCAACATCAGCTCGGCGGCCGGCATCAAGGGCAGCCCGCTGACGACGCCGTACACCGCGTCGAAACACGGGATCGTCGGCATGAGCCTGGCCCTGGCCAACGAACTCGCCGCGTCGAGCATTCGCGTCAACACCGTCCACCCGACCGGCGTCGCGACCGGGATGGCACCGATGTCGCTGCACGGACTGCTCACCGACGGGCGGCCGGACTTGAGCCCGATCTACCAGAACGCCCTTCCGGTGCCCCTCGTCGAAGCCCGCGACGTCAGCAACGCGGTGCTGTACCTGCTCTCCGACGAAGCGCGGCACGTCACCGGCACCCAGCTCAAGGTGGATGCCGGCGTGACGATCCGCTGATCCGGAGCGCTCCTCCCGTACGGACAAAAGGAACGTTGAGGACGTTTCGCAACACTACGGGCGGCTACTCGATGCTCCCGACGAGGTATGGAGCGTGAGCGAAGGAAGGAGCACTGCTGGTGTTGACCAAGGAGCAGCTTCCACGGGTGATGAACGCGACCGCCTGCGACCCCGCCGGGGACAAGATCGGCACGATTGCCCAGGTCTACCTGGACGAGGAGACCGACCAGCCGGAGTTCGCGACGGTCCGGACCGGCATGTTCGGCACGAAGGAGTCGTTCGTGCCGCTCGCCGACGCGGAGATCCGTGGCGGCCAGGTCGTCGTCCACGTCGACAAGGAACAGGTGAAGGCCGCACCGACGATGGAGCCGGAAGGTCCGGCGGGCGGGCTGACCGAGGAACAGATCGACGAGCTGTACCGGCACTACCACCTCGAGTCCCCGCACCACGCGGCCACGTCGGACACGTCGGACACGTCCGCGCCGTTCGGAGCGCCGATGACCCACGGCACCAGCACGGCGAGCACGGCGAGCACGATGCCGCCGAAGCCCGGACCGGGCCTGCACGCGACGACCCGGCGTCCGGGCGCCGGCGACGCGATGACCCGCTCCGAGGAGCGCATGCGGGTCGGCACCCGGTCGGAGGAGACCGGCCGCGTCCGCCTGCGCAAGTACGTGGTGACCGAGCACGTGCAGCAGACCGTGCCGGTCTCGCACGAGGAGGTCCGGCTCGAACGCGAGCCGATCACCGCCGCCAACCGGGACGCCGCACTCTCCGGCCCGGAGATCACCGAATCCGAGCACGAGGTGGTGCTCCACGCCGAACGGCCGGTCGTGCGCACCGAGACCGTGCCGGTGGAACGCGTCCGACTCGCCAAGGAGAAGGTCACCGACACCGAGACGGTGCACGGCGAGGTCCGCAAGGAACACATCGACTACGACGGACCCGAGCGCACCCGCTGAGGCCGGTTGCCCCGAGGCGCTCTTGCGGGCGCCTCGGCGGCACCGTGCCCTTGTCGTTGTCGGATCCTGAACCCCTGGAGGTTCAGGATCCGACAACCACGAACAGCGAGGATCCGACAACCACGCTCAGCCCCGGCGGCGGAGCACGGCCACCAGGAAGTCGGACTCGGGCGTGAGCGGACGCAGGTCCCAGGTGCCGAGCAGGAGGTCGGGGGTGAGGCCGACCTCCGCGACGTCGGTGAGGAAGTCCTCGAACGGGTAGCCGCGGTCGGCGCCGAAGCCGACCACCGCCCGGCCGTCCGGGGCCAGCTGGGCGGCGAAACCGCGCAGCACCGCCACCCGCGTGCTCGGGGCCACGAACGTCATGACGTTGCCCGCGCAGACCACCACGTCGAAGCCGGATGCGGGCAGCTCCAGCAGCGCCAGGTCGCCGACCGTCCAGATGGCGTCGGGATATTGAGCCTTCGCCTCGGCGATCAGCGTCGGGTCCAGGTCGACGCCGGTGACCTGGTGTCCGACGCCGGCCAGGTAACCGCCGACGCGGCCGGTGCCGCAGCCGGCGTCCAGGATTCGGGCGGCTCGCGGGACCATCGCGTCGATCAGGCGGGCTTCTCCGTGCAGATCGACGCCGCGCTCGGCCAGGTCGCGGAACCGCTGGATGTACCACGCGGAGTGGTCGGGATTCTCCGCGATCTTGCGCAGCCAGAGGTTCTCCTCGGTCACGGCGCCCCTCTTCTCCACGGCGGTCACCTCATTCCTACCCGGTGCCCTCTCTACCCTTGGATAGAGGGCGCGCTCCCCCGGCGGAACGACGAATCGGATGCCCGGTGTTCGTACCGTCGAACGCATGAGCACTTCGCGTCCGAAGCACCTCGTTCTCGCCGCCGCGCTCACCGGCGTCGGCGGTCTGGCGCTCGTCGTCCTCGGCTGGTGGATCGTCGGCTGGGAGTACCGGGGCGACTGGGGACGCCTCACGGACTTCTCCTGGTGGGTCGGTGGGGTCCTGCGTGGGCTCGGCTTCCTGGCGTACGGCAAGGCCGGTCTGAAGATCGCGCTGGGCTGCGTTGCGGCCGTCGTCGCCGCGCTCGCCTGGCTGCGCAGCCGGCGACACCACCGAGCCGCCCAGCCGGAGCCGGACGCAGCGACCGAGTGAGTCAGTTGCGGGTTGCCAGTAGCGCGGCGGCCGTCGCGCGCGCATCGGCCGCGGCGTCCGGGGACCGGTGGATCGCGGCGGCGACGATCGCCCCTTCGGCCAGGAGGTAGAGGGACCGGGCCAGGGCTGCCGGGCGACCCGCGTCCGCGACCAGGCCGGCCAGGCTGTCGGCGAACGCCTGCTTGTGAGCGCGGACCTCGTCGGCGACCGCGGGGCTCGTCGCGCCCAGCTCGCCGTAGGCGTTGATCCAGGCGCAGCCGCGGAAGTCCGGAGTGGCGAACCAGTCGTGCAGCCAGTCGAACACCGCGAGGATCCGCGCGTCGGCGTCGGAGTGCGTGTCCACGTGCTGCCGGAGCGAGGCCAGCCAGCGCTGGTCCCGGCGCCGCAGGAACCCGACGACGAGCTCCTCCTTGCCGCCGTAGAGCTGATAGATGCGCTTGAGCGGGACGCCGGACGCGGACCGGATGGCGTCCATGCCCACGGCCTGGATCCCGCGCGCGTAGAACAACTGCTCGGCCGCGTCCAGCAGCTGGTCTCGATCCGTCACGGGTCACCTCGGCGATTGCGGTGAGAACGATCGTTCTCTACCGTAACGCCCGGCGGAGAACGATCGTTCTCGCCCCCGAGACGGAGGACGCATGACCGCGCAACGACTCCCGCTTCCCCCTTTCGAGCTGGCCACCGCACAGCAAAAGGTGCAGGCCGCCGAGGACGCCTGGAACACCCGCGACCCGGAGCGGGTCGCCGGCGCCTACACGGTCGACTCGGTCTGGCGGAACCGCGACACGTTCGTCACCGGCCGGACCGAGATCATCGCGTTCCTCACCGCGAAGTGGGAGCGAGAGCTGGACTACGCACTGCGCAAGAACCTCTGGGGCTTCCGCGGCAACCGCATGGCGGTGCGGTTCCAGTACGAGTGCCGCGACGCGTCCGGCCAGTGGTGGCGCAGCTACGGCAACGAGCTCTGGGAGTTCGACGAGAACGGCCTGATGCGACGCCGGGAAGCCAGCATCAACGACGTCCGGATCGACGAGTCGGAGCGGTGGATCTTCGGACCTCGTCCGGCCGAGGAGCACGGACGGGAGTTCCCACTCCACTGAGGCGCCACGGAGGGCGACAGCATCCGTGTGAAGAGTCACAACTACTCGCCAGTAACCTCCGTTTGCGGCCATTGTGCTAGATCTAGCCGCATTCCCCATGGGACCGACGGAGGTCCGAGGAGGCGAGTGAGATGGTCGCACCGGTCGGCGCCGACATCGAGCACGTGGTCGACATCGGACGGTATCCCTTCTCCGAACCACAGAGTGGACACTGGCACGACGTGGTCGAGAAGGTCCGTGCCGAGCTGGCCACCGACGGCTGCAGCGTGGTTCCGGGTTTCGTCCGCCCGGACCTGCACGAGACGCTCCGAGCCGAGGGCGCCGCGATCGCCCCGCTGGCGCACTACGAGATGGAGACCGTCAACGTCTACAACATCGACGTCGACGCCGACCTGCCTGCGGACCATCCGGCGCGGATCCCGATGCGACGCGAGAACGCCTTCACCGCCCGCGACCTGATCCCGCGCGACACGATCATCCACCGGCTCTACCGCGACCGGTCGTTCCGGACGTTCCTCGCCGCCTGCTTCGGCCTGCCGGAGATCCACGAGCTGGGTGATCCGCTCGCCGGACTCGTACTCAACGTGGTCGCGCCGGGCTTGGGCCACCCCTGGCACTTCGACACCAACGAGTTCGCGGTCAGCCTGCTCACCCAGGCCCCCGAACACGGCGGGGTCTTCGAGTACTGCCCGGACATCCGCTCGGCGAGCGCGGAGAACTTCGCCGACGTGCGCGCCGTCCTCGAAGGCCGCGACGACCAGCGGATCCGGCGGCTGACCTTGCGCCCCGGCGACCTGCAGCTGTTCCGGGGCCGGTACTCGCTCCACCGAGTGACCACCGTCCGGGGCGAAACCCAGCGGCACACCGCGATCTTCTCCTACTCCGAGCGCCCCGGCGTGGTCGGCAACTCCGTCCGCACCCGGCAGCTGTTCGGACGTGTCCTGCCCGAGCACCGCGCCACCGCCGTGCGCGTCGATCAACTCCTCGACTGACCTCGCAAGGGAGGCCACGCCTTGTCGCAGGAAGACCACGACCACACCGGCAAGTTCTCGTTCGATCACATCTACACCGCCCCCGACCCCCGCTCCTACTTCACGACGCTCCGGCAGCTCGAATACAACATCCCGGGCATCGCGCGCCCCCACTTCGCACGCCTGATCGCTGAGTACCGGGCGGTGCACGGCGTCAGCACGCCCAAGGTCCTCGACCTCGGCTGTTCCTACGGGGTCAACGCGGCCTTGCTGCGGTGCGA
Organism: Cryptosporangium minutisporangium; assembly: GCF_039536245.1. NCBI lineage: Bacteria > Bacillati > Actinomycetota > Actinomycetes > Cryptosporangiales > Cryptosporangiaceae > Cryptosporangium > Cryptosporangium minutisporangium. Next base: position 154,318 of record NZ_BAAAYN010000006.1, on the reverse strand, counting down.
CACCACGATGGCCCAGCTGTACGAGCGCTACGGCGCCGCTCTCGGCGTCGGCCGCCACCGCACCCGCGACGAGCTGATCGAGGCCGACCGGCGTTTCGTCCGCGACCGGCACCGCAGCGACCAGGCCCGGTTCGTCGGCCTGGACGTCTCGCAGCCGGCCCTGGACTACGCGGTGGCGGCAGGCTTCCTCGACGACGCGCTCGTCGCCGACCTGGAGGCCAACGAGCCCACCGAGGTCGAACGCGCGGTGCTGGCCGGCACGGATCTGGTGATCTCCACCGGCTGCATCGGCTACGTGACCGAGAAGACGCTGCTCCGGATCGTCGAGGCCGCCGGGGGACGTCGACCCTGGATGGCCCACTTCTGCCTCCGGATGTTCCCGTTCGACGCGATCGCCGGGCACCTGGACGACCTCGGCTACGAGACCGTCCGGATCGACCAGCCCTTCCGCCAACGCCGATTCGCCACCGCGCACGAGCAGGCGTCCGTGCTCGACCGGCTGACCGAACTCGGCCTGGACGCACGGGGCTTGGAAGCCGACGGCTGGTTCTACGCTCAGCTCCACATCTCCCGCCCGCGCCCCGAATCCCAGTAGGAGAAGACGCCCGTGCCCGAGTGGTCCACCCGCACGTTCGGCAACGAGGACCTGCTGCCGCGCGTCCCGCTGCCCACCCTTGAGGACACCTGCGATCGGTTCCTGCGGTGGTGCGCCCCGCTGCTGACCGCCGACGAGTACGCCCGGACCGAGGCGGAGATCGCCGCCTTCCTCGCCCCCGACGGTCCCGGCCGCCCGCTGCACGAAATCCTGGAGAAGTACGACGCGACCGAGGGCGTCCACAGCTGGCTCGACACCTTCTGGCCCTACCGCTACCTGGGCCGCCGCGATCGGATCGCCCTCAACGCGAACTTCTTCTTCCTCTTCCGGGACGCGCCCCTGAGCCAGGTCGAGCGCGCCACCGCGCTGATCGTGGGCGCGCTCGCGTTCAAGCACGACGTCGACACCGAGGCGCTGCCCCCGGCGGTCCAGCGTGGCGTGCCGCAGACGATGGAGCAGAACAAGTACCTGTTCTCCACCACCCGCATCCCCGGCGCGGTGCAGGACAGCGTCCGTGGTCCGTACGGCAAGGGATGGGACGGTCCGTCCCGCGCCCGGCACATCCTGGTCCTGCACCGAGGCAACCTCACCAAGCTCGACGTCCTCGGACCCGACGGCGCGCCCTACGCCGCCGACGAGATCGCCGCCGCCCTGAGTTCGCTGCTCGCCGCCGATCCGCCCCGCAACCCGCACCCGGTCGGGCACCTCACCACCAAGGCGCGCGCCGCGTGGGCCGCCGACCGCGAAAAACTGCAAGAACTCAACCCCCACACTTTGGACGACGTGGAAAGCGCACTGTTCTGCGTCGACTTCGAAGACGTCGTGCCGGCCAGCGATCTGGAGGCCGCCGACCAGCTACTGCACGGCGACTCGGGGAACCGCTGGTTCGACAAGGCCGTCTCGTTCGTGGTCTTCGCCGACGGCCGGGCCGGTATCAACGTCGAACACTGCGAGCTCGACGGGACGACGATCCTCGGCTTCGTCGACTACGTGCTCGGCGCCGACACCGCGGCGCACACGCGTCGAGCGGGCGCCCGCTCGCAGGGCACGCCGACCGCGTCCGGCCTCGACTTCGTCCTCGACGACGCGCTGCGGACCTCGATCGCCGAGGCCGCCGAGTCGTTCGCCGAGTACGCCGCCGCCACCGCGACCGACGTCCTGACCTTCGCCGACTTCGGCTCGAACCGCGCCAAATCGCTGGGCGTCTCCCCCGACGCCTTCGTGCAGATGGCCTATCAGCTGGCCCACCGGCGGGCGAAGGGCCTGACCGGCGCCACGTACGAGTCGATCGCCACTCGTCAGTACCGGCGCGGGCGCACCGAAGCCATGCGGGTGGTGACGCCCGAGGTGCTGTCGTTCGTCGCCGCGATGGACGATTCGTCCACCGACAAGGCAGCCCGCAAGGCCGCCTTCCTCGCCGCCGCCGCGGCCCACGTCCGGCGAGCCAAGGAGTGCCAGGTCGGGGATGCCCCCGAGCAGCACCTGTGGGAGCTCCAGCTGATCCAGCGCCGAGCCGGTGGACCCGAGCCGGCGCTGTTCAGCTCTCCCGGCTGGTTGATCTCCCGCGACGACTACCTGAGCACGAGCTCCGCGCCGTCGACCGCGATCGACTACTTCGGCTTCGGCTCGACCAGCAGCCAGTGCATCGGCGTCGGTTACGTCCTGCTGCCCGACCGGCTCGCCGTGCACCTGAGCACCCCGCGCGCGGTGGCCGACGGGATGGCCGCCTTCGCCGAGCACCTCGACCTCGCCCTGCGGGAGCTGACGAACCTCTTCGCCTGATCGAGGCCCGTTCCCCGGGTCGCTCCTGGTTGCCTGCGCTTCATAGACTCCTGGTTGCGACACGTTTGGGGAGTACATGGATGCGGTGGGCCACCTGATCGGTGGCCGCTACCGGCCGATCGCGGAGATCGGCCGGGGCGGCATGGGCGTGGTCTGGCGCGCCCTCGACGAGCGGCTGGGCCGAGAGGTAGCGGTCAAAGCGCTGGCGGTACCGCCGCTGTCCACGGACGCGGAGCGCGCGGCGATGGTCGCCCGCGCGATGCAGGAAGCGCGCACGGCCGGTGCGCTCGACCATCCGAACATCGTCGCGGTGTACGACGTCGTCGAGGAGGCCGGCCAGCCGTTCATCGTAATGCGCCTGGTGCGCGGGCACTCGCTCGACCGGGTCGTCGCGGCCGCCGGTCCGTTACCGCCCGACATCGCCGCGCGCCTCGGGCTGACCGTCCTGGACGCGCTGGCAGCCGCCCATCGGGCCGGCGTGGTGCACCGGGACGTGAAACCGGCGAACGTCCTGATCCAGCCGGACGGGACCGTGCTGCTCAGCGACTTCTCGATCGCGTCGGCGCTCGGCGGCAGCGCACGCACCGCCGCCGGTGTGCTGCTCGGCACGCCCGGCTACATCGCGCCCGAGCGCCTGATCCAGGGCACGGCGGGTCCGCCGGCCGACCTGTTCGCGCTCGGCGCCACGCTCTACGTCGCAGTCGAGGGCGGCGAGGCGTTCGAGGCCGCGGATGCGCTCTCCGGGTTGTTCGCCGTCGCCACGGCGCCCCACCGCCCGCCGGTCCGCGCCGGGGCGCTCGCGCCGATCATCGACGGTCTGCTGGCCAAGGACCCGGCGCAGCGCCCGGACGCGGACGCGACGGCCGAGGCGCTGCGGGCCATCGCCGCGCCGAACGGACGGGCGCCGGGCGCGCTGCTCGCCGCGACCGCGGCGCTGGCCCTCGGCCCGGACCCGCCCCGGCCACCGCTGCGTCCGACGAGCATCGAGCCCATGCCCCCGTTCGTCGGCGCGCCGGCCGTGGGCGCGCCGCCCGGGCGGCCGCAGCGGCTGCTCGGGCCAGGCCGGCCGCGGGTCGTGCTCGCCGCCGCCGGTGCCGTGCTGCTGCTCCTGCTCGCGCTGGCCGCGTACGCGATCACCTCGCTCGGCGACGGGAAGGGCTCCGACCTCACCGCCACGACCGCCGATCCCACGCCGAGCTCGTCGTCGAGCCCGACGCCCTCGGCGTCGCCGTCCGCAAGCCCGCCCGCCGGTCTCTCGTCCGACGAGGCCGCGTTGTGGAGCGGGCTCCCCGGACGAGGGATCGACAAGCAGACCTGCCGGTCGGGGCCCGATCCCGACGGCTCCGACGTCGACGCCACGATCGTCTGCGACACGGTCGGTGCGCTGCGGACGCAGGTCCGCTTCTACCGCTTCGAGAGCCAGCAGGACTTCGTCTCGCACTTCGAGGAGATGAACGACGACAACCCGGACGGCGCGGAGCACTACTGCGCCAACGGCGGCAGCGAGGGGTACGGCGACTGGGGCCAGCGCGGCACCGTGGCCTGCTACTGGACGGACGGTGGTTGGTGGATCAATTGGGGCGACCGGGACACGCTCGTCGGCGCCGAGTTGCAGGACTACGACACGGACGCGGTCGCGACCTGGTGGAGGCAGAACAGCGCGCTCTCGGGCTGACCGCAGGTCCAACTCTCACCGGGAGGTTTAGCTGATGAGTTCCGACGAGGTGACCACGCTCGAGGAGCAGGGCTGGCGCGCACTGGCCTCCGGCCCCGCGGCCGCGCTCGAGTTCTACGAACGCGTTCTGGACGACGCGGTCCTGATGCTGCTGCCGGGCGGTCTCGCGCTCGACGATCGGGACACCATCCTGAAGTCGATGTCCGGGCAGCCCTGGGCCTCCTTCGAGCTGTCCGACTGGCGGGTCGTCCGGCCGACTCCGGACACCGCGGTGGTCGCTTACCGCGCCGACGCCCAGCGCGACGGCAGTGCGCCGTACTCCGCCTTGATCAGCAGCGTCTACGTCCGTAGGCAGGACGGCTGGAAGCTGACGGTCCACCAACAAACACCCTGCTGAGCGCCGCCGTCGCGCCGGTCTCACGAACCGCCTTCGCGCGCGTGGAGGTCGTGCCAGTCGGCCAGTGCCGCCTCCGACGTCAGGTGATCCAGGCCGACGGCGGCGGCTCCGGAGAGCGCGCCGTGATCGCGGTGTGCGGCATCGATCACGCGCGGCGGCCGGTCCCGATGAAACGTCATCAGCCCGGCGGTATAGGCGGTGTCGAAGGCGTCCGTCGCGGCGGCGCGGAGCGGGATGGCGAGCCCGTCGAGGGTCACGATGTCGGGATCGTGGAGATTGGCCAGTCCGGCGGTGCCCCGGGCGAGCGCGGCGGCGACCCGCGCGACGGCCGCTGCGGCGTCGGGGTCTCCGCGCTCCGCACGGTCGAGCACCGACTGCGCGTAGTCGTATGGGTCGTCGGGCGCCTCGTCCGCGAGGTGACGGGCGAGCGCACGACCGTCGACCTCCAGGTCCCAGCAGGCGGCGGCCCCGCAGGGGCACCGCTGGCCGGGGGTGCCGAACGGCGGGTGGCCGACCTCGCCGCCAGCACCGGAAGCGCCGGTCAGCGGCCGACCGTTCACCACCAAACCGCCCCCGACGCCGACGTCCACCAGCAGGTGCAGCGCCGTGCGGGCGCCCGCGGCGGCACCGGTACGGGCTTCGGCGACGCCGGCCAGCGTGGCGTCGTTCCCGACTCCTCCTGTCCGACCTCTGACGACATTCCCGGAGTACCGATGGTTCTCGAGCTCTCGCCCTACCGAGTGAGCGTGCCGGAGTCCGACCTGGCCGACCTGCGCACCCGGCTCGCGCGCACGCGCTGGCCGGAGACCGCGCCGGTGGCCGGGTGGGCTCAGGGCGTGCCCCTGCCCGCCCTCGCGGACCTGTGCCGCTACTGGGCCGACGGCTACGACTGGCGGGTCACCGAAGCGCGGCTCAACGCGGTGCCGCAGTACCTGGTCCGGGTGGACGGCGTCGACCTGCACGTGCTGCACGCACGCTCCCCGCATCCGGGAGCGTTCCCGCTGGTGCTCACCCACGGCTGGCCGGGATCGGTGCTGGAACTGGCCGGGCTCGTCGGCCCGCTCACCGATCCGGTGCGCTACGGCGGCACCGCCCAGGATGCGTTCGACGTGGTGATCCCGTCGCTTCCCGGCTACGGCTTCAGCGGCAAGCCCACCGAGCCCGGCTGGGGAGTCGAGCGGATCGCCGGCGCGTGGGCGACGCTGATGGCCGGGCTCGGGTACTCCCGGTACGGTGCGGCCGGGAGTGACTGGGGCACCAGCGTCTCCAGCCTGCTCGGCACGCTCGACGCCGAGCACGTGGCCGGTGTCCATCTCGTCCCACCGCTCGCGGGTCCGGACCCGTCCGATCAACTCACCGACGACGAGCGCGACGCGCTGGCGCGGCTGCACGAGCGCGGACGATCCGCCTCGGCCTACTCAGAGGTGCACCGCACCGCGCCTCAGACCCTGGGTTACGCCCTCGTCGACTCTCCCGCCGGCCTCTGCGCCTGGCTGGGTGAGAAGCTGCTGACCTGGACCGACACCTCTTCGGCCGGATTCGACGGCCTGTCCAGGGACCAGGTCCTCGACCAGGTGACGCTGTACTGGCTCACCGGCTCGGCCGCGTCGTCGGCCCGCCTGTACGCCGAGAGCATCGAGCGGGTCTCGGGCTGGATCACCGGAGCCGCCACGGACCCGGTTCAGGTGCCGGTCGGCGCCTCGATCTTCCCCGCCGAGGTGCCGCGCCCGTCCCGCCGCTGGGCCGAACGGCGCTATCCGGACATCCGCTACTGGGCGGAGCACCGGCGCGGCGGCCACTTCCCCGCCCTGGAAGTCCCCGACCTGCTGGTGAACGACGTGCGCGCGTTCTTCCGCCTGGTGCGCTGACCGATCCGACCGGAACGCCGGCCTGGCGATCGCTCGCCGGGCCGGCCGGAACGTTCCGGTAGGTCAGCGGCCCGGCAGTCGCCGGTACCACGGCGCGGCGGCGCGGCGGCGCCGACGGCGGAGGCCGAGGAGGATCAGCGTCGCCAGGACTGCCGCACCGGCGGCGGCTCTGGCGGAGCCGCGGGTACGCGGGCTGGTGGCGGAGACCTTCTCGCGGGCGGTCAGTGCGTAACCGCGGGCCTGCCCTGCGGCGGGGGCGGCTTTCGCGCGGATCTGCGTGGTGACCCGACCGGCGGCGGCCGTCGCCGCTTGCCGACGCTCGGCCAGCCGGGACTTGGCCCGGCCGCGGAGGTCGGTCTTGGCGGCCAGCGCGTCGACGGTGTCGCCGAGGTCAGCGCGTGTTTCGGAGATCTCGGCTCGCAGTACGTCGGGATTGTCCGTCGATGGGGGACGGTGGGTAGGACTCATCGCTGTGCGTGCTCCTTTACGGTTCGGACGTCACGTTTGACGCCCTCGACGGCTTCGGTCGGCACTGGCGGCCCGGCCTTCGCCAGGTTCTTCTTCCCGAGCAGCGCGACGACACCGGCCACCAGGAAGAGGACGACGGCGACGATGAGCGCTGCGGCCCACACCGGCAGTGCCAGCGCGAGCGCGGCGATCACGGCGGTGAGCAGGGCGGCTACGCCGTAGAACGCGAGGACGCCCGCGCCGCCGAGCAGGCCGGCACCCTTGCCGGCCTTCTTGCCCTTTTCGGTCAGCTCGGCACGGGCGAGGGCCAGCTCGTCGCGCACCAGAGTGGACATCTGGGCGGTGAGGCGAGTGACGAGTTCGCCGGTCGATAGCGACTCGGTCGCGGGTCTGGACGACGGTTGGCTCATGAGGACTCCTACGGTCGGGGGTGGGGACTCGTCACGCTCGTGCGCCTACTACCCGCCGATCCACGCAGAGTAATCACGACTTGTCGCTTAGTGAAGATCCAACAGACGGCCCGCCGCCGGGGGCGCGAAGTGTGCTAAATGGTCGAGAGCACGAAAGACAGGATGAAACCGGCGGTCGTACTCAGCGCGACGGTGGGCCCGCCCTTCGCGTACGCCTCCGGCATCAACGTGTCGGCCAGCGAGGCGAGAACCGCTCCGGCGGCAAAGGCCAGCGGCAGCGAGATCGTCTCCGGTGACGTGTTCGACAACGGCCCGGCGCCGACCACGACCGCGAGGGTCAGCAGCGCCGCGCACCCGAGCCAGGTCCCGAGAATGAACGCCTGCGAGCGCCCCTGCTCCCGCATGGACGCGCTGCCGACCAGCGCCTCGGGGAAGTTCGACACGAAGATCGCAGCGAGCAGCGCCAGGCCCCCCGTGCCCTCACCCAGCGAGATCCCGAGCGCCAGGTTCTCCGGCACACCGTCCAGCGTGACGGCCGCCAGCAGCGCGAGTCCGGCCGAGCCGGAGGTCGACGCCGCGGACGGGGCCCGGTCGACGGCGGCAGCGTCGGGGTCGAGCTTCTCGCTGCCGTGCGCCTCCTCGTGCCGGCCTTCGGCCAACCGATCGAGCCAGGCGCTGATTCCGGTGAAGACGACCGCGCCGACCGCCAGACCCGCGGCAGCGCGCCAGATTCCGCCGTGTTCGTAGGCGTCCTCGAACAATTCGAACGCCAGGGCGGTGATCAGCGCGCCGGATGCGAAGGCGAGCATCGCGGCGAGCACCGCCTTCGGCAAGCGGATGCGCGAGCCCGCCAGCGCGCCGATCACCAGCGCGCTGGAGGCGATCACACCGAAGACGAGAGCGTCCACGTCAGACGCTGTACCCCGACCGCGCGCGCCTCGAACGGCGCACGCGCCCCCGAGTTCAGGAGGCGCGCAGGGCGGTGCGCATGGCCTGGACCGCCCAGCTTCCGATCTCCGCGTCGCCGTGCAGCAGCCGGGCCGGTCCGACCCCCGACGCGATCGCGTCCAGGCTGAACGCGGTCTGCTCCGGGTGGAGGTCGGCCGGCAAGTCACCGGCCTCGATCGCGGTGGTGATCTCCCGGACGAGCGTCGCACGCCACTGCCGGACACCACGGGCGAGCTCGTCGCGCACCCGCCCCGGACGACCGTCGAACTCGTAGGAGAACGTCGCCACGCAGCACCCGCCGGGGTAGCCGGGGTCCACTTCGTAACGAGCCCACGCGTCGCAGATCCCCAGGAGACGCGGCAGTCCGCGCTCCAGATGCTGGGCGGGTTCCCAGACCCGGGTCCGGAAGTTCGCGAGTACCAGCCGCACGGTCTCCAGCTGCAGCTCTTCCTTACTGCCGAACTGCCCGAGCACACCGGACTTGCTCATCGACAGCTCGGTCGCCAGCCGACCGATCGACAACCCTTCGAGCCCTTCGAGCGAGGCGATGTCGGCAGCCGTCCGCAGAATCGCGGCGCGTGTCTCGAGCGCGTCCACGGCGCTTCGTCGTCCGGTCATGGGCTCACTTTACCGCACGATCGTACGCGTTTGACGTCCGAACGATCGGACTCTAAATTCGGCGGCATGGCCTCCTCCGACGACGGTCCTCCGTCGAAAGTTCCGTTGGCGCTCGCCTGCGGCGCCACGTTCCTCGCCTTCCTCGACGTCATGATCACCAACCTCGCGGTGCCCGACATCGCGCACGAGTTCGACGTCGGTCTGACGTCCCTGACCTGGGTCGTCACCCTCTACACGATCCTGTTCGCCGCGCTCCTGGCACCGGCAGGCGGACTCGCCGACTCGCTGGGCAGGCAGCGCCTCTTCGCGGCCGGCGCCGCCACGTTCACGCTGGCGTCGCTGCTCGCCGCCGCCGCGCCCCACTACTCGGCGCTGCTCGCCGCCCGGGCGCTGCAGGGCGTCGGCGCCGCGCTCCTCATCCCGGCCTCGCTCGGGTTCGTGCTGGCCGACACCCCGCCGGCGCGGCGGCCGGCCGCGATCGGAGTGTGGACGGCGTCCGCCGCGCTGGCCGCCGCCATCGGGCCCGCGCTGGGCGGTGTCGTCGTCGACACCCTCGACTGGCGGTGGCTGTTCTGCATCAACCTCCCGATCGGTGTCTGGCTCTACGTCGCCGGTCGGCGGCTGCGCGTCGCGCCGGTGGCCACCGGACGCGCACCGGACCGGCTCGGAACGGTTCTGCTCACGGCCGCGGCGGCGTTGCTGGTCCTCGCCCTCTCCCAAGGCCAGGATTGGGGTTGGACGGACTGGCGGACGCTCGCGTCCGCGGCCGGTGCCCTGATCGCCGGCTACTGGACGCTCAGCCGCTCGCACCGCCATCCGCGGCCGGCGATCGACACCTCGCTCTGGTCGATCCGGGCCTACGCCGGCGCGAACCTCGTCTCGGCGCTGCTCGGCCTCGCGCTCTACGCAACGCTCTTGCTCGGCGTCCTCTACCTGGTGAACGTCTGGGAGTACTCGCAGCTGCGCGCCGGCCTGGCGATGACGCCGGGCGCGGTGGCGTCCACCGTCGCCGGGCTCGCGATCGGCCGGCTCCGACGACCTCCCTCCGCGCGGACGCTGGTCGCGGTCGGCGGCTTGGTACTCGGGGCGACGTGTGCCGCGCTCGCGCTCTGGCTGCCGACCGATCCGCACTTCCTCGCCGCGTGGCTCCCCGGCGGGATCGGGCTCGGCGTCGGCATCGGCGCGTTCAGCGTCGGAGCATCCAGCGCCGCCGCGCTCGCCGTCGAACCGCAGAAGTTCGCGGCCGCGACCGGACTGAACATCGCCGCGCGGCAGCTGGGCGGCGCCGCGGGCGTGGCGGTGCTCGGCCTGATCCTCACCAGCGACACGAACGGGTACGCCGCCGTCTACTGGTTCGCCGCCGCGAGCGCGTTCGCGGGATCGGTCGCCGCGCTGCTGCTCACCGCCCCCGCTCCCCAGCCCGTCCACTCGCAATCGCTCGCCACGGCAGGAGACCCATCATGACCATTCTCGAAGCGTCCGACCCCGACTGCATCGACCCGGACGAGGCCGCGGAGCTCCTCCGGCCCGCACCGTGGCAGCGGCTGGTGGTGGTGGGTGACAGCGTCGCGGCCGGAGTCCGCGAGCCGGTGTCCGGCTACCGCGATCTGTCCTTCGCCGATCGGTTCGCCGAGGCGCTGGCCGCCACCCGTCCGGAGTTCGTGTACCGGAACCTCGGGGTCCGCGAGCTGACCGCCAGCGCGATCACGGCGACGCAGCTCAGGGCGGCGCTCGACCTGCGGCCCGACATCGCACTGGTCGCCGCCGGCGGCAACGACGCGCTCGGCCGCGAGTACGACCCCGGGCAACTACGCCGCGACCTCGAAGGCTTGATCCGACCGCTCGCCGCGGCCGGCGCGCTCGTCGTCACCATGGGTCTGTTCGACCTCCCCCGGTCGGGGCTGATGACGCCGAAGCTGACCGGCCTGATGACCCACCGCATGGACGAGCTGGACGAGATAACCGCAGCGCTGACCGCCGCCGTCGGCGGCATCCACGTGGACACCCACCACCATCCGCGCGGCGCCGACCCGGACCTCTACGCGAGCGATCTGCTCCACGGCAACGCGATGGGCCACGCGGTCGCGTTCGCCGCCATCGTGCGGACGTTGGCCGGAGCGCTCGCCACCTCCGGTTCGCATCCCTGAGTTCACCGGCCCCGCCCGGCGGTCCGCGATCACGGCGGACCGCTGGGGCGGATCCCCAGGTGTGCCGCGGCAGCATTCACTGTTGATCCGGCACGAACTGCGCGGCGTACTCGGCGCTCGGCTCGATCTGAGTGATCACGTCCACGAGCACCCCGTCGGGCCCCGCGACGATGAAGTGCCGCTGGCCGAACGGCTCCGACCGGATCGGGAGCACGGCATCGAGCGGTCCCCGGCTGACCAACCGCTCGTACTCGGCGTCCACGTCGTCGACCTCGACGTTCAGCAGGAGCCCGCCGGCGGCCGGGCCCCGGTGGGTCGCCGGGATCGTGGCGTGGTCGGCGTCGAGGACCGCCAGCTCCCACGTCTCGCGCCGGAGGCTGACGTACCAGTCCGACTCGAACGTCGAGGTGAAGCCGAAGTGCTTCCGGTAGAACCCGGCGACCCCCTCGACGTCGTGCGTCATCAGCACGGGATACCAACCGACCAGGGGCGCCATCACGACCTCCGTTTAGATACGCTGTGTACGTAAAGCAGAATACATACACGGTGTACGTAAAGGAAGGGCGATGCCGCGCGCATCCAAGGAGCAGAGCGAGGCGACGGCCCGCCGAGTGCTGGCCACCGCCACCACGTTGTTCGCCGAGCGCGGGTACGCGGCGGTCGGCCTCGAGGAGGTCGCCGCAGCCGCCGACGTCACGCGCGGCGCGGTCTATCACCACTACGCCGGCAAGATGGGCCTGTTCGAGGCCGTCGCCGATGCGGTGGCGCAGCGGGTCGGGTCCGCGGTCGCCGCCGCGGCCGATGCCGAGCCCGATCCCTGGGCGGGCCTGCTCGCCGGCTGCCGGGCGTTCCTGGCCGCCGGCGTCACCGACGACACCCGTCGCATCCTGCTGATCGACGCCCCGGCGGTGCTCGGCTGGCAGACCTGGCACGGGCAGGACGCGCGCGCCTCGGCACGCCACCTCCAGGACGCCATCGAGGCGCTCGCCGCCCGGGGCGACGTGCGCGTGCACTCGGCGGCGGGCACGGCGGCACTGCTCTCCGGGGCGATGAACGAGGCGGCGCTCCGGATCGCCGCGGCCCCCGACCCGGCGTCCGAGCTGGAAATCCTCTGGCGCGATCTGGAGCGCCTGCTGTCCGGGCTGCGCCCGCACGCGCTGCCGGACGGCGCCGACGGTCACCGGACGCGGTGACCGCTACGAGCGTCGTCGGTTCACGAGCGTCGGCGGTTCACGATCCGAGGAGGGCCGCCGCCATGGCCGCTTCGAGCCTGGTCATGTCGTGCGGACGGGTCGGGTCGAGGCCGGTCAGGCTCGCGATCCTGCGCAGCCGGTTGTCCACCGTGTTCGGATGGACGCCGAGGCGGCGCGCGGTACGCGTTCGATGGCGGTTCTCGTCGATGAAGATCTGCAGGGTGGCACGCAGATCCCGCTCACCGGTCAACGGCGAGACCAGGTCGGCCAGCGCACGCTGCCCGGGTCCCGGTCGTGACATCTGGTACTCGAGCGCGACGTCGGCGAGTTCGTAACAGCCGGGCTTGCGTCGGAGCCGCTCCACCAGATCGCGGACCTCGATGGCGGTGCGCGCGGCGACCGAGACCCCCGAGGCCGCGCTGGCCCCGGTGGCGATGCCCGCCGAGACCGGTGTGGTGAGCCCCGCGCTGACCCGATCGAAGTCGCGGGGCCGGAGCCCGGTGCGACGCTCGGCCGGGTCGAAGGGGATGAGGATCAAGGCGTCGCGATAGTTGGGCAACCACAACACGTCGTGGTCGAGGCTGCCGAGCAGATGCGACCGGACCTCGCGGACCAGTCGAGCGCGGATCACTTCGGCGTTGGTCGATTCGGACGTTCTGCGGGCCGGGGCGTCGGCCGGGCCGGGGCGGTCTTCGCTGACCCGGAGCGCGACCACGGTGTACGCGGGTGCGACCTCGACGCCGGCCAGTAGTGCCGCCTCCGCGACGGCGTCGTCGGGGGCGCCTTCGACCAGCGCGTTGCCGAGCTGGAGACGCGCGGAGAGCGTCTCCCCCAGCGTCAGCCGACGTTCGCGGGCGTAACCGTCGGCCACGCCGGCGGTCACCTCCTGCAGGTAGTCGAACGTGCGCCGGATCAGCTCGACCATCTGGGTGTGCACGTCCGGCCCGAGGGCCATGTCGAGATGCTCGAGCGAGAGCTGGGCGCCCACGAAGTAGGCGCGCATGACGTCGGACATCGGGATCTGCTCTTCGGCTCGCTGCGCCGCGGAACTCGACAGGGCGGCCAGGTAGTCCGCGGGGAGCCGCCGGTCGGCGCGACTCCGGAGGAGCCGCGCGAAGGTCCGTACGCCGTCCGCGGTGATCGTCAGGACGTCGCCGTCCAGCTGCTCCCGAGGCAGGCGTGCATAGGCCGGCAGTTCGTGCACCAGCTGGGCGACGATGCGCCGAGCGAGAGCGTCGGCCTCCGCGAGAAGGGCCTGAGCGGCCCGGTCGAGGCTCGTGGATCGACCAGCGATGTGAGATGTCACAACCCCAGTTCAGCAGGATTCAGCATTTGAGCCAACCGGCCGCACTTGACTGTGAGAAAGCACCACTCGGTGCTTAGCTGTGCATCCGTCACTGGGTAGGCGAAGGACCGAGAGGACCGCGCGGCCGATGAACGACTCCGCATTGATCACCACCGGGCTGCCGATCGCACTCGCGATCATCATGTTCGGGCTGGGTCTCTCGCTCACGACCGGCGACTTCCGCCGGGTCGCGCGCTCCCCCAAGGCGGTCGTCGTCGCCTTGGTCCTCCAGATCCTGGTCCTGCCAGCCGTGGCGTTCGGCCTGGTCACCGCCTTCGGGGTGGATCCGCTCCTGGCGGTGGGCGTGATGCTGCTGGCCGCGTCCCCCGGCGGCACCACGGCCAACCTGTTCAGCCACCTCTTCCGTGGCGACGTGGCGCTGAACATCACGCTGACCGCCATCAACTCGGTGCTGGCCGCGTTCACCATCCCGATCATCACCAACCTGGCCATTCACCACTTCGACACCGAAGGTGATCTGGGCCTGCAGTTCGGCAAGGTCTTACAGGTCATCGCGATCGTCCTGGTCCCGGTCGCGGTCGGCATGCTGGTGCGGCGCCGCTCTGCCGCTTTCGCCGCGCGAGCGGATCGACCGGTCCGGATCTTCTCCATCGTCGTCCTGGTCCTGGTGTCGGTGGGAGCACTGCTGGGCGAGCGGGAGAACCTCACCGACTATCTCCAGCAGGTCGGGCTGGTCACCGGAATCTTCTGCCTGATCAGTCTCAGCGTGGGCTACATCGGGGCCAAGCTGCTGCGTCTGAACGAACCCCAGGCGATCGCCTGCGCCATGGAGATCGGAATCCACAACACCACGATCGCCCTGACCATCGCGCTCAGCGTCCTGGACAACACCGAGGTGGCGGTCCCCGCCGCCGTCTACTCGGTCCTCATGTACATCCTCGCAACGGCCTTCGGCTTCGCGATCACCCGTGGCCGCGCCGAGAGCGGAACAGAGGAACGTCAACCGACGCGCTGAGCGCCCAGGTCAACCAGCCAGCTGGGTGGAAATCGGACCTGTGATCCGCGGTTGAGTAGCCCTTGCGAGAATGACCTGCACGGACGCTGCTCAAGCCCTGGAAGGATCACCCTGTGGCCGGTGGACTTGTCGCCCTGTTGGATGACGTCGCGGTGCTGGCTCGCGCAGCCGCCGCCTCGGTCGATGACATCGGAGTGGCCGCAGCGAAAGCGGGTGCCAAGGCTGCGGGCGTCGTCATCGACGACGCGGCCGTCACGCCGCAGTACGTACGGAGCATCGCCGCCGAACGCGAACTGCCGATCATCAAGCGCATCGCCCTGGGGTCGCTGCGCAACAAGTTCCTCATCATCCTTCCGGCGGTGCTGCTCCTCAGCCAGTTCCTGCCCGGACTCCTCACCCCGATCCTCATGCTCGGCGGCGCCTACCTGTGTTACGAGGGCGCGGAGAAGGTGTGGGCCAAGATCGCCCATCACGACGCCCACGGCGAGGACGACGCCAAGGACGAGAAGACGCTCGTCTCCGGCGCGGTGCGCACCGACCTGATCCTCTCGGCGGAGATCATGGTCATCACGCTGAACGAGGTGGTCGACGAGCCGTTCTGGTCACGCCTGGCGATCTTGGCCGTCGTCGCGCTCGTCATGACCGTCGTCGTGTACGGCGCGGTCGCGCTGATCGTGAAGATGGACGACGCCGGGCTCCGCCTCTCGCAGTCGTCCGGAGCCATCGCCTCCTTCGGCCGCGGTCTGGTGAAGGCGATGCCGCTGGTGCTGACCGCGCTGACGGTGATCGGCACGGCCGCGATGCTGTGGGTGGGTGGGCACATCCTGCTGGTCGGCTCGGACGAGCTCGGCCTCCACTTCCTGTACGAGACGGTGCACCACGCGGAGGAAGCAGCGCACGACGCCACCGGCGCTCTCGGCGGTCTCGTCGGTTGGCTCCTCAACACCGTGGCCAGCGCGATCCTCGGACTGATCGTCGGCGCGCTCATCGTCCTCGTGATGAGCCTGACGGTCCACCGGCGCAAGGCCGCCAAGGCTCACAAGGCCGAGAAGGCCGACGAGGCGGCCGCGCCAGGCACGACCGCCGAGCCGAGCAAGGCAGCCGAGGCCGGCAAGGCAGCCGAGGCCGGCAAGGCGGCCGAGCCCGCAAAGGCTTCCGAGGCCGGTACGGCCGAGGGCACAGCCGAGGGGACCACGGACCCGCGCTGACGGCGCCGTTCCGGCGAGCCGGGCGCTGCCACCAGCGTCCGGCCGGGCCGGTACCCTCGCCACCTCAGTCCAATGTGGTCAGGCGGTGCGGGGATGGTCCAGGTGTCCGACGACGCGATCGAGCGACTGGCCGGGGTCGTGGCGTCCCGGATGGCGTCGCTGGCCGATCGGATCCCAGCGGCACCAGCCGCTGAGCTGGGCCGGTGGGGCGCGCCGGAGGACGCCGCGGACTTCGCTCCGGACGTGCGGAGGCGGTCGGTCCCCGACCGGATTCTCGCCCGCGGCCGCCGGGCCGGCCGTACGCCTCCCGGCGTCTCCGGCGGGCCGACGGTCTCGGCGCGGCCGACCCCAACCCCTGGACCGCGGCCGACCCCGGCCTCACGGCGGTTGCCCCGGCCTTCGGGCCCGCCAGCGGGGGTGCCCGTCGGGCAGTACGGACAGCGCTCGGTGGAGCTCGGGGAACCGGAGTCAGCGGAGTCGTCGCTCGCCGCGCTCCGGGAGGCCCGGCCGCTTCTCACCGAGCGGCTCCTCGGCGCGCTCGAACTGGTCGTCGGGGCGGAGGAGCGCGCCGAGTTGCCGGAGATCACGGCGAGCCTGGCACCACCGCCCGAGGGTCGTTTCGCGTTCCTGTCGGATGGGAGCGACAGCGTGGCGATGTCCGCCGCTCGCCTGCTGGAGAGGTTGCACCCCGGCGTCGCCGAGCTGGTCGTCGCGTCGGCGCGGCGGCTCGCGGAACACCGGCTCGTCGGGCCGCTGTTGACCCTGACCGCCGACGACGCCGACGAGCCCGCCGTCGCCGCCCGCCACGGCACGGCATACCTGACGCTGGGCGTCGCGACCGCCGGTGCGGTCGTGGACCAGATCGAGGTACCGGACCTCGTCGATCGCGCGGCGGCCGTCGTCGGGCTGGGACTGGGCACTGCAGCGGTCCTCCTACGGCAGGCGGAGATGCCACCGACGTACCGAGCCGCGCTGATGGCCCGCATCCGGGCCGAGTACCGGCTGCCGCGCCAGGGGTACGGATCGGTGCGCCTGACCGGGCACCACTTCGGATTGCTCGACGAGGCCGTAGCCACCCGGGCCGTTCCCGGCCCGGTCGACTGGACCGCGAACGGGTTGGTGACCACCGTTGACGGTGGCGCCGTCGTCCGCACGGGCGCGGACACCGGCGCGGTGAACGTCCGTCTCGAGATACGGGCCGACCCGCCTAGGGAGGTGGAGGACGGCTGGGAAGAGATCGTCGAGGTCAGCTGGCGGGCGCTCGAGGGTCGGGCGTCCGTGGTGGGACCGGACGGCGCGATCGCTCCTCCGTTGCAGCGGCAGACCCCACCCTGGCCCGGTGACTACCGGCTGCGCGTGCACGCGCGGGGCCGCGACGACGAGGATGCCGACTACGAGAACTACTCGCTGCTGGTCTGGTCGGCACCCGCCGCACCGGAGATCGTGCACCGGCGGACCGACCGGCTCGGCCATGGGCTTCGCGGCGAGCCGCTCCCCGCCGCGCCTCCGCGGCCCGAACGCGCGTACCGATGGATCCAGCGCAGTTCGCTGGCGACGGCCGCGACGGTCACCGTCGTCACGGGCGCGAGCATCGAGGAGGTGCTGCGCGCGTTCGGCGCCGACCCCCTGGCCTTCGAGGAGGTTCACGACCCTGGGTTCATAGCCACCCAGGAGGGCGTGTTCGTGCGCGACACCGGAGATGCGGTGCTCGCCGTGGAGTTCAACGGCTACCGCGGATCGGGAGTAGAGGTTCTCCGCGCCGCCTCAGCCCGCGGGCGGGCCGCCAGCATGTACTGGAACGTCAACGCGGTCACCCGGCTCTCGTTCGCCGAGCGGGGCGAGATCCTCGCCGCATCCGAGTTCTGGGAGGAGTCGCCGACCGATCCGCGGGTCGCGGAGGCCATGGCCGGTCTGGACTTCGCCGAGCCGGTCGACAGCACCGAGAGGAGCCTGGTCGCCGTCGAGCGCTTCACCGGTCGGGGAATCACCCCTGCCGACCTCGCCGCGATCGAAGAGAGCGGGGTCTGCTACCTCCTCTGACCTGGCCCGGCGGTGCACGACCGCCGCCGGCTGGACCAGCCGGCCGTCAGAGCCCGGTCAGCTTCTGCATGGCCTCGTTGTAGCGGGCACCCGCGACGCCGAGGCGGGTGGCGGCCTCGCCCAGAGCGACGAGGTCGTGCGTGGACAACTCGAGCCGCGTCGCACCGATGTTCTCGTCCAGACGGTGCAGCCGCCGCGTGCCGGGAATCGGCACGACCGACGGACGCTGGGCGAGCAGCCAGGCGAGGGCCACCTGCGCCGGCGTTGCCTCGTGGGCCTGGGCGATCTGGGTGACGAGGTCCAGCAGCGCCTGGTTCGCCGCGCGGTTCTCCTCGGTGAACCGCGGGATCGTGGCGCGGATGTCACCCGCCGTGAACTCGGTACTGGTGCTGACCGTGCCGGTGAGGAAGCCCTTGCCCAGCGGGCTGAACGGCACCAGGCCGACGCCGAGTTCGTCGAGCGTGGGCAGGATCTCGGCCTCGATGTCGCGCGTCCACAGCGAGTACTCGCTCTGCAGCGCGGTGACCGGCTGGACCGCGTGCGCGCGGCGGATCGTCGCGGCACCGGCCTCGGACAGCCCGAAGTGCGCCACCTTGCCCTCGGCGATCAGTTCGGACACCGTTCCGGCGACGTCCTCGATCGGCACCGACGGATCGACCCGGTGCTGGTAGAAGAGGTCGATCCGGTCGGTACGGAGCCGCTGCAGCGAGGCGTCGGCGACCCGGCGGATCTGCTCGGGCCGGCTGTCCAGGCCCACGACGGCGCCGTCGCGGATGTCCCAGCCGAACTTGGTCGCGATCACGACCTGGTCGCGAAGCGGCGACAGCGCCTCGCCGACGAGTTCCTCGTTGACGTAAGGCCCGTAGGACTCGGCGGTGTCGAAGAACGTGATGCCGCGCTCGACGGCACCGCGGAGGACAGCGATCATCTCGTCGCGGTCGCCGGGGTTGGGGCCGTAGCTCTGGCTCATGCCCATACACCCCAGGCCGAGCGCCGACACTCGCAGCCCGCGGCCGAGCGCCCGGATCTCCACGAGGTCCTCCTCGATTAGCTGACTCCAATCGACACCCTACGAGCAGGCGCTCCGCGACGGAGGGTCCGCCGGCTCGGCGCCGCCCAGATGCCCCCGGGCGACGAGTCGGACCGCGTCCCGGAGCATCTCGCGGTCGTCGGGGCGCGGATGAGCGATGCGCTGCAGCGCGAAGCCGTCGAGAACCGCGACGAGATGACGTGCGGCCTTCTCCGGCTCCGAAGCGCCGAGCGAGTGCAGCACGGTCGCGGCTGCGCGTTCATAGGCGTCCACGATGCGTTGCACGGGCTCGATCAAGTCGGGCCGACGCGTGGTCCCGAGGTAGGCCTCGAACTGCACCAGCAGCTGACGCCCGGGTGGCGCGGTGACTACGTCGACCAGGCGGTCGACGTAGTCGTCTATCGAGGCGTCGGCCCGCCGCAGGGTCGACGCGTCGGCGACGAGAGACTCGGCGGCCTGCAGGATGCCGTCGGCGATGCGCGTCACCGCGGCGCCGATGAGCTCGTCGAGCGAGGAGAAGAAGTACGAGGTCGTGGAGAGCGGTACGTCCGCCGCCTTGGCGATCGCGCGGTGCGTGACGCCCTCCAGCCCGTGGTCGGCGATCACCTCGACGGCGGCGTCGAGGACCCGCGCCTTGCGCAACTCGCCTCTGCTGTAGTGCGACCGAGGTCTCGTCACGCCTCAGCACAGTAATCGAGCCCTCGGCAGAACCGATCCGCCGAGCACGGTCACCAGGTAGGCGTCGTGGCGGCGAACCCGTCGACGGAGGCGAGGTCGTACGCGCCGGCGTCGGTGCCGACGCCCTGGGCGACCTGCGCGGCCGTGGCGCACCCCAGCCGGGCGGACTCACCCAGAGACCTGCCGAGGGCGCGGCCGAGGACGAACCCGGCCGAGAAGGCGTCACCGCAGCCGGTGGTGTCGACGACGCCGATCCGGAAAGCCGGCACCTCGAGGACGTCCTCCCGGGTCACGACCAGGGCACCGTTCTTGCCCCGGGTGGCCGCAACGCAGCCGACGCCGGCCTCGACCAGGGCACGGGCGCCCGACACGAGATCGCCGGCCCCGGTGAAGCCCAGAACCTGTTCGTCGTTGGGCAGCAGGTAGTCGGTGTGCGGCAACGCCTGCGCGATCCACTCGAGCATCCCGGGGTCGCCGGGCGCGAGCAGGTCCACGGAGGTGGACAGTCCGATCGCCTTCGCGTGGGCGAGCAGTTCGCCCGCGGCAGCTCCACCGAGGAACTCCGGGCCACCCAGGTGGAGATGGACGCAGCCGTCGAGCGCGGAACGGTCGACGTCGTCGAGGGTGAAGGCGCCGTTGGCGCCGATGACGTGCCAGGCCGGCCGGTCGCCGTTGGGTCGCACCGGGATGACGGAGGCGGAGGTCTGGGCGGTCTCGGTGCGGACGATGCCGGACGTGTCCACGCCTTCTCGGTCCAGTGCGCGGAGTAACGCGTCGCCGAGCGGATCGACCCCGACCGCTCCCTGGGAGCGCACGGCCGCTCCGAGGCGGCTCAGCACGACCGCGGTACCGCCGGCCGTACCGGCCGGTGAGGACCGGATCGTGTCGACCAACTGGCCGTCGGAGCCAGTGGGGATCGACTCGATGCCGAGGACGTGCGTGTCGAGAACGTGGACGCCGATCGTCGCGATCGTCGGCGCGGAGGTGGTGGTCATGACGTCCTTCCAAGAATGCGGATCGCTCACGGTAGCCGAACCTTGGACATTTGTCCGAGGTTCTTCCGTCCCACTCATCTGCGGCCCTGGCCGGTCGATAGGTCACCAGGAAGTGCCAGCCGCGCACGAGCAGGGGAGCAGACCGGCGTGACGGACGTGCTCGCACAGTCCGCCGTCCTCGGCTGGACCTTGCTCGCGGTGCTGGCGACGTGCGCGATGCTGGTCGTGCTCACGGCGGCACGCCGGCTGCAGGTCGGCGTCACCACCCGCCGCCGCGAGGCGCTGGAGCGCCCGGTCCGCCCGCTGGTGCTGACGCTGGCCGCGGATGCCGACGACGACGGCGAGGCGTACCGCACGCTGGCCACCGCTCCCCCGGACACCTGGGCCGCGATCGAGCCGCTGGTCGTCAGAGTCCTCGGCAAGGTGCGCGGTGATGCGCGCGGCACGCTGACCGAACTGCTCGAGCTGCACGGCGCCGCCGACCGCGCGCTGCGGGGCATCACCGCGCGGGGAGCGGTCCGACGCGCGCTCGCCGCCGAGACGCTGGGACTACTCGGAGCGGAGTCGTCGACGGCCCCACTGCGTGCGTGTCTGCACGACCGCGCTGCAGACGTCCGGCGCGTCGCGGTCCGTGCGCTGGGCCGCATCGGCGACCCCACGGTGGCGCCCGCGCTGATCGACACGCTGGACGGCTCCCGGCCGGTGCCCGCGCAGAGCGTCATCCAGGCGCTGCTTCGCCTGGGACCCGGCGTGGCGCCCCACCTCGTGCCCGCCCTGCAGGACCGCAGTGAAGCGGTGCGGGCTGCGGTGGCCGAGGTCCTCGGACTGCTCCGCGCGGTCTCGGCCACCCACCCGTTGATCGCCACGCTGGCCGAGGATCCCTCCCTCGACGTCCGTCTCAGGGCCGTGAAAGCGCTCGGCGGGATCGGTCACCCGACGGCCGTCGGTGCCCTGCTGAGCGCGATCGGCTCGACGGAGGACCCGCTGATCCGGGCGGCAGCCGCCAGAGCGCTCGGCGAGCTCGGCTCCGATCGGGCGGTGCGGGCCCTGGTGGGGTTGCTCTACGAGCAGGAGCACGCGGTGGCCCTCGCGGCCGCGAATTCGCTGGTGCAACTCGGGAAGCCGGGTGTCGAGGCGCTGACCGAGGTGCTGCGGCTGTCCCGGCCGGGTCGGGTGCCCGGCCGGACCTGCACCGGGCTACCCGACGACGAGCTCCCCGGCGGGGCGGTCGCCACCGAACTCCGGACGATCGCGGACCCGGACGGCCGCACCGTCACCACCGCGGCGTGTTACGCCGCGGCGGCGCTGGTCGCCGCCCGGCGAGCCGAGCCGGAATGAGCACGTTCCTACCGGAGCCGGACACCGTCCGCGGCGCCGTGGTGGCCCTGTTGGAGGCGATCGGGGACGTCGTCTTCTGGTACTTCCTGGCGATCAACACCAGCTACCTCATCCTGATCGTGATCGCTGCCGTCGAGTTCACCCAGTACCTCCGGCGACAGGCCTACGACGGACGCGAAGAGACCTACGTCAGCCCGCTCACCGCGCCGGTGTCGATCCTCGTGCCCGCCTACAACGAGGAGCTCAACATCGTCTCGGCGGTGCAGGCGATGCTCGCGCTGCGCTACCCGGTCTTCGAGGTCGTCGTGATCGTCGACGGCTCCACCGACCAGACGCTGGCCCGGCTGATCGAGGCCTTCGACCTCGTCCCCACCGTCCAGGTCATCCCCGACGACGTCCCGACCCGGTCGCCGATCCTCGCCAGCTACACCCCACGGGCGGGCTCTCCCGCGCTGACCGTCATCCACAAGGTCAACGGCGGACGCGCCGACGCACTCAACACCGCCATCAACGCCGCGCGGCACCCGCTGGTGTGCATGGTCGACGCCGATTCGATCCTCGATCCCGACGCACTCCTCGCCGTGGCGCAGCCGTTCTCCGACGATCCGCTCCGCGCCGTCGCGACCGGCGGAGTGATCCGGGTGGTCAACGGCTGCACGGTCCGCGCCGGCCGCATCACCGAGGTGCGCACTCCCCGCGCCTGGCTGCCGCGCATCCAGATCGCCGAGTACCTCCGCGCGTTCCTGCTCGGCCGCACCGGCTGGTCGAAGGTCGACGGCTTGCTGGTCATCTCCGGCGCCTTCGGTCTCTTCCGCCGAGACGTCGTCGTGGCCGTCGGCGGGCTGGACGCCGACAGCATCGGCGAGGACGCCGAACTCGTGGTTCGTCTGCACCGGCAACTCCGCCGGGAGAAGAAGCCCTACCGGATCAGCTTCGTCGGCGAGCCGGTGTCCTGGACCGAGGTCCCCAGCACCCGCGCCGTGCTTGGTCGGCAGCGACGCCGCTGGCAGCGCGGCCTGATCGACATCCTCGTCAAGTACGTGACGATGATCGGCAACCCCCGCTACGGCCGGATCGGCACCGTGGCGCTTCCGTACTTCCTGCTGTTCGAGGCGATCGCTCCGCTGGTGGAACTCCTCGGGATCGTGGTCGTGCCGATCGGTCTTCTGCTCGGCGTCATCGACCCCGGCTTCGCCCTGCAGTTGCTGCTGGTCGCGTACGGCTACGCGATCCTGGTGACCCTCACCGCCATCGCGGTCGAAGAGTTCGCGTTCCACCGCTACCGGCACTGGAGAGACCTCGGCGTGATCACGCTCGCGGCGATCCTGGAGAACTTCGGCTTCCGGCAACTGACGGCCTGGTGGCGCGTGCAAGGCGTCTACCAGGCCGTACGCCGGACGAAGACCGATTGGGGCGTGATGACCCGCCAAGGCTTCGACAACACGTCCGCCGACGCGGCCGACGCCGCCGCGGAGGACGCGACGTCCGATCGACGGCCCTGACCAGGGCACTCTTTCCCCCTCAGCCCGCCGCCGTACCGGCCGATGGGCTGGCGTCGGTCTCCAGGAAAAGGTAGGGCAGATGCGCTCAGTGCTGGTCGCGGCGTACGGAGCCTCCGCGTTGGTGGCCGCGCTACCTGCGGTCCTGGCCTTCCGTCGCCGCCACCGGGCGGCACTGTGCGGACCGCTCGCCCTGCTGCTCGTCGCAGCGACCGAGTGGTGCGCTGCCCAGGCCGCTTCGGTCGCGGTCGGCTCGGCCGACCTGGCCGTCGCCTTCAACTACGCGATCTATCCGGCAGTAGCCGCGGTGACCGCCGGCTCGCTGTGGTACTCGAGGGTGGTCGCCGACCGGCCCGCGCTGTCGGCACGGGCCAAGCGCCTGCTCTGGATCCACCCGATCGCCCTGATCGCCGTGGTCGCCACCGACCAATGGCACCACCTGTTCTACCTCGCCACCGCGGCGTCAGCCGACAAACCGCTGGCCGTGCAGCCGGGGCCGCTGTACTGGCTGCACGTGGCCTACTGCTACACGGTGCTCTGCTTCGTGTACGTCCGCCTGGTGCGGGCGGCGATCCACGCTGTCGCCCGGCAACGCCGCATCCTCGTCTACTCGATCGTCGCCGGCCTTGCTCCGCTGGCCGGGAACGTCGCCACTCTGGTGCTCGGAGGGCGCGCACAGACGCTCGACCTCACGCCGATCCTGTTCGTCGTCACCGGCGCGCTGTGGTGCTGGATCGAACGCTACGGTGCGGCCGGCCGCGACGTGCCGATCGCCTACAACCGCGTCCTGGCGGCGATCGGGGACGCGGTCATGGTGCTCGACGCCGATGGCCGGTTCCTCGACGTCAACCCCGCGGCCGCCCGGCTGCTCGCCGGGTTGGGACGGGGAAACGGCACGGTGATCGGCAGAGACTGGCGCCAGGTGGTCGGTTCCGAGTTGACCGCGCTGCTGACCGGCCCGGACCAGCGGGTGGTCACCGCGGCCGACGGCCGGATCCTCGACGTCCGGATCGTCCGGATGGACGGCGATCGACGCCACTACGGCGGCAGCGTCGTCGTCATCCGCGACGTCACCGAACTCGAACGCCTCCGCGCCGCGCTCGCCGAACAGGCCCGCTGCGATCCCCTCACCAACGCGCACAACCGTCGCCACCTCGCCGAGGTCCTGGAGCAGGAGACGGCGGCTGCCGCAGCGACCGGTGCCCCGCTGTCGGTGGTGCTGCTCGACATCGACCACTTCAAGCAGATCAACGACGGCTACGGGCACGCCGAGGGCGACCGGGTACTGGTTCGCCTGGTCGACGAACTGAGGAGTGCGGCACCCGCCGACGCGACCGTCGCCCGCTACGGCGGTGAGGAGTTCGTCGTCGTCCTACCGTCCTCCGACGTCTGCGCCGCCGCCGACCAAGCCGAGCAGTGGCGTCGCCGATTCGCGGAGATCGTCGTGCCCACCGCCCAGGGACCGCTGCGCGCGACGTTCAGCGCGGGCATCGCCCAGCTCGTTCCCGACCAGGAACCGGAGCAACTGCTCTGCGCGGCGGACGCAGCCCTGTACGCCGCGAAGGCAGCCGGGCGGAACCGGGTCGTCGCGAGCCAACCGGGTGAGACGAGCGCCCTCCTCGCCGCCGCGACGGTCTCCGCCTGAGGCGCCGAACCAGTGCCGCTCAGCTGACGAGGTCCGCCACCGCGCGTTCGTTCTCGGCGTTCCGGCGAACCGCACCGAGCACCAGCCCGATCACCAGAACGACGAAGGGCGCGAGAACCAGCGTCCAGCCCGTGGCCGACAGCGCGAAGGTCTTCAGTGCGTCGTCAGGGTTCGAGCTCGTCCCGGCCAGCAGGCCGAAACGCGCGACGATCAGGTAGGCGGCGAGCGCAAGGCCGATGATCGCGACGATCGGGGCGACGACCGTCTGCAGCACGTTCGCCTCGCCGGGCTCGCGGCGGAAGTGCACGATGACCGCGACCGAGACCAGGATCTCGACGAGGAGGATGGCGAGCACCGCCAGCCCGCTGAACCAGTTGAAAAGGTTGAGGACGGGGTCTTTGTCGGTGAGAGCGAAGAACGCGATGACGACGAACGTGAGCACGGACGTCGCCAGCGAGCCCACGATCGGTGCGCCCCGGCGGTTGACCCGGTCGAGCATCCTCGGAAGCACCCCGGCGCGGCCCATCGAGAAGAAGTAGCGCGCGGCGCTGTTCTGGAACGCGAGCAAGCCGGCGAAGAGGCTGCTGAGCACGAGCCAGGTCATCAGCGTCGACAGCCAGCCGCCGACGTACTGCTCGGCCACCGAGAACAGCACGGCCGCCGGATCGGCCAGCGGTGTGCCCTCGACCGAGGAGCGGCGGGCCACCTCGTCAACCGCGTGCTGGCTGCCGACGCCGCTGACCACCGCCCACGAGGTGAGGGCGAACAGTACGGCGATCAGAGCGACGGCGGTGTAGGTCGCCCGGGGAACCGCGCGTTTGGGGTCCTTGGTCTCCTCCGCGTAGATGGCGGTCGCTTCGAAGCCGATATACGACGCGAACGCGAAGGCCAGCGCGATGCCGGCGGAGCCGCCGAAGCCGCCGGCGAAGATGTTCGCGGGCGAGAACGAGGCCCCGAACGCCAGCCCGTCGGGGCCACCGCCCTGGGCGAGCACGACCACCGCGACCAGGAGCAGGGACAGCACCTCCAGACCCATCAGGACACCGAGCACCTTGGCCCCGATGTCGACCTGGAGCAGCGACAACGTCAGAACGAGAGCCCAGGCGATCAGCGACCATCCCCACCAGGGCAGATCGACGGACAGCCGGGCCTGGAGCTGCCCGTGGGCCACGGCGCCGAAGAAGCCGTACACGGCCAGCTGGATCGCGACGTAGGCGAGCAGCGAAACGAATGCGGTCCCGACGCCCGGTACGGCACCCAGGCCGCGGCCGACGAAAGCGAAGAAGGCACCGGTGTTGCTGACCCGATGGCTCATCGCGGCGTAGCCGACGCTGAACACCAGAAGCACCAGGCCGGCGACCAGGTAGGCGCCGGGCGCGGCGGCGCCGTTACCGAGCACGATCGCGACCGGGACGGCGCCGGTCATCCCGACGAGAGGCGCCGCCGCGGCGACGACGAAGAAGACGATTCCCGCGATGCCCAGGCGGCCTGCGGCTAACTGCTCGTTCGGCGCGGAGTCGGGCTTCGGTGCGGGTGACGGGGTCATCTGTTCTGCGGTCATGTGGCCTCTCCGGCTCGGACGCGCGGTCTCCGGTTACCGCGGGTGTGACCTAGGAGACAAGAAGATATTCGGGTCCGAACGACTTTGTCGATAGGCCGACCCGAATCGTTCGTAGCGGAACGGTGCTGCCCCATACGGGTCGGGCGTCAGCGTCTTGACCGACCACCGAGCGCACCCTACGTTTGGTGCCAAACGATCGACAGGGGAAGGGTGCGGGAGCTCGATGGACGACTTCGCCGCGGCGAACACCAGCGCATCGATCGACGGCATCCGCGTCGACCTGCGCCACTGGATCGGCGGTGAGCGGATCGCGTCCGCACGCACGTTCGCCGACCTCTCCCCCATCGACGAGGCGGAGATCGCTCAGGTCGCCGCCGGCACCGCCGCCGAGGTCGACGCAGCGGTCGCCGCGGCCCGTGCGGCGTTCCCGGCGTGGAGTGCCCTGCCCGTGGGCGAGCGGAGCGCGATCCTGCGACGCGTCGCCGACGGGATCGAGGCGCGGATCGAGGACCTGGCGCGAGTCGAGACGCGGGACAACGGCTCGCTGATCCGCAGCCACCGGCGGGGTGTCATGCCGCGGGTCGCGCTGAACCTCCGGGCCTTCGCTGACTACGCCGAGAAGCAGCTGAGCCATCCCGACATGTCGGTGCGCGGCCACCGGGAGCGCATCACGTACGACCCGGCGGGTGTCGTCGCGGTCATCACGCCGTGGAACGCGCCGCTGATGCTGGCCACCTGGCGCATCGGACCGGCGCTGGCGGCCGGCAACACGGTCGTCGTCAAACCGCCGGAGTGGGCGCCGCTGACCGCGAGCCTGCTCGCCGACATCATGCACGAAGCCGGCGTGCCGGCCGGGGTCTTCAACGTCGTCCAGGGCACGGGCGCCGACGCCGGCGCTCCGCTGACCGCACACCCGGACATCAACCGGCTCGCGTTCACCGGCTCGGTGCCGACGGCCGCCGTCATCGCCCGCGCGGCTGCACCGAACATCGTGCCGCTCTCGTTCGAGCTCGGCGGCAAGTCACCGCTTCTCGTGTTCGAGGACGCCGACCTCGCCCTCGCCGTCGACCTCGCGGTCGAACAGTTCGACAACGCCGGGCAGGTGTGTCTGAAGGCCGCTCGGATGCTGGTGCACAGCTCGATCGCCGACGAGTTCACCCGGCGGCTCGTGGAGCGGACCGCCGGACTGCGCCAGGGTGACCCGCGGGAGGAGAACACCGACCTGTCGGCATTGATCGCGCGCCGACACTTCGAGCAGGTCAGCGGCTTCGTCGAGCGAGCGTTGGCCGACGGCGCCCGTGCCCTGATCGGTGGGGAGCCCAACCGCGAGCTGGGCGGCCTCTACTACCGACCGACCGTGCTGGTCGACGCGAAGCCCGGGTCGGAGATCCTGACCGAGGAGGTCTTCGGGCCAGTGGTCACCGTCGAGACCTTCCAGACCGAGGACGACGCCGTAGCCCGCGCCAACGACACGCGCTTCGGGCTGGCGGCCACGGTGGTCACGAGCGACCCGGAGCGCGCCGAACGGGTTTCGCACGCGCTGCACGCCGGAACCGTGTGGGTGAACTGCTTCTTCGTCCGCGACCTCGAGGCCCCGTTCGGCGGCACCGGCAAGTCAGGCATCGGCCGGGAGGGCGGCCTCTGGTCCTTCGACTTCTACTGCGACGTCAAGAACAGCGTCTTCAGCCCGAACGGATGGCGAAACCATGGGTGACGTAGTCGGCGCCGGGCTCCTGGCACACGTCCCGACAATCGTGCTATCGGAAGAGACCCGGCGCGAACTCAACCACGGCGAGGACTCCACTCTCGTCTCCGGCCTACGCCAACTGCGCCGCGAGGTGTTCGAGACCCTCGATTACGACACGGTCGTCGTACTCGACTCGCACTGGGCCACGACCGTCGAGTTCGTGGTGACGGCCCAGGACCGCCGCAGCGGGCTCTTCACGTCCGAGGAACTTCCCCGGGGCATGCAGCGCCGGCCGTACGACTTCCCCGGCGACCCGGACCTCGCACACCTGATCGCGAGCAAGGCGGAGAAGCACTCCACCTGGATCACCGCGATCGACGACCACTCGCTGCCGATCTTCTACGCCACCACCAACCTCTGGGAGTTCCTCGGCCAGGGACTGCCCGAGAAGCGATGGATCTCGATCGGCGTCTGCCAGACCGCGGACGGCGAAGACGCCTACCGGCTGGGCCGGGCGCTGGGTGATGCGATCGCCGACTCCGACCGCAAGGCCGTCCTCATCGCCTCCGGCGCCATGTCGCACACGTTCTGGCCGCTACGCCAGCTCCGCGACCACGAGGCCGCGGGGCGCGAGCACATCCATTCACGGGAAGCCCTCGCCGCCGATCTCGAGCGGATCGAGTGGCTCGAAGCCGGAGACCACAAACGGGTCATCGACACGATGCCCGAGTTCCTCCGCGTCCGCCCCGAAGCGAAGTTCATGCACTACCAGATGATGATCGGCGCACTCGGCGAGGAGCAGTGCACCGCACCGGCCCGCCAGTACGGCGAGTACGAGAACTCGGTCGGCACCGGGCAGGTCCACCTGTGGTTCGACCGGCCCGACGGTGGCTTCCCCTCCCCCAAGGCGACGCCCGTCGATCCCGACTTCGTCCGCCAGAGCGGCGGTCCCGACCTACCCGCCGCAGGCTGAGGAGCCAGCTCGTGACCACCCGTGAGACCCGCCGCATCCTTCTCGACGGCAACCCGGTCGACGTCGTCCGCCGCGGTGACGACCTGGTGGCCGGTGACGGCCGCGTCGTCGCGATCGCCGACGCCCAGCACCTGCCGCCGGTCACTCCGACCAAGATCGTCTGCGTCCACCTGAACTACCTCAGCCGGGTCGAAGAGCTGATGACGGCCCTCCCGCCCGCCCCCACCTACTTCCACAAACCGGTGTCCGCGCTGAACTCGCACGACGCCGCCGTGGTGCGTCCGGAGGGTTGCAAGTGGCTCAACTACGAGGGTGAGGTCGCCATCGTCATCGGTCGCACCTGCCGAAACATCGCCCCCCACGACGCCGGCGACTACATCCGCGGTTACACCGTCGCCAACGACTACGGGTTGCACGACTTCCGAGACACCGACGCCGGGTCGATGCTCCGGGTCAAGGGCGCCGACACGCTGTGCCCGATCGGCCCCGGCGTGGTCGAAGGATGGGACTTCCGGGGCAAGCGGATCCGCACGCTCGTCAACGGTGAAGTACGCCAGGACGGCAGCACCGACGAGATGAAGTGGGACATGCACTACCTCGTCGCCGACATCGCGCGCACGATCACGCTGCAACCCGGCGACCTCCTGCTGTCCGGCACACCCGCCATCTCCCGCACGGTCTACCCGGGCGACGTGGTCGAGGTGGAGGTCGAAGGCCTGGGCGTGCTGCGCAACCACGTCGTCAGCGGCCCGACGCCGATCCGGACGGACGTCGGGGCCCAGCCCACCGAGTCCGAAGAGGTGCTCTCCACGGCGCAGGGCGGCGACTGGGAGTTCCGGGGCGTCCGTAAGCCTCTCCCCGCGGCGCATTGATGGGCTTCCCGGACTCCGTCGACTGGGCGGCCCGCGCCGCGAGACTCGCGCTTCCGCCGGGCGTCTTCGTCGGCGGCGAGTACCGCGAGACCGCCGGGACCCGCACCGTCGTCACCCCCCGCGACGGCAGCACCCTGGGTGAGCTCCCCTGGGCGGGGGTGGAGGACGCCGACGCCGCGGTCGCGCAGGCTCGCCGGGCGTTCGACCACGGCCCCTGGCCCCGTCTGCACGCGCGTGAGCGCGGGGAGATCCTGCAACGGTTCGCCGCTCTGGTCGACGCCCGCCGCGACGAGTTGGCCCTTCTGGTCAGCCTCGAGATGGGCAAGCCAATCCGGGTCGCGTACGACGTCGAGCTGCGCGCCTTGGTCCGCACGCTGCGCTACTACGGGGAGCTGGCCGACAAGGAGCACGGCGAGATCACACCCACCGTCGACGGTGAGCTGTCGCTGGTGACGCGCGAGCCCGCCGGCGTGGTCGCGGCCGTGGTGCCGTGGAACTTCCCGCTCACGCTGGCCGGGTGGAAGATCGCTCCGGCGCTCGCCGCCGGATGCACGGTGGTCGTGAAGACCGCCGAGCAATCACCGCTGTCGATGCAGCGCGTCGCCGAGATCGGCACCGAGGCCGGATTACCGGCCGGCGTCCTCAACGTGCTCAACGGCGACGGCCCGAGCGTCGGCCGGGCCCTGGGTGAGCACCCGCAGGTGGACATCCTGACGTTCACCGGCTCGACGAACGTCGGCCGACACTTCCTGCGCTACTCGGCCGACAGCAACCTCAAGCGAGTCCTCCTCGAGCTCGGGGGCAAGTCGCCGAACATCGTCCTGCCCGACGCCCCGGATCTCGACGCCGCCGCCGACACCGCTGCCTGGGCCATCTTCTTCAACAGCGGTGAGATGTGCACGGCCGGATCCCGGCTCATCGTGCACCGGGACGTGGCGGAACAGGTGGTGGATCGCATCGTCGCGGCGTGCGGCTCCTGGGCGCCGGGCGACCCGCTCGACCCGTCGACCCGGATGGGCCCGATCGTCGACGAACGGTCACTCCAGCGCATCCTGACCCAGCTGGGTGACGGGCTGGCAGCCGGGGGCACGCTCCGGGCCGGCGGAGCCCGGGTCGACGTGCCGGGACCGTACCTGGAGCCGACCGTGGTGACGGGACTGGCCGCCGGCAATCCGCTCGTGCGCGACGAGTTGTTCGCACCCGTACTCGCGGTCCTCGTGGTCGACGACGAGGACGAGGCGGTGCGCGTGGCAGGCAACACGGCCTACGGGCTCGCGGCGGCCGTGTGGACGTCCGACCTCGGCACCGCGCATCGGGTCTCCCGTCGGCTCAAAGCCGGCACGGTCTGGGTGAACTGCTATGAAGAGGGCGACCTGAGCGTCCCGTTCGGAGGGGTCAAGCTCTCCGGCTTCGGGCGGGACAAGTCCCGGCACGCGCTGGCCGAGTACACCGATCTGAAGACCACCTGGATCAGGCATGGCTGAGCACCGGCCCCTGATCGCTATTCCGGCCCGCTTCTCCGTGTCCGCCTCGGCGCTACGGTTCGCCGCCGAGGTGACGGCGCGGGCGCTCGCCGAAGCGGTGTTCGCCGCCGGTGGTGAACCTCTGACGATCCATCCGCACGCGCCGGGACGACTGGTCGACTCGGCCGAGGTGGCAGCGCGCCTGTCGTTCGCCGACGGCGTCTTGTTACCGGGCGGTGGTGACCTGGCCGCACGCTGGACCGGCCAGGATCCGCACCCCACCCTCTACGACGTGGACGAGGAGCAGGACGCCTTCGATCTCGCCGTGGCCCGGCACTGCCTGGGTCTGGGCGTGCCCCTGCTGGCGATCTGCCGAGGCTTGCAGGTGGTCAACGCGGTGCGTGGCGGTCGCTTGATCCAGGACATGGACGACGAGCCCGCCGGTCCGTCGCACCACCGCCACCGCAGGCACGTCGTCGCCACCGAGCCCTGGTCCCGACTCGCGGAGCTGGTGGGCGAGAAGATCGAGGTGTCCTGCTACCACCACCAGTGCATCGCCGAACTCGGGAGCGGCATGCGGGCAGTGGCCCGCTCGGAGGACGGCGTGATCGAGGCCGTCGAGATCGACGCGCTTCCTGGCTGGTTCCTCGGGCTGCAGTGGCATCCGGAAGACACGGCACAGCCCGCCGTGTTCCAGGCGTTGGTCGCGGCCGCCCGCGCCTGACGGGCGGCACTGCCGTCTGCACGAGCGCGGCACCTAGAGACGGGCCAGGGTCGACCCGCCGTTCCACTCCGCGCCCACCTGGCGGTAGTAGCCGCCGATGATCTCGTCGACCTCGAGCCGCGCCAGCTCCTCGGTCGGCGCCTCGAAGAGCCGGAGCTCGGCGTCGCCCCGCCACGCCTGACCGCCCGAGAAGGCGCTGGCACCCGAGGAGATCAGCTCGGCATAGGCGTCACCTTCACCGGAAATATCCGGGTAGATGCGATGATGTGCCATCGGGTGCCCGTTGACGAAGCCGTTGCTCTCCGACTCCTCCCGGAGCGTCACCACGGCCTCGGCGAGGCGCCGGTCGTAGGACGCGAGGGTGGCCCCGAAGACGCCGCCGGGGCCGATCTGCGGGGCGCCGTGAGCGAACGGATGCGGCCGGGTCTGCCACATCGACCCGAGCTTCTTCGGATAACCCTGGTGCAGGCCACGCGCGATCGCGAAGTCCTTGTCCACCCAGATGAAGACGCAGCGCGAGTAGGTGACGCCCCGGAAGGAGCACCGCACGACGACAAAGGCCTCCTTGTACTGGGACCGGGCGGGATCCAGCAACTCCTCGCGGCCGGCGGAGCACGACTGCCAGTCCGCCCAGATGAACGCGACGGCGCCCGGGTCCTCGGGCGCCGGCTCCAGCGGCTCGGGCAGAAGCGCCGCGACGTTCGCCGGATCGGTGCGGTACTCGACCGTCAAGAGGTCGCCGGAGTAGTACCACGGGGGCGCCGGGATCAGCGACGCCGCGCCGGACGCCGTCCGGGGGTACAGGAAACCGTTCATCGCAGACATTGACACTCCAGACTCGTTTGGGTCCGTACGATATGCCGAATCGACCTCCCGGGAAAGTCTTGCCAGCCTGGCACTGCCTCGATAATGTTTGGGCCCAAACGACATGAAGGGACGCGCGTCGTGGCTCACTTCGACACGTCGGGACTCCAGCCGGCTCAGGAACGGCTCGTCGCCGAGGGCATCGACGTCGTCCGGCTCGGTTACGCGGACCTGATCGGCGTCGATCGCGGGCGCGACGTCTTGGTCAACCACTTCCCGCGGACCGTCGGGGGCGGTGTGGCCTTCTGCCGCTCGGTGTTCGGCACGACGCCGCGCGGAGGTGTCGTCGA
This sequence comes from Cryptosporangium minutisporangium, assembly GCF_039536245.1. Taxonomy (NCBI): domain Bacteria; kingdom Bacillati; phylum Actinomycetota; class Actinomycetes; order Cryptosporangiales; family Cryptosporangiaceae; genus Cryptosporangium; species Cryptosporangium minutisporangium. The sequence continues at coordinate 121,029 of NZ_BAAAYN010000006.1, read as the reverse complement.
CTTCGAAGGGGGCCTGTCCGCGGGCCTGCCCGACGTCGTCGCCTTCCCCGACCTGAGCACCTTGCGTCCACTGCCCTGGGAGCCCGGCGTCGCGCACTGCATTGCCGACGTCTTCAACCCCGACGGTACGCCGGCGCTGGAGAGCCCGCGCCAGGTCCTGCGCCAGCTGTGCGAGCAGTTCGCGACCGAGTCGATCACCCCCGTCGTCGGGCCCGAGCTGGAGTTCTACCTGCTGGCGGAGAACCCGGCGTCCCCCTCCGGATGGCAGCGCTACGGCGAGGGCACGGGCAACGTCTACACCTCGGGACGCAAGGGCGATCCGGAGAACGTCCTGCTCGAGTCGCTGCGCCAGTTGGGCGACTACGGAATCGACGTGGTGGCGGCCAACCACGAGTTCTCGTCCGGGCAGTTCGAGATCAACCTCTGGCACGGCAACGCCCTGGACGCCGCGGACCGCGCCCACCGCTTCAAGGACGCCGTCAAGGAACTAGCCCGTCGGCGGGGGCATCTGGCCACCTTCATGCCGAAGCCGTTCAACGACGAGGGCGGCTCCGGCTACCACCTACACCTCTCGCTCCAGGATTCCGACGGCGCCTCGCTCTTCGACGAGCCGTCCGCGCCGGACGGGCTCTCCCCGGTGGCTCACCACGTGATCGGCGGAATCCTGGCGCACGCCCCCGCCATCGCCGCGGTCGCCAACCCCACGATCAACTCGTACAAGAGGTTCGGCCCGGACACGCTGGCCCCGTGGTTGATCGACTGGGGCCTGGACAACCGCAGTGCGATGGTGCGGATCCCGCCCGAGCGAGGGTCCGCGGCTCGCCTGGAACTGCGTCTGGGCGATGCCAGCGCCAATTCCTACCTCGCGATCGCCGGCATGCTCGCGGGCGCACTCCTGGGTATTCGCGACAAGACCGAGCCGCCGGAAGTCCTGGTCGGCTACGGCTACGACACCTCACGCGCGGCCAAGCTGCCGCAGAGCTTGTCGGAAGCCCTCGACGCCCTCGAAGCCGACGACGAGATCGTCGACCTGCTGGGACGCCCGTTCGTCAATGCGTTCCTCGCCTACAAGCGCGACGAGATCGAGCGGTTCCGCACCTGGATCACCGACTGGGAGTTCCAGGAATACACGTACCACATCTGACATTCCGGACCGCCCGGCACCGCCGTCCCGTACCGGAGCCGGTCCAGCACACGAGGAGCTCCCCCATGCCCCCCCACGCCCCAGTTCCGCTCTCCGACGTCGACCTCTCCGACATCGACGGCTTCGCCGACCTGCGCGGCTACGCCCAGTTCGACACCCTGCGCGCCGAGGACCCCGTGCACTGGAACGACGAGAAAGACGGCGCGGGATTCTGGGCGGTGACCCGATATGCGGATATCTGGGCCGTCGATCGCGACGTCGAGACGTTCACGTCGGAGAAGTTCGTCAACCTCGAAGACGTCGACGACGACCTCCGCGACTTCCGGCGATCGCTGCTGGAGACCGACGGCAGCCGGCACCAGGCGCTGCGCCGGCTGATCCAGCGCGAGTTCACGCCGCGCAATCTCCTGAAGAACTACGAGAGTTTTCTGCGCCAGCTCACCAGGCAGACCGTCGACCGCGCGCTCGCGACGGCCGCGGCGAACGACGGCAGGATCGACTTCGTCAAGGAGATCAGCGCCGACTTCCCGATCCAGGTGCTCGCCCGCCTGCTCGACGTCCCGCCGGAGGACACCCCGCAGCTGATCGCATGGGGCAACGAGATGGTCGCCAACACCGACCCCGACTACGCGAAGGTGCGGGCGGACCTGGCCGAGTCGGAGAGGTACCGGCACTTGCCTTTCCGCTCGCCGAGCGTGCAGGAGGTGTGGGACTACGGCAACAGTCTCAAGGACGCGCGAGTCGGTGGCCACGGCACCGACCTCGTCTCGATCCTGGCGAACAAACTCCCGGACGACGGAGTGCCCCTCAGCCAGCAGGACTTCAACAACTACTTCTCGCTCCTGGTGATCGCGGGCAACGAGACCACCCGGCACGCGATCAGCAACTCGATGCTCGGCCTGATGGAGCAGCCCGAGCAGCTGCGGCTCCTGCAGCAGCGGCCCGAGTTACTCACGACGGCGGTCGAGGAGCTGCTGCGCTGGGCGTCCCCGGTCTACCACTTCCGCCGGACGGCCACCCGCGACGTCGAACTCGGCGGGAAGCAGATCAAGAAGGACGACAAGGTCGTGATGTGGTTCGCCTCCGGCAACCGCGACGAGGCGGTCTTCGAGGATCCCTACTCGATCGACGTCACCCGCACCAACGTCGACCACATGACGTTCGGCAAGGGGAGCCCCCACCTGTGCATGGGCAGCAACCTAGCGCGGATGGAGATCCGCCTGATGTTCGAGGAACTCCTCCCCCGACTCGAGCGGATCGAGCTGGTGGGTGAGGTGCGCCGGATCCGCAGCAACTTCGTCAACGGCATCAAGGCGTTCCCGGTGCGGATCAGCGCGGCCGCTTGACCGCTTCGCCGCGGGACGGCGCCTGCTCGAGCTCTTCGACGATCGTCCTGAGCGAGTTGGCGAGGTCCTTGCGCTGAGCCTCGGACAGACCGCGGACCACGAAGGCCTCTTCCCGGTTGAACTGCGGAAAGAGGCCTTCCATCAATTTGCGGCCCGACGGAGTCATCGAGAGCACCACCCGACGCTTGTCGGTCTCGTGCCGCACCCGCTTGATGTGCCGATAGGACTCCAGCGTCTTTACGACGCCGGTCAGGGTGCCCTTCGAGATGCCGGCCTCGGCCGCGGCCTGGGCGGTCTCGATCTCACCCCAGATCCACACCACCCAGAGGACGACGAAGCCGGTCCAGGTCAAGCCGGTGTCCCGCAGAACCGTCTGTTCGAGATGGTTGCGAATGGCCGTGGTGGCTCGATAGATGTTCGAGACCGCCCACATCGCGCTGGTGTCCAGCGACATGCCGGCCAATCGTTCTTCGACTGCCTGCTCGGTCGCCCGCAGCGTGTGCGATCCCGTCATCGGTTCGCCATCACCTTCCGCCGGTACCGGTTCTCCCAACGAGTCTAGATGTGGTCGGTCGCGGCCCCGACGTCGCGCTGCCCCGTCATGCTCGGACGACGTGTTCGAGGAAGCCGTCGACGAGGCCGTGCGTGCGCCGCCTCGCCTCGTCCTCGACGGCGCGCGTCCGCACCACCAGCGTGTCCACGTCGATTCCGTGGTTCCGCGCGTTGACGGCGCCGCCGTTGCCCAGCCAGCCGGCCAGCATGGCGCTGGTGAGCTCGGGATGGAACTGGACTGCGAGGTTGCGGCGGAGGACGAACACCTGGGAGGCAGCAGCGTTGCGCGCCAGCTCCACCGCGCCCGGAGGGAGTGACCACCGGTCGAAGTGCCACTGGAACCACGGCCCGGCGGGAACGATGGCCTCGTGGTCGCTCTGGACGTCGGCCCAGCCGATCTCGGGCCGCGGCGACGCGGCGACGCTGCCGCCGTGCGCGGTCGCGAGGAGTTGACCGCCGAAACAGATACCCAGCACCGGGACCCCGGCCCGGTCGGCGCGTCGCAACTGCTCCAGCTCGGGCGCCACCCAGCCGCCGATCAGCGGGCGGTCGTAGGTCGACCACGGCGCGCCCATGGCGAGCACCGCGTCGAACGCGGTGAAGTCCGGGAATCGCGCGCTCACCCCGGGGGTGTGGAAGCGGAGGGCGGGAACGACCAGGTGGTAGTCGAGGTCGTAGCCGTGCTCGACGAACCGGTCGGCGACGGGTCCCAGTGGGGAGAGGTGGTCGTGCTGGATGACGAGTAGCCGGCTCATGAGCGTCCGGCCGTCACAGGGCGAGGGTGAGACGTGGGCCCTTGCAGCGGGACACGCAGATCATCATCACGTCGTTCGCGTCCCGCTCGGCGTCGCTCAGCACCGAGTCGCGGTGGTCGACCTCGCCGTCGACGACCTCGGTTTCACAGGTTCCGCAGATGCCCTCCAGGCAGGAGCCGAGAACGCTCACCCCGGCCTCGCGGACCGCGTCGAAGACGGACCTGCCCGGCGGCACCTCCACCGTCGTGCCGGAGTGCTGCAGCACCACCTCGAACGAGCTCTCCGCACCGACCGACTCGGCCGGGCGCGCCGCGAACCGCTCCACGTGCAAGCTTCCGGGCGGCCAGGAGGCGCAGCGCTCTTCCACGGCGCTCAAGAGTCCCTCGGGTCCACACGCGTAGACGAGCGTGTCGGCTCGGGGCCTCCCGAGGAGCGCGTCGAGGTCCAGGAGTCCGCGCTCGTCCTCGGGCACGATCCGGACGCGGTCACCGAACCGGGCCAGCTCGGCCGTGAAGGCCATGGACTTCCGCTGCCTGCCTCCGTAGTGGAGTTCCCACTCGGCTCCGGCGGCGTCGACCGCGTTGATCATCGCGAGCAGCGGGGTGATGCCGATGCCGCCGGCGATGAAGAGATAACGCCGGGACGCCGCAACGGGGAAATGGTTGCGCGGGCCGCGGACGCACACGACGCTGCCCGCCTTCAGCTCGTGGACCCGAAGGGAGCCACCGCGGCTCTCCGGGGCCCGGAGAACGGCGATACGCCAGGAAGCGGCGTCGCCGCTCCGGCCGCACAGTGAGTACTGGCGGACCAACCCGTCGTCGAGAACCAGGTCGATATGCGCCCCGGGCGTCCAGTCCGGCAGGTCACCGGCGTCAGGTCGGCTCAGCGTCAATGCCACCACGCCGTCGGCCTCCTGCTCGGCGCTCCGGACGACCAGCTCGGTCTCGATTTCGCGCACGACCGTCTGCGTGACAGTCACGGGTGCTCCTGTTCGGCGGATCTTCGGCAGATCGTTCGGATACGAACGATACGGATCGTCACCCCTCCTTGCAAGCTGCCACCGCGCATATTCGGCCTCACCGATGAGTCATTCGTGAACGAACGAAGGCCACGATCCGGGAGCCGTCCACCTCATATGCTGTCGACGCGGCGCATCACCTCCGCGCAGAACGCACCGATCCGCGCACCGTCATCAATGAACTGGGAGGGCTTCAGGCAGAACGTCGTATAGCCCTGCTCCACCTGGGCCGGGATGGCGGACATGGCCTGCCCCAGATCGGCACAACTGCGGTCGTCGGGGAAGACCGCGCGGACGCCGCCGATCAACTCCAGCTCGTCCGGACTTCGGCCGGACGCGGCGAGACCGGTCCGCAGGGTCTGGAGATCCTCGTCGGACGGTGCACCCAACGGGTGGAAGCCGTGCCCGTACTCGACCAGCCGACGCAGGACCGAAGCGTGCAGACGCTGTCCGCCGAACCACAATCGCGGGCCGTCCGGCCGGTACGCCTTCGGCTCGAAGTACACGTCGTCGAATTGGAAGAACTCCCCCTGGAAGCTCACCGGCGACGGCCCCCAGCACCGGCGCAGCACGTCCAACTGCTCGTCGAGGATTCGACCCCGGCGGTCGAACGGCACACTCAGCGCGGCGTACTCGTCCCGGCTCCAGCTCACCGTCGGCTGCACCACCAGCCGGCCCTCGCTGACCAGATCGAGCGTGCCCAGTTCACGCGCGAGCAACAACGGGTGGCGCAGCGGCGCGAGAATTGCGCCCGCCACCAAGCGCAGAGCCTCGGTCACCGAAGCGATCGCGGACAGCAGCACGATCGAGTTCGGCCACGGCGTGAACGGATCCTGGTTGCCCGGGAGCGCGTACGCTCGGGGGTTGCCCATGATTCCGTTCGCGCCGGCATCCGGCCCGAGGACCACGTGCTCGCTCGCCATCACCGCGTCGAAGCCCGCGTCCTCCGCACAACGAGCCCACCGCACCAGCGTCGGCAGATCGTTCCCACCCGACGTGGTGCCGTTCTCGGTGAGGATCATCAGCATTCGCGGCCTAGTCATGGCGAGATCATACGGATCCAAACGAGCTACCCATGCCGATTACTCCGGCCCGATCGCGTCCTTCCGGAACCGCTGCGGCCCTCGGCCGAACTGCCGCGTGAACGCGCGCGAGAAAACGCTCGGCTCCGCGAAGCCCCAGCGAGCCGCGATCGCGGAGACCGGGACGTCGGCGCTGCCCGGCTGCAACAGTTCGTCGCGAATGCGTTCGAGCCTCCGTAGCCGGAGGTAGCCCGTGACCGTCGTGTCGTGGTGCGCGAAGAGTTTCCGCACGTAGCGGGGCGAGAGATAGTGGGCCGCCGCGAGACGCTCCGTGGTCAGTCCCGGATCGGCCAGATGGGTCTCGAGCCAGCCGACGAGCTCGGCGAAGAGCAGCGCGGACCGCGGACCTCCTCCGGTGCCGCGCGCCTCGGCGACGATCGCGTGCACGCAGGCCACGATCGCGTCGCCCAGGTACTGGCCGGCTGCCTGTACCGGCCTGCGACGGTCGTCGACGATCAGACCGCCGACCAGCCCGGCGAGTGCAGCGGCGGCGCAGAACGCCGAGAGGTCCCGGGCGACCAGCGCATCGCGGTCTTCCCGGCGCATCCGCAGCGCGCGGCCGCGGATGTGCGCGATCAGATATCGGTGCTGCCACGCTGCGCGAATGCGGTACGGAGTGACCGCGTCGTACAGCGCCACCTGTCCCGGGGCGAGGACCACTTCCCGACCGTCCTGGGCGATCTGGACCTCCCCGGACACGACGTGACCCAGCACCATTCCGCGCGCGTCCGTCCACGAGCGGTCGGCCGACGCCGGGGCGCAGGGCGTCACGTCGACGTCTGCACCCTCGAAGAGACAAAGATCGACGTCGCCGAGGCGCAGTCGTCGGCTGATCGCCGGAAACGTTCCCTGGGAACGCAGCAGGATGCGGTCGCGCACGGGTTCCGGGTCGCCTGGACGCGAGCCGATATAGCCCTCCAACACCCGACCGGCGGGGGCCGCTGCGTTCATCTCGTCGACTCCTGACCGGGACGGCACTGTCCTCGACCGTGGCGGCACAGTGTGACCCACGCCGCATGTCTTTCGGATACGAACGATAGCCATGTGACCGCCCGACGGCGAGTCCGCGGGTCTCGGACGCCGAACACTGAGAGGGCCTGATGATCGAACAGGGAATGAGCCGCCGCAGCGTGCTCAAGGGCGCTGTCGTCGCCGCCGCGGCCGCCGGCGTCTCGGTGGTCGCGGCCGCCGGTCCGGCGCACGCCCGCGGACCGCGCGGCGCCGCCGACACCGTCGTGATGAACGGCAAGGTCCTGGTCATGGACCGCCGGCGTCGCCGCGCCGAGGCGGTCGCGATCAAGGACGGCAAGATCCTCGCGATCGGTAGCAACCGCGAGATCACCCGTCTCACCGCTGGCGGCACCCAGGTGGTCGACGCTGGTGGCGGCACCGTTCTTCCCGGTATCAACGACTCGCACTTCCACTTCGGGAACTCCGGTCTCGCGATCCCGCCCTACACGTACTCGCTCGCGGGCACGGAATCGATCGTCGCGATTCAGGACGTCCTCCGCCGCGCCGTCGCCGACGCCCGAGCCGCGGGCAAGCCCGTCGAGACGACGTTCGTCCGCGCGAGCGGCTGGAACGAGAGCCGACTCAACCAGGTCGGCCAGAAACTCACCCGCGCACACCTCGACGCGGTGTCCGACGGCTACAAGATCATCGCCCCGGAGTTCTCGTACCACGCGCTGATCGTCAACAGCGCGGTGTTGGACCTGCCCGAGGTGAAGGAGCGGATCGCCACCGCCTCCCCCGAGTTGGTGCCGTACATCGAGCGGGACGCGAACGGCGAACTCACCGGCGTGTTCCGGGAGGGTGCGATGAGCCTGGTCAGCGTGGCGCCACCGTGGACCCCGGCGGAGGTCGCCGGCAGTCTGGACGCCGCCATCGCGGCCGTGCACTCCCTCGGCATCACCAGCGTCACCGACCCCGGTGTGGACGCCGCCATGGTCGCGATCTACGCCGACAGGTACCGCGCCGGCAAGCTGCCGCTCCGCGTGAACCTCATGCTCGGCGGCGGCCGGAACCCGAAGGCGCTCCGGGCCGCCCTCGACGGGTTCTCACCGCTGCGCGGGATCGACCCCCGTTGGATCCGGGTCGGGCAGGTCAAACTCTTCGCCGACGGTGTACCCACCGCCGCCCGCACCGCGTACCTGCACGAGCCTTACGAAGGCACGAACACTCGCGGTTCCCTGACCCTCGACGGAGCCACGATCGAGGAGCAGATCCGCAACCTGCACACGATGATCCGAACGGCGATCCAGGCCGGCTTTCAGGTCGGCACCCACGCCACCGGCGATGCTGCGATCGACACCGTCGTGCAGGGCTACCTTGCCGCGATGGGACGGAACTCCCGCCGCGCCGCTCTGCGGAACTACGTGATCCACGCCGACCTGACGCCCGAGGCGACGCTGCGGACCATGGCTGCGCACGGCATCGGCGCCAACTTCAACGCGACGATCAAGTACCTGCTCGGCACCGACCTCTACCCGGTGCTCGGAAAGGAACGGACGGATTATCAGTGGCCCTACCGCACGGCGCTCGACCTCGGCGTCAAGGTCGCCAGTGCCTCGGACGCGCCCGTCACCCCGGCGAGCTGGCTCCAGGGCGTCGCCGGAGCCGTCACCCGGAAGAGCCAGTTCGGTGACGCGGTCGCCGGTGCGGCTGAGCGCATCTCCGTCGAGGAGAGCCTGGTCACCTACACCCGCACGCCGGCCTGGCAGGACCACGCCGACGGATGGAAAGGCACGCTGCAGGAAGGATTCGTCGGCGACCTCTGCGTCGTCGACGGTGATGTCCTCGGCACGGCCCCCGAAGCGCTCCCCGGTCTGGCCGTCAGCACCACGATCGTCGGTGGCGAGGTCGTCTACGACCGCACGACGTCCGCCGCGCGGGACGCCGAACCTGCTGTTGCACTGGTGCAGGGGTTCAGTTCCGAGCGAGGGAAGGCGTGCCTCGAGGACGGCATGTGCTGCTGCCGGGTGAGCGAACGGGCGCTCACCTGAAGTGTCCCGCACGGAGACCGCGCCGGTCGTGCGCCGCCTCGAAGGCGCGGGAACACTCCTCGTTCCGTAGCGCGCCGCACGGCCTCAGGCGTCGGCCAGTACCCACCGACCGCGGCCGGCCCGCTTGGCGTCGTACATCGCCATGTCGGCCGAGCGCAGCAACGTCGCCGGGGACGCGTCCGCCGAGTCGGCCCGGGACGCGATGCCGATGCTGGCGGCCACCTGGAGCAGTTCCTCCCGGTAGGGCACGGGCGCGGCGACCTCGGCGAGGATCCGCTCGGCCAGGCCGATCGCCTCGTCCTGCGACGCACCGGGGCACAGCACGACGAACTCGTCGCCACCCAGCCGGGCCACCACGTCGGACTGCCGGACCGCCGCCGAGAGACGGGCGGCGACCGCCCGGAGCACTGCGTCGCCGGCCTCGTGCCCGAGCCGGTCGTTGACCTGCTTGAAGCCGTCGAGGTCGAGGTAGAGCACCGCCACCGGGGAGTTGACCAGGGACCGGATCTCGCCGAGCCGGTCGCCGAGTACCGACCGGTTCGCCAGCCCGGTCAGCGGGTCGTGGCTGGCCTGGAACGCCAGCTGGGCCTGCGCACGCTCCTGCTCGCGCACCGCCGCGGTGAACCGGACGAGGACGAACGCGGCGCAGGCGCCGGTGGCGAGCAGCGCCGCCACCTCCGTGCCGTCCGGACCCGAGCGCAGGATCGTCAGGGTGGGTGCGGTCATCAGCGCGCAGCCGAGGAAGAGCACGCGCGCCGCGTGCAGCGTGCGCAGCTGTGTACCCGGCCGGGTCAGCTCGGCGCTCGCCGGGTGCAGTCCGGACGCGACGAGCAGTGCGTTGCCGGCGAGCACGAACGGGCCGAGCCGGCTCACCCAGTCGCCGTGCACGACGTACGGCAGGAGGTTGTAACCGAGGTCCACCGCCAGGAAGACGGTGACGCCGGCGAGCAGGTACCGGGTCGGGGTGGTTCGGCCGCCCGGTGAGAGCACGATGATGAGGATGCCGGTGAGCAGCACCACGTCGGCCACCGGGTAGAGCGCGGGCACCACCGACGCGAGCACGCCGTACCCCAGATCGAACGTCGGTTCGATGAAGAATTGCCAGCTCAGCGTGGCAGCGGCCAGCGACAGGGTGAGCCCGTCGAGCACCGCGCCGAGGAGCTGGCCGGGCGCGCGCCGACGTGCCATCTGGATCAGCGCGATCGCCACGAGTGGGTAGCCACCGAGCCAGCAGATGTCAGCCACGCCGACGTCGGGCACCGTGAAGTAGTAGTACTGCACGACCTCGATCAGGTCGCCGGTGAACCACAGCGAGACGGCGACCGCGATCAGGACGCCCGGGCCCCGGTCTTGCCGGTTCGGTCGGAGAGCGGCCCACCAGCTCAGTCCGGCGACGACGGCGTAGCCGACCAGGTAGCCGACGGCACCCGCCGTGGTGTTGTACGCAGCCACGCTGATCGCCACGCCGATAAAGGCGAGGACGAGGAACACGGAGACTCTTCGGGCGCTCATGCCCATGCACTCGGTGGATCGGAAGCCGACAAAAGGAACCGGAACCGAACAAACCCGGCTTGCTCCCGCCCTGCACCTGGCCGGCGGCCTCGGCCGGACGAATCGCGTCCGGCCTACGTCCGATCGGCCGGCGGGGACAGGTCGAGGTGCTTCCGGAGCGCCGCGGCGATCTCGCCGGCGGCGGCGAGTTGCTCCGGGGTGAGTGCGTCGACGAACAGTTCGCGGACTGCGCCCAGGTGCGGAACGGTGGCGGCCCGGAACGCGGCTGCTCCGGCGGCGTCCAGCACGATCTCCGCGCCGCGGCTGTCGGTAGGGCAGTCCTCGCGGCGAATCAGCCCGCGACGTTCCATCCGGCCGAGGTGGTGGGAGAGACGGCTGCGCTCCCAGCCGACGGCGGCGGCGAGTTCGGACGAGCGGAGCCTGGCGCCCTCGGCTTCGCTGAGCGCGAGCAGTACGACGTAGTCGCCTGGCGAGAGTCCGGTGTCGCTGGAGAGCCGGGCGGCGAGCACCGTGCGCAGCGCCTCGGTCGTCTCGACGAACTCCCGCCAGGTCCGGAGCTCATCGCGCGTCGGCAGCTTGCGTGACCCGGCCATGACCACTCCTTTGATTGACACGTCAATCATATTGATGCATAGTTGACGTGTCAATCACTCGGAGGACAGCGCCATGACAGATCTCGTGCTCGGTCTCGACACCTTCGGCGACGTCCCCGTCGACGACACGGGCGTCCCGGTTCCCCACGCCGCCGCGATCCGGCAGGTCGTCGACGAGGCCGTGATCGCCGACGAACTCGGCGTCGACGTGATCGCACTCGGCGAACACCACCGCCCGGAGTACTCGATCTCCACCCCGGAGACGGTCCTGGCCGGCATCGCGAGCCGAACCTCGCGCATCAAGCTCGCCTCCGGCGTGACGGTCCTCAGCTCCGACGACCCGGTCCGCGTGTTCCAGCGCTTCGCGACGGTCGACGCGCTGTCGAACGGCCGCGCCCAGGCGATCCTCGGCCGCGGATCGTTCACCGAGTCCTTCCCGCTGTTCGGCTACGACCTGAGCGACTACGACGTCCTCTTCGAAGAGAAGCTGGAGCTCTTCGTGAAGCTCCTCGACGAGAAGCCGGTGACGTGGAGCGGCACCACCCGCGCCGCGCTCGAGGACGCCGACGTCTTCCCGAAGACCGAGTCCGGCCGCCTGGACGCCTGGGTCGGCGTGGGCGGCTCGCCCCAGTCGGTCGTGCGTACAGCGCGGCACGGGCTGCCGCTCATGCTGGCGATCATCGGTGGAGCCCCGACGCGGTTCCGGCCCTACATCGATCTCTACCGCCGGGCCGCCGACCAACTCGGCACGGTCGCGCACCCGGTCGGGATGCACTCGCCCGGCTTCGTCGCCGACACCGACGAAGAGGCCAAGGAGATGTTCTACCCGAGCTACAAGGTGATCCGGGACCGGATCGGGGCCCTCCGCGGGTGGCCGCCGCTCCGCCGGGAAGAGTTCGACGCCGAGGTCGAGCACGGTTCGATGTACGTCGGCGCGCCCGAGACCGTCGCTCGCCGGATCGCCGCCGCGATCACCGGTCTCGGCGTGGGCCGCTTCGACCTGATCTACACCGCTGGCGCCCAGCCGGTCAGCGCCCGGCTGCGTGCGGTCGAGCTGTTCGGCGCGAAGGTCGCGCCGATGGTCCGCGAGATGGTGACGCGATGAGCGTCGTCGGCATCCTCGGGGCGGGCAAGGTCGGCACCGTGCTGGCCAGGCTGGCGGTCGCCGCCGGGTACGACGTCCTGATCGCCGGCTCCGGTGACCCGGCGAAGATCGCGCTGATCATCGACGTCCTGGCGCCCGGTGCGGTCGCGGTGACCGCCGCCGAGGCCGCCGAACGCGCCGACGTCGTCGTCCTGGCGCTGCCGCTCGGCAAGTACCGGACGGTGCCGGCGTCGGCGCTGGCGGGCAAGCTCGTCGTCGACGCGATGAACTACTGGTGGGAGGTGGACGGGGTCCGGGACGACCTCACCGATCCGCGCACCTCGTCCAGCGAGATCGTGCAGGCCTTCCTCCCGCGGTCGCGGGTCGTCAAGGCCTTCAACCACATGGGCTACCACGATCTCGAGGACGGCGCGCGGCCGGTCGGCTCACCCGAGCGGAAGGCCATCGCCGTCGCCGGCGACGATCCGGATGCCCTCACCACGGTCGGGGCCCTCGTCGACGCGCTGGGCTTCGATCCGGTCGTCGCCGGGCCGCTCGCCGACGGCGTCCGGATGCAGCCCGGCACCGAGCTGTTCGGCGCCAACACCGACGCCGCCGAGGTTCGCGCGATACTGGACCGGTACTCCCCCAGCACGCGCCGCGCCCCGCTGAGCCCGTCTCCCTGACCCCCTCGCTCGCGCGCCCGGGCCGGCCGGCGAAGTAGCGCCTAGATTCCCGCGGTGTTGCTGGCCCAGAGCGCGTTCGTTCCTTCGGCGCCGCAGTAGATGACCAGGTTGTTGTCGCTCTGCGTCGTCAAGTACGGGAACCTGCTGCCGGTGCACTTGTTGTGCGTGCGGCTCGACCAGACCGCCCGCGCGTACCCGGCGGTGTAGAGGACGAGGTTGCCGTCCTGCTGCCACAGCATCTGGGTGGCGTTCATGTTGTGCGTCCAGACGCTGCGGTTGAGAGGGCTGGGTCCGTCGAAGTACCTCCCCGGCCGCCCCTCGGGGGCGAGCGTGCTGTCGCACGCCCCGCGCGGGAAAGCATGGGCCGGGCTGGCCGCGACCAGCGTGGAGACGACCGCGAGGGTGGTCAGTAACAGCGCCGTGGTGGCACGTCGGAACGTGCGCGTTCCTCTCTTCACACCGGACGCCCCCGTGACGGTCCGGTCCGGCACACCCTAGTTGCCGACGTCCACAGAGGAGCCGGCGGTTGCCGCCCGGATCGACGCCCGGTAGCCATCGGGCAGCGGCAGATCGTCGATCTCGTCCGGGCCGAAGAGCCCGACTTCGGCGTGTTCGTCGGAGAGGACGGGCACGGCTTCCGGGTCGAGCAACCCACAGGCGTAGGTGACGATCAGAACCTCACCGTCTGACGGGGACACGTGGTAGATCCAGGTGTCGAGGAGCCGCCCGCACCGCACCGACCAGCCGGTCTCTTCGCGGATCTCCCTCACGACGCACTCTTCCGGTGTCTCACCCAGCTCCAAGCCGCCTCCGGGCAGCTCCCACTCCTGCCGCTCGTTGCGCAGCAGCAGGACCCGTCCTCGCTGGAACACCACACCCTTCACCGACACGCGCCCCCGTGGGCGCTCCGGTTGCTGCATCTGGTGCCACCTTCCACCGGTCGGTCAGGCTGTGGGTGCGGTGTTGGCGTTCCGGGTCGCGAAGGCGCGCCACAGTCGCCCCAGGTAGCTGACCCGGGACATCACGAGGTTCTGGATGTCGCTGGCGTGATAGTTGAAATCCCCGGTCCAGACGTCGCGGCCGCGATACGAGACCAAGAGCCGCCCCATGGTTGTGCTCCCGGCAGCGGCTCCGTCGTAGGCCCAGCCCTCCTCGCGGCACTCGACATCCAACCGCAGATGGTCGAGATCGGCGAACGGCACGGTGACGGAGGATCCACCGATCCGGAAGCGGAGGTCGGAGTCGGTGACAGCCAGCCAACCGTTCGGGATCCGGAGCAGGGCGCGCGGATGACTGCTGTACGTCAGGGTCGCCTCCTGGCCCTTGCGAGCCCAGCGCGGGAACGCCCCGACGTCGTCCGGGAGGAGCAAACGTTGATCGGCGAGGTAAAGCCGCAGGGCGTGATCAAAATCTGCCGGAGCGGGGCGGTGCCCGAGCACGAACGCATCGACCTCCGCGCGCGGATAGCCCTGCCCTGGCCACCGGACAGCGCGGAAATAGGGGGGAATCAGGCCGATGCACGCGTCCGGGTCACTGATCCGCTCCAGCAGCGCGCCCATTCCAGCCACGACGTCCGCCGCGCGATAGCCGCTCTGGCGCTGCTCCAGCCCTTCCAGGAACCGCAGCACCGCGGAAGCGTCCGGCTTTTGCCCACTCGAGACGACCGTCGGCGCGTCGTCGCTCCGGACCGCCTCGGGACGGCTCGGTGGGGGAAGCCCCGACGCAGAGCGCAGCCGTGCCACGAACCCGTCGCCGGGCATGGCGCCGCCCCGGATCTCCAGAACCTGGAGGCTGACCGCGCGCAGCGGCAGCCGGCATGGCGCCAGCTGTAATGGAAGGACCGGCCTGTTCTGATGCACGGCGTACTCGAGTTCGTCGAGGACCCAGTGGGAACCGACCGCGGACGGGGAGAGCACCACGACGAAGGCGGCGCACTCGTCGATGCGGTCCTGGATCTCCGCGGGAAAGCGGTCGCCCACGGCCAGGTCGCGGTCCCACCAGACCGGAATTCCGGCCTGGGCGAGGTAGGCGGCGAGCCGCTGGACATACGCACGATCCGCACGGCTGTAACTGAGAAAGACGAACTGGCCCATTGGTCCCCGCCCCTGTCCCCCTGGCGACTCCTCGCCGGTGTTGTCTATCGGCACTCGGGCGCCGTCCTCAAGGCCTGCGGCGCCCGCACCAGCCGCCGGCAGCGGCTCGGGCTCCGGCGTCACAGCGGCTGCCAGCCGGATCCGTCGTCGCGCCAGAGGGCGACACCTCGCGCGGCCAGCTCCGCCCAGGCGCGCTCCGGCGACAGCCAGGCGTCGAGCGCTACCGGACCCGGCGCCGTGAGCCGCCCGGCGAGCAGTTCCGTGACCGCGATACCGGCGAGCAGCGACGGCATGCGACCGCCGCCGACGGCGGCGGTCATCCCCAGCGCGCACCGCACCGGTCGCTCCGCCCGCGCTCCGCGTACCTCGACGAGGAAGCCGCCCGCCTCGTTCCCGACCCGTCCGGCCAGCCAGGAGAGGCCCCGCACCACCGGTGTGAACCGCTCGGCGCGGCGTGGCTTGCCGGTGCGCGCCCGCGCCGCGGCGGCCCACCCGAGTAGCCGGTTGAGCCCGGCATGCTCGGTGCCCGCCTTGAAGCTGATCGTGCCGGCGCCGTACAGCTCAGCCAGCACCGCGAGGTCGGCCATCTCGTAGACCTGGTACACCAGGCGACGCCCGACCGGCGGCGGAAAGCGCACCCACTCCGGCTCCGACCAGCCGTACACCCTCGTCGGTCGGCCGCCGCGCGGTGCGTCGAAGGGTGCACCGAGGCCGTGCAGCATCGCCCGGAACATCGCCGGACCGCGGTGCCGTCGGGTGTCCGGCGCGGCCGCGCAGCGGATCTCGTCCACCCGGTCGAGGCCGGCTGCCAGCTCGGCCACGGCGATGACCTGCAGCCCCGGCACCACCGAAGCGCCGGTGAGGACCGGAGCGGTGGCACCGGTCGCCACGTCGAGCACCGCCCGCCGGAACGGCCCGTCCTCGGCGAGATCGACGTAGGGCACGCCGGCGTTGATCGCCGCGAGAGCCGGCCCGAGCGGCAGGCCGCGCCCCGGCATCGCCTGGTAGGGGCCGGCGCAGTGCACCACCGCGGCGGCGCCCGCCACTAGCCGGGCCAGCGCCGCGACGTCGGTGTGATCGGCCGCGACGACCTCGACCCGGGGGTCCGGGAACGGCGGCTGGGCCGGGCCGCGCGCGACCACCCGCACCTCCGCGTCGGAGTGGGCCAGCACGTCGGCGATCAGATACCGACCGTAGAAGCCGGTACCGCCGACGACGACGATCCGCGGCGCAGCCATGAGCGACGACAGTAGTGGAGCGTCTCCAACTCGGGTCGCAGGCGCGCGTCCGGATGCGACGATGGACGACGGCCGGGCAGCCCGCTCGGTCGGCACCACGGACCGGGGGGCGGTCATGGCGTCGGAAGAAGGTTCGTCGAGGTCCGGTGTGGTCTCGGCGCGAGGGCTCGCTCTGGTCGTGATTGCGGCCGGTGCGGCGCTGGTGCTCGGCTACCTCGGGCTGCGCGATCACGTCGACGCGCTGAACCGGGCGGCCGGCGTCCACTTCGGTTCCGGTGTCGCCGACATCATCTACTACGACCTCCAGCTGTTCGTCCTGGACTCCGATCCCGTCGGCTCCGGCAGTTCGCTGCCGTGGACGTTGCAGGTGGCCCGGTTCCTGGCGCCGGCGACGGCGGCGTACGCGATCGTCCTGACCGCCCAAGCCGTCCTGGCACGGCAAGTCGAGCAGGTCCGTGCCCGCCGGGCGAAGGACCACACGGTGGTCGTCGGCGACGGTCCGGCCGTCTCCGAGCTGGTCCGCCAGGTGCTCCGCGAGCGGCGGCGGGTCGTGATCGTGCAGAGCGAAGCACCGTCGGCGCTACTGCCCGCCCGCAACGTGTACCGGGTGACCGGCGATCCCCGCGACGTGCCGGTGCTGCGCCGGGCCGGGGTGCCCCGGGCGCGCGAGGTGTTCGCGGTCGGTGGTGACACGGCGACGAACGCGCAGGTTGCGGTCAGCGTGCTGAGGTTGATGCAGACCACGCCGCGCCACGGCGCTGCGCTGCGCTGCCAGGTCCACGTCGACGATTGGGCCCTGCTCAGCGCACTGATCGCGCAGGAGCTCAGCGCCGCCGGGAGCGCCGGGGCGCGGCTGGAGCTGTTCAACCGGCACGACCGGGCGGCCCGGCGAATCGTCGCGCAGCACCCGCCTGCGGCGACGGCGGGCCCTCCGGAGATCGTGGTCGTCGGCCGCACGGAACTGGCCGAGGCGCTGCTGTCGGAGATCGCCCGCTGGTGGACCGCGACCAGGCCCGGCGGAGCCAGCGACGACCTACCCCCGCTGGACGTGCTCGTCCTGGTGCCCGACGAGGACGAGAAAACGACGCTGCCCACACACGACCGCTCGGCCATCCGCCTCGCCGTCGACACGGTGGAGGGCGGCATCGCCGCCCGCGTCAACGCCTTACCCGCGGTCGGTGCCCCGCCGCCGCACGTCTACGTCTGCGTCGATCGCGATACGGACGCTCTCAAGGCCGGCTTCCGTCTGCTCCACGAATTCCGTGCCCCGCTCCAGCCGGCGCCGCGCGTCGTGGTCGCGGTGACGCGGTGGAGCGGGTTCGGCAGCACGGCTACGGCCGCCCCCGATCAGACCGCTGCCATACTGGGCCCCGCCGGATTGACGACGATCAACGTCACCGAGGAGGTGTACGACATCGGCGAACTCCGGTTAGGGACGAACGAGCGTCTGGCGCGGGAGATCCACGCGCAGTACGTCGCTCTTCGTCAGCGGCAGGGCGACACACCGCAGACCAACGCGTCGATACGGTCCTGGGACGAGCTGTCCGACGAGCTGAAGGAGAGCAACCGAGCCCAGGCCGAGGACATCGGCGTCAAGCTACGGGCGATCGGCTGCGTGATGACGCCCACCACGGGCGACGCCGAGCCGTTCGCGTTCACCGATGTGGAGATCACCCAGCTCGCCCAGCGCGAGCACACCCGATGGATGAAACGGCTCCTCGACGACGGGTGGACGTGGGGGCCGCGACGCGATCCGGATCACAAGCAGCATCCCGATCTCGTCGACTGGCGGAACCTCACCGAAGAGAGCCGCGAGGCCGACCGCAACGCCGTCCGGACCATTCCGGCGTTGCTCGCCTCGGTCGGGCTGCAGGTGGTCCGCCTGACCCCGGTCCGGAACGAGGACGGCCACGCCACCCCGGCTTAGACCCGGTCCGGTGAATCGACTCCTGCCAGCGGCACCTGTATCCAGGTGACGGTGCCGCCGCTGACGCGGTGACTCCCCCAGGTGCAGGCCGAAGCCGACCGCCGAGTGTTCATCGGCGCGGGCGGTGGGCCGTCGCTGAGGATTTCGATCAGCAGCATGCCGTCACGGCAGCTGAGGATCAGTTCCCCGCCCCGGGCGGTGGGTCCGATGACCTGCTCGGCGACCTCGGCAACGATCGCGGTGACGTCGACGGCAGAAGCCGGCGGGAGAGTGCCGTCTACATAGCTCCGGACGGCCTCCACAGCCGTGGAACTCGCGACTGCACCGGAGAGCGTGATCCACAGCGAGCCCATGTCTACTCGGTGTCGGACGGCAACGGAACGGTGGGCCAGTCCAGGAGACGTGCGCCGAGTACGGCGGCCTGGAGGGTGAAGCGCTGGTCGGCGTGCGCGGCGTGGTAGCCGGTCAGCTGAGCGATGCGTGCGAGACGGTAGGTCACGGTGCGGACGGAGACGTGCAGCCGTCGGGCGGTGTCGGTGGCGACGGCGCCGGTGGCGAAGTACTCCTGCAAGGTCTCCAGCGCGATCGTTGCGCCGCCACGCATCTGGTGAAGTGGGCCGAGGACGTCGCGGACGAGGTCGACGATGGCGGCCTGGTCGCGCCCGAGGACTCGGTAGACGAGGAGGTCGCGGGCGTGCACGAGGTCGTCGTCCAGGTTCAGCCGGTCGGCGTACTCGAGGGCTTCGCGGGCTTCCTCGTAGGACCGAGCGATGCCGTAGGCGCCGGGGAAGCCTCGTCCGGTCGCCAGCCGCCATCGTCCGGTGATCCGACGCCGTGCGAGCCCTTGCTTGAGCGTCGATCCCACCTCGCCGTCGTTCGATCCGGCGGGCACGATCGCGACGATTCGCCCGTCCTTGATAGCGACCAGAACCTCCCGGTCACCGAACGCCTCGACGACGATCCGTTCCAGCGCCGCGGCGGTCTGCTCTACCTTGCTGCCGGGCTCGCCTGCGGTGATGAGCGTGACCGAGTGCCGTTTGCCCAGGTCGATGCCGAAGGGCTCGGCGCGCTCGACCAGGCTCGACACGTCGGCGTCACCGCGCAGCAGGTCGTCGACGAAGGCTGCTCGTTGCGCCTCTTCGCGGCGGATCATGTCGCGTCGTTGGGACTGGTGCCCGTCGACGAGGACGCCGATGGCGTCGTCGAGAACACGCAGGACCGCAGTGGCGGCGTTACGGACCTTCTCCGGGTCGGAGGAGCGAGCGACAGTGGGCAGCTCGCGCCAGAGTCGCCAGGTGGCCGAGAGGTAGAGGTCGACGGCTCGCCCGGCGTCGACCTCCGATTCGGCGGCTCGTCGCCCGAGCGCGCGGATCGCGTCGAGTTGCCAGGACGCGGGGCGGCGGCCGTGAATCGCGGCGTCGGCGAGCATCGGCAGGTACTCCCCGAGCAGGTCGGCAGGTGCCCGGCACGCGGCCGCCGCGGCGACGGAGACCGACTCCAGCCACTCGTCGGTCGGCGCCGGCGTGGCGACGGGCTCCGGTCGGCGTACCATCTACTCCTCCTTGCGGCCGCGCCACGATGCGACTCGGTCTTTGGATCGTTCGCTGCCGATGGTCGGCAACCTCAGCCTCCCCGTTCCGGCGGATCTTGTCCCTGTTCGACCCCTCCTCGGCACGTCGCCGACGCACTGCGGCTGGGCCGTCATCCGGCCTGCGACCCTCGCAGCGACGGTCGGCGAACCGGGCGGACGATCAACCGGATGCCCCTCAAGCGGCTCAGCCGGTGGCACCGGATCAGCGCATCGCTGGCTGCGGTGCTGAATTCGGTGACTCGTCGCAGATCGACGATCAGTTCCTGGACGTCTGCACGGCCGAGCTGGGTCTGTAGGCAGACCTGCAGAAGCGGCACGGTGGACCGATCGACGCGGCCGACGACGTCGAGCACCGCACAGCCGGGCAGCCGGCCGGAGCGTGGGGTGATCGACAGGAGCTGCCGGTGCTCCGGGTCACGAGCGGCGGCGGGATGGTTCGCCACGGTGTGCTCCTTTCAGCGAGACAG
The DNA here is from genome assembly GCF_039536245.1 of Cryptosporangium minutisporangium. NCBI lineage: Bacteria > Bacillati > Actinomycetota > Actinomycetes > Cryptosporangiales > Cryptosporangiaceae > Cryptosporangium > Cryptosporangium minutisporangium. Next base: position 100,939 of record NZ_BAAAYN010000006.1, on the reverse strand, counting down.
GAACCGGCCTTGTCGATTGCCGCGCCGGCTCAGCGGAGCGGATCGAAGGGGGCGAGTTCCGTCGGCGTCTCGCCCTTGAGTACGGCCTGGGCCAGTAGCTGTCCGGTGATCGGGCCGAGCGCGATGCCCCACATCCCGTGCCCCCCAGCGACGAAGACCCGCGACGCGGCGGTTGCTCCGATGACCGGCAACCCGTCGGAGGTGCACGGCCGCGAGCCGACCCATTCGTCCGCCCGGTCCTCCAGGTCCACTCCGGTCAGGAAGGGGCGGACGGCCTCGACGATCGCGTTGATCCGTCGGGGGTCGAGCGGATCGTCGGGACGGCGGAACTCCATCATCCCGGCCACCCGCAGTCGACCGCGCAGCGGCGTGCACGCGACCCGTTGCCTCGGGAAGTAGAGCGGTCCGGTGGGCAGCGGATCGGCGGGCACGCTGAAGCTGTAGCCGCGGCCGGCCTGCACCGGCTGGCGCACGCCGAACCGCCCGGCCAACCGGGTCAGCGCCGCGCCGGTCGCGATCACGACCGCGCCGTGCACCTGCCGCTCCCCAGTGGCGCGGACGACGGTCGCTCCCGCGACGCCGGGCTGCACCTCGGTCACCTCGACGGCCTCGAGGATCTCGCCGCCGCGGGCGGTGACCGCCAGGCCCAGCGCACGCACGAACTCCGGAGGGTCCAGGTAACGCTGGCCTTCGATCGCCACCGCGGCGCCCACCCGGTCGGTCAGGGCTGGCTCCAGCGCCCGTGCGTGCCGACCCGCCAGGGTTCGGTAGCTCGGGTCCTGACCGGCCTCGCGGATCGCGGTCAACTCCGCCAGCAGTCCCCGGGCCTCCCGCCGGGTGCGGAAGCACGCCAGGAAGGTGTCCGCGCGGCGCGTCTGCACGCTGACCCCACCGGCGGCCAGGGCGTCGAACGCCTCCAGTGCGCGCTGGTTCATCGGAACGTAGGCAGCCATTCCGCGCCGCCACCGCCGGCTCGTGCTGTGCGCGACGAACCCGCTGAGGAAACGCAGCAGGCTGGCGTCGGCTCGCAGCGGCAGATACACCGGGGAGGCCGGGCTGAGCACCGCCCGCAGCCCGTAACGAAGAACCGCCGGTTCGGGCAGCGGCGCGGTCAGATCAGGGGTCAGCCATCCCGCGTTGCCCCAGGAGGCGCCCCCGGCGACGTGGCGCCGCTCGTAGACGGTGACCTTCACACCGGATTCCTGCAGGAACCAGGCGGTGGCTAGGCCCACCATCCCGGCGCCCACCACCGCGACATCGTGTGGCATTCCGGCGGACAGCGCCGGACCGTTCGGCTGGGAAGACATTCGGCCTCCTCAGCGTCCGGACCGCGCGCAGGCGACACAGCCGGCGGCGTGCGGACGGAACTCCAGACGCTCGTCCGGGATCGAGCCGCCGCAGCGCACGCACCGTCCATAGGTGCCCGCTTCGATGCGTTCGAGGGCTGCGTCGATCTCCTCGATCGTGCGCAGGAGATCCGCGGCCCGGCCGGCGACGACCGGGTCACCGGGAGAAGCGGTGTCCTCGGCCACCGTCAGCTGCCGCTGCCGAACACAGTCCTCGCGCTGAGCCACCAAAAGGGCCCGGAACGATTCCCCTCGGGCCTCCGAGCCGCAGGAAACGCTCGCGGTAGCAGCAACTGCAGACATGGTCATCTCCCTCAGAAAGCAGAACGCGTCCCGCGGAACGGGACGCGCGTAGGTCGGCTCGTGGCACACGCGGTGCGGTGCCGTCAGCCGAACGGGCGTTAGGTGCCTGCCTCCAGCGTGCCCCGGCGCCCTGGACCCGAGAAGGGCAACGACCGGCCAATCCAGCGACGCCCTCGTTACCGGTGCCCGGCAAGGAAGGCGTCCGTCTCAGACTGGTGCGGCGCGGAGGCCGTCGAGCATCAGGGCGGTCGTGCGGCGGCGCAACGCGTCGTCCCAGTGCTGCTGGAGAACGCTGTGGGTGGCCAGCGTCAGCATCGCGAGCACCTCGTCCACATCGACGTCGCTCCGGACCAGACCGGCGGCCTGGCCGCGGGTGGTCAGGACCGCCACGGCGTCGCGCAGGGGTTCGAGCGACCGGCCCGCGTCGACGTCCATCCCGGCTGCGGAGAGCAGTTCGACGACCGTGCGCTGTCCGGCGGCGCGCTCGACCACCGCGGTGAAGAACTCGAACAGCCCTCCGGGGTCGTCGGCGAGTGTCGTGGCCTGCGTCATCAGCTGCGTCGACAGGTCCTTCAGCAGCGCCGCGAGCAGGTCCTTCTTGGTGGGAAAGTGCCGAAAGACGGTGCCGACCGCGACTCCGGCCCGCGCTGCGACCTCTTCGGTGGAGGCGGCGTGGCCTTGTTCGGCGACGACCGCCGCGGCCGCCGCCAGGATCTTCTCGCGGTTGCGCCGGGCGTCGGCCCGCATCGCGCTCATCCAGCCTCCATTGACAACCTGAGTCAGCACTCATGATACTCATCATGAGTCTCCACTCACTTTATGCCCATGGAGGAGCTGTGCCCAATACCCCTCGCGACGTCTTCGACCGCATGGCTCAGGAGTGGCTCAGCCGTTCCGCACCGAACGGCGCTCTGCTCGCTGAGGACGCCGTTCTCGAGATGCCGTTCGCCCCACCCGGCCAACCGGCCCGGTTCGAGGGGCGCGAGAACGTGCTCGCGTACACCACGGCGGGGCGCGCCGCCTTCCGCTCCGGCTCGACGAGCTCAGTGACGTCGTCGTGCACGAGACCGCCGATCCAGAGGTGATCGTCGTCGAGTACCGGCTCGGCGGAAGCCTTCCGGACGGTTCACGAAGGTCCGCGCCGTTCATCGGCGTGCTCCGAGCCCGCGACGGTCACGTGGTCCGCTGGCGGGAGTACCAGGACACGACCGCGATCGCGGCCGCCCTCGCCGCCGCGGCTTCCTAGCCGCTCAGAGCGGCCGCACGGTCACGGCAGGAACTCGACGTACCCGTCGGTTCCGTGCACGCGGATCCGCTGCCCGTCGGGGATCAGCCGGGTCGCATCGACCACGCCGACGACGGCAGGCAAGCCGTACTCCCGGGCGATCACCGCGCCGTGGGTCATCAGGCCCCCCACCTCCGTGACCACCCCCGCGATCGCCACGAACAGCGGCGTCCAACTCGGATCCGTGTATGCCGTGACCAGGATGTCGCCCGCTTCGAGATCGGCCTGCGCCATGTCCAGGATGACGCGGGCCCGTCCTTCGGCGACCCCGGCGGAGACCGGCAGGCCGGCCAGGGCACCGGTCGGCACGTCGTCGCGTCGGTACGTTCCGGTGAGGACCTCGCCGTCCGAGGTGAGCACCCGGGGCGGCGTGAGTGCTTGGTACGAGGTGAACGCGTCCTTGCGTCGGCGAACGAGCTGGTCGTCCACGCGGTTCGTGCGCGTGACGTCGCGGAGCTCGGAGAACCGCAGGTAGAAGATGTCTTCCTTCTCGCGAAGCACCTGGTCCTGCACGAGCCGCTCGGCCTCCCGCAGCAGGGCCTGCTTGTACACGAAGTAGCGGCTGATCATGCCGTACTTCGGGTACTCCCGGTACCCGATGAACGTCCGCACCCGGTCGATCATCCGCTTGGCCTCTTCGGACTTCGCCTTCCCGTCCGGCAGCGCCCGCAGGCGCGCCAGCACGTCCCGTTCCTTCGCCCCGGCTTCCCGCAGCCCTTCCTCGAAGCGCCGCGCGCCGGCACCCGGCTCGAAGTTCTTGATGTTGCCGAGGATCACGGGCAGGAGCGTGGAAGGGCGCTCGCTCCACCGCGGCCGCGTGAGGTCGATCTCGCCGACGCAGCGCATGCCGTACTTCGCCAGCCACGCCTCGATGGCGTCTCGCGCTTCCCGTCCACCCGGCAGCCTGGGCAGCTCGTCCAGGAACCTCTCGTCTTCGACCCGGTGCAGGAACGCGACCACGTCCGGGTACGGGCGGATCACGTCGGCGACGTCCAGGAGCGCCAGCCCCATCTCCGACGTGACGTTGTGGGGGACGGACTGCGTGAGCGTGTCAGCTGCGTTCTTCTCCCCCAGCCACTCCTGCAGCCGATCGTTGAGCCACCACGCGGCCTCCATCGCCGACATGAACACCTGGTGGCTCCGCGGATCGAACAGGATCCGCTTCAGCTCCTGCAGGTCCGCCTCGATGAAGTCGAGCAGCGCCTCTCCGGACTTCGTCCGGATGTCGCGTTCCGCGGCGGCGACCGACGCCTGGCTGCGCTCGATCAGCTCGGTGACGAGCGCGGGATCGGCTTCGATCGGAGCCGGCGTACCGCCGAACAGTGGGCGCGGGGGACCTTCGTCCGGGAGCGGCCGGAGGAAGCCGTCGCGCTCGAGGATCGTCTGCAGCGCGTCCCCGGTCAGCGGATCGGATCTCCCGAGGGCCTCCAGGAGTCCGGCGCGGCTGGCCGGCGAGGCCAGCCTCCGGGTGACGTCGACGAACAGACGGCCGCCGGCCTCGGCCATGGCCGCGGGGGTCGTCAGCTGCCAGAAGGACAGCCCGAGGGGCTTCATGGGGTCGGTCATCATCTGCTGGTGACCGACGGAGAGGTAGACGTGGTTCTCCCCGTCGGCGGGCCCCGGGACGGGGAACAGCGTGGTGATCGGCCGGCTCTGGACGATCTGGAAGTCGTCGTCGACGAGGCACCATTCGATGTCTTGGGGCCGGCCGAAGTGCGCTTCGATCCGGCGGCCGAGCTGCACGAGCCGTACGACCTGAGCATCCGTCAGCGCAGGCTGGGCCTGGAGCTCCGGGTCGATCGCCCGTTCCTGCGTCCCGCCCGCCGGGGAGGCGTCGACGGCGAGCTGCTTGGTGCCGACCGCCCTCTCGACGACCTCGCCGTCGCGCACCGTGTAGACGTCCCCGTTCACCAGGCCGGAGACCAGGGCCTCGCCGAGGCCGAAGCTCGCCTCCACGGTGGCGACCTTGCGGTTGGACGTGACCGGGTCGGCCGTGAACAGGATGCCGGCCGCCTGCGGGAAGACCATCTGCTGCACGACCACGGCCATCTGCACCGAACGGTGGTCGATACCCCTCCGCTGGCGGTAGGCCACGGCCCGCTCGGTGAAGAGGGAGGCCCAGCACCGGCTGACGTGCTGGAGGATGGCGGCCGGGGCCACGACGTTCAGGTAGGTGTCCTGCTGGCCGGCGAAGGAGGCCGTCGGCAGGTCCTCTGCCGTCGCGCTGGATCGGACGGCGTAGGCACCGCTCTCGCCGAGCTGGGCCAGCGCGCCGGTGATCGCCGCCGCGAGATCGTCCGGGACGGCGGCCTCTTCGAGGGTCCGGCGGATCTCCGCGCTGAGCGTGCGGATCGCCTCCCGGTCGTCCGGGTGCAGGCACGACAGCTGATCGAGCCGATCGTCGATCGACGGCGCTTCCGCCATCATCCGTCGGAAGGCGTCCGTCGTGACGCAGAAGCCAGCCGGCACCCGGATGCCGTCGATCCGCGACAGCTCGCCCAGGTGCGCGCCTTTGCCGCCGACGATCGCGATCTGCGTCGCGTCGATCGCGTGAAGACCCAACACGGTGGTGGCCGTGCTCCGTTGTTCTGCACTGGCCGGTCGAATCATGTGGCCATCCGTTCGTAGTCCGGCCGCCGATTCTGCGTCCCGACCCGGGTCTTGCCGCAAGCCCCCAGGTGCGCTATATGTTGAAAATGGCAAGGAGTGAGAACTTCTTGCCATTACTTTTGTCGTCCCCCCGGACTGACGCTTCCCTCACGAAACGACCAGGGACTCTCGGTAGACCAGCATGCGGAAACCGTTGACCTGCCAATCCCGGTTCTGCTCGCGTCGATAGCCGCGGCGCGCGGAGAGCGCGTGTGCGGCGCGCATGTCCGGCTCGGTGTGGAGTCGTGTCCCGCGACGTTGTCAGCCCCACCCATTCAGCGCCTCCCCGGTCGCGCGGCCACGGATCCGCGGCCTTACCGACGTGTCCCGATCGACTCTGCCCGTTGGAGTGCGGCGACCGAAACGTTTCGGGACTGCTGAAGCACCGAGGGCTCGCTACGATCCGGAGGTCCCCCGCGTTCGGTCACTTCCCCCGCTGCGACGACGGGCTCGGTCGACCGCGTGCACCCATCCCTTCGGAGGGGTGAGCAAATGAGCTGGGTTTCCGCGAGCGATTCAGTCGACCTCGGCGACCACTTCTGCGTGCTGACCGCCAGCGACGAAGAACGAGCGGCGGCGATCAGCACGGTCGTCGCGGACGGCCTGGCGGGCGGACAGCTGGTGATGGTCCTGACCTCGGCCGCGCCACCGTCGACCATGGCTGACGTCTTGGCCGACCGCGTGCCCGGCGCAACCTCCGCTCTGGACCGCGGGCAGGTGCGCGTACTCCCGGCGCAGGAGATCTACCTGACCGGCGGCCAATTCGATCCTCGGGTGTGCGCGACGATGGCTGCCTGCATCGACGAGGCGCTCCGCCGCGGATACGCCGGCTTGCAGGTGGCCGCGGACATGACCTGGGTCCAGTCGAGCGAGGTCGACACCGCCGACCTGGTCGAGTACGAGACCGCAGTCAACGCGCTGGCGTTGGACGGGCACGCCTCCGGCGCCTGCCTCTACGACCAGGACGCTACCGCCACCGATCTGATGCGGGTGCTCATCCAGTCTCATCCCGCCACCACACGGCGCCTACCAGCCACGCCTCAGCTGCGGCTCCGGCGCACCCGCGAGCCCTACGGCATCACTCTCGTCGGTGAGGCCGACGTCAGCAACCGGCGTGCCGTGCAGAGCATGTTGGATACGGCCGTCGACGGGCACTCCGACCGCGGCGGTCCGCTGGTCGTCGACCTGACCGGTCTCCAGCACGCCGACGCGACGATCGGCGCCTCGCTGGTCAGTCTGGCCGAACGAGTACCCGCCGGCGTCCGTTTCGTCGGTTGCCATGGTGCCGTCGCTCTCCTCTTCGAGTACCTGGAGTTCAGGCACCCGCTCGGGTGAACGTCACGTGCGTGACCCCGCTGGGCGACGAGGTGGTCTCGACCTGGTAGTCCTTCTCGAGTCCCTCGATTCCGTCCCAGAGGCGTACACCCCTGCCGAGCAGGATCGGGACCACCACGACGTGCAGGTAGTCGATGAGCCCGGCGGCCAGGAAATCGCGGATCATGGTGGCGCCTCCGCCGATGCGGACGTCCTGGCCCTCCGCGGCCTTGCGCGCCGTCTCCAGGGCCTCGGCGGGCGACGCGTTGAGGAAGTGGTAGGTCGTGCCGCCCTCCATCTCGATCGACGGGCGGGTGTGGTGGGTGAGGATGAAGGTCGGTGTGTGGAACGGAGGGTTGGCCCCCCACCAGCCCTTCCACTCCGGGTCTTCGTGCCATCCGGGGTAGCCGTATTTCCCCGCCCCCATGATCTCGGCGCCGATTCCCACGTCGAACAACCGCGTGAAGGCGTCGTCGACGCCGCTGCTACCGCCCGGCTCGTCGGGCCCGCGCCACCACTGGGTGGCGAACATCCATTCGTGCAGCCTTTCGCCGGCGTGACCGAACGGTTCGTCGCGGCTCTGGCCTTCGCCGGTGCCGAAACCGTCGAGCGAGATGGAGAAATTGTGAACGCGGGCACGTGACACGGCAGGTGCTCCTTCAATAATCGCGGCGGCTATTTCTCATCGATGGCACAGAAACGGTCCCTACAGCCGGATCCGCTCCGTCCTGAAGCGAGGATGGCCGCCCGAGGGGCATGACGTCCAATGCCAGGTCCGGTGGTCGCCCGCCACGCATCGGTGACCGAAGCCGCGAAGCGCCGCACTACGATTCGTGGGTGAGTTCGTCGCTGACGATTCGCCCCGCCCGACCCGAGGACGCCGCGCAGATGGCGCGCGTGAACGTCCGGTCTTGGCGGGAGACCTACCGAGGGCTCATGCCGGACGCAGTCCTCGACGACCCGGGCTTCCTGGCTGCCCGGGAACGGTTCTGGACGGCCGCGCTGACCGACGAGCGCTACCGCGAGAACCGGGTGGCCGTCGCCGAGCGGGACGGCGGATTGATCGGGATCGCCATGTCGGGCCCGCCCCTGGACGCCGCGGCGACGTGGGCGAGGCAGTTGTACGTGCTCTACGTGTCCGCCGCCGATCACGGCACAGGCGCTGGGCGGGCGCTACTGGAGGCGGTCGTCGACCCGGGTGAGTCGGCGGCGTTGTGGGTGGCCGACCCGAACCCTCGGGCACAGGCGTTCTACCGCAAGCACGGCTTCGTTCCCGACGGGACGGTCCAGATCGACGACGGCGTGCGGGAGATCCGCATGGTCCGCGACACCCCGCACGGTCGGTAGCCGGTCAGCGCGGGGCTGCCGCGCGTTGGGGCCGCTCGTCGGACGGGTTCGCGCCGTTCGGTTCCCGGCTGACCAGGCGGAGCACCGCGGCGGCGACGTCGTCCGGACTCCCGCAGCCGACGACGCTCACGCGGACGTTTTGCCCGACCAGTTGCCGGCGGATCGCGTCGGAGAACGCGATGGTGGGGCCGATGTTCACCAGGTCGGCGACGCGCCGGGGCGAGTCGGCCGCCGCACGCACCACGGGCAACAGCGCGGCGTGGGTGACGTAGAGGAGGCCCTTCTCCCCGGCGTTGTTGACGACGGTGTCGAGGCGGCCGAACGAGGCGACCGTCCGTTCGACGGCGCTGACCGCCTCGTTCCGGTTCGCGACGTCGGCCTGGACGGCCAGCGCGGTACCACCGTCGGCGGCGATCGTCGCGACGAGCTCGTCGAGGCGGTCGCGTCGCCGGGCGACCAGGGCCACCGCCGCACCGAGGGAGGCCAGCCGCCGGGCGGTGGCCACCCCGATCCCGCCGCTGGCGCCGGTGACCAGCGCGACCGTGCCCTTCACCGCCGACCTCCTCAGCGGAAGGCGACGTCGTCGACGCCGATCTCGACCGAGATCGGCTCGCGGACCGGCCTGCCGTCCGAATCGGCGACGTAGACGCGTCGGCGGGTGGGGATCTGGATGCCGTCGAACCTCTGGTAGTCCGACGGGTAGTGCACGGCGGGGCCACCGCCGAGCAGGTCGATCGTGTAGTCCAGGCGGCGGAGCAGCCCGGTGTCGTCGAAGGAGAAGATCTGCTGGCGGGAGTGGGTCGCGAGGTCGTCGGGGTAGGTCACGAGCAGGCGGCGCCACCCCTCCCGGCCGGGTGCGATCTCCTCGGTGAGAAAGTCCGTGCGGGCCAGCACGAACGGTGCCGCGAGGTAGTTCCAGACCGCCTCGGCGGCGAGATAGGCCACCTGGAAATCGTCCGACGGCGAGCCGCGGCCGAACGACGCGGCCGGGTCGCGCCGCTCGGCGGTGGCGATCCCGGCCGCGGTCTCGATCGTCTGCCGGTGCGGCTCCCACGTGGCGTACCAGCCGGGGAACGGGAACGGAGCGAGGATCACCCGCTGGTTTCTGGTCTCTCCGTGCAGGACGATCGGGTCGAGGCTGCCGGCCCAGCCCTGCGACGCCCACAGCGCGCCGGTGATCGACACCTCCGCGCGGAACCAGGTGAACCGCTGCCATCGCGGCAGCCCACCGTGGGCCTCGAGGGCCAGGGCCAGCAACTCGTTCATCCGGTCACGCCCGTACGAACTGCTGGCCGCCGTCGATGTCGTAGGTCGCGCCGGTCAGCGCCGTGTTCGCCATCAGGTGGACGGCGAGCGCGGCGACGTCGGTAGGTCCGACGACCCGGCCGATCGGCAGGGCCTTGCGCAGCTGCTCACGCCGGAAGTCCAGATCGTCGCCGAGCAACCGAGCCGACAGCGGCGTGTCGACGAAACCCGCGGCGATCAGGTTGACGCGGATCGGGCTCAGTTCCAGCGCCAGGTTCGCCGTCAACGCGGGCAGCGCGGCCGTCATCGCGGCGGCCAGCGTCAGGCCCGGAGCCGGCCGTCGGGCGCCGGTGCCCCCGATGAACAGGAGCGACCCGGTCGGCCGGACTCGCCCGATCGCCGCCTGCGCCAGGTGGAGCGGCATCCACAGATGCTCGTCGACGTTGTCGCGAGCCTCGGCGAAGTCCAGATCGGCCACCGGCGCGTAGTAGGCGCCACCGGTCGTGTTGAGCACATGGTCGATCGGCTCCGGCAGGCCGTCGAAGAACTCCCGCAGGCGGTCGGGGTCCGCGGCGTCGAACGCCGCCGTGGCCACCACGCCGACGTCCGCCGCAGCCTGCGCGAGGCGATCCGGGTTCCGTCCGACCAGGACGACGTCCGCGCCCTCGGCGGGGGCCAGGCGGGCGGTCTCCAGGCCGATGCCGGAACTGCCACCGAGTAGGACGACGGTTTGGCCGACGAGTGTCATGGGGTGCTCCGTTCGGTAGTGATCGCCGGCGCACAGCCGTGGTGCGGTGCCGCCGGAACGATCCGCGGGGCCGGCGTCGACGGCGGACGATCGGTAACAAAAACCGCGGTGACCAGTGCGGCCAGCCCACATAGCCCGGCCAGGACGAACATCGCCGGCCGGTAGCCGTCGGCGAGCGCGGTCGCCAACCCGTCGCCGCTCCCTGCGCCGACCAGGAGCGGCACTCCCGCGATCGCCAGCAACCCACCCAGCCGGGACGCGGCGTCGTTCACCGCCGACGCCTCGCCGAGGTCGTCGTCGCTCACCGCGGCCAGCACCGCCGCGGTCAGTGGCGCCACCGCCAGGCCGAGCCCCAGACCCCACAGCAGCGCCGCGGGCAGGATCGCGAGCAGGTAGGACGCGCCGGGCTGCGCCCAGGACAGCCAGACCACCGACACCGCGACGGTTCCGATACCGGCGACCATCAACCACCGCGGGCCGAGCCGCGCCACCAGCTCGCCGCTGACCGGCGACACCAGCAGGAACACGACCGACGACGGGATCAGCGCCGCCCCGGCCGCGGTGGCCGAGTAACCCAACTGCAGCTGGCACTGCAGGACCAAGAGGTATCCGGCGGCGGCCAGACCACCGTAGAACAGGACCGTGGTGACGTTGGTCGCGGTGAACTGCCGGGACGCGAACAGCGACAACCGCAGCATCGGTGCTCGCAGGCGTCGTTCCACGGGCACCAACCCGCCGAGGGCGATCACTCCTAGGACGCCTGGCACCAGCACGGAGGCCGCACCCCAGCCGGCCGACGACGCCTCGGTGAGCGCGTAGATCACGCCGCCGAGCCCGAGCACCGCCAGCAGCGCCCCGAGCACGTCCGGGGAGAGCCGCTGCCGCCCGGTCGGCGTCTCCGGCACCCAGCGCAGCGCCAGCAGACCGGCGACGATCAGCGGGAGGTTGAGCAGGAACACCGACCGCCAGGACGCGTGGTCGACCAGCCAGCCGCCGGCGTAGGGGCCGACGGTCGTGCCGACCGTCGCGACCGCCGCCCACACCCCGATGCCCCGGGCCCGGTCCGGGATCCGAAGTAAGCCGTTGAGCAGCGCCAGGCTGGTCGGCACGACCAGGGCCGAGCCCGCACCCTGGATGACCCGCGCCACGATCAGCGTCTCGATCGACGGAGCCACCGCGCAGAACACCGAGGCGACCAGCATGACCAGCAGGCCGATCACCAGGATCCGGCGTCGGCCGAACCGGTCGGCCAGCGCCCCGGACAACAGCAGCAGCGCCGCGACGCTCAGCAGGTACCCGGTCAGCGTCCACTGCAGCCCGGACACGCCCGCCCCGAGGTCGCGGCCGATCGCCGGCACCGCCACGTTGACGACGTTGGCGTCCAGGAAGCTGACCATCGAGGCGAGCACCGTCGCCGCGATCAGCGCGACCCCGGTCGGGCTACGTAAGCCGACCAGTTCGTCGGGGGCGACCACCGTGCTCATGCCGGCACCGCGGTGCGGATCTCCGCATCCAGGGCGCCGAGCGCCGCGACGAAGATCTCGGAGAACGACGGGAACGGTTGGATCGTGTCGCGGAGCACGTCCAACGGGACGCGCGCCCGGATCGCCAGCGTGGCCTGCTGCAGCCACTCCCCCGCCTCCGGGCCCACCGCGTAGGCGCCGACCAGCCGCTGCCCGTCACTGAGCAGCGTCAGGAAGCCCACCGACTGGGCGTACGCCCGGGTGTAGGTCGCGGTCTTCGCCACGTCCGCGAGCCGGGCCGTCCCGGCGAACGGCGCCTCGACGTCCCCGACCGCGGCGGCCTCCGGATCGGTGAACACGACCCGGGGCACCGCCGTGTAGTCGGCCTCTCGCGGTTCGCCGAGAATGTTCGCCGCCACCACGTCGCCCTGGTATTTGCCGACGTGGGTGAGCATCCACAGGCCGGTCGCGTCGCCGACGACCCAGAGCCGGTCGGCCGCGCGCAAGCGCGCGTCGACCGGTACACCGTGGCCGTCCGCGGTGATCCCGACCGTCTCCAGACCGAGACCGTCGACGCGAGGGCGACGGCCGGTGGCGATCAGCAGCCGCTCGCCTCGCACCTCGCGCCCGTCGCCGAGGGTGAGGACGTAGTCGTCGTCCTCGCGGCGGGCCGCGGTCGCGGTGGCGTCCAGCACCAGCTCGACGCCGTCCCGCCGTAGCACCTCCGCGAGCGCCGCACCCAGCGGCGCCGGTTCCCGGGAGAGCAGACGCCCGTTCGCGACCAGCACCACCTCCCCACCGAGCCGGCGCACGGCCTGCGCCATCTCGACGCCGACCGGACCGCCGCCCAGCACGACCAGCCGTCGGGGGACCTCGGTCATGCCGGTGGCCTCGCGGTTGGTCCAGACGCCCGGCAAGCCGGCCAGGCCGGGGATCGGCGGCACGATCGGGTCCGCGCCGGTGGCGAGCACAACGTCCCGCGCGGTGTAGCGCACGCCGCCCACCTCGACGGCGCCCGGCCCGGCCAACCGGCCGGTGCCGCGTAGCAGATCGATGCCCTTGCCGGCCAGCCAGCGTTCCTGGCCGGCGTCGGAGTAGTTGGACACCATGAAGTCGCGCCAGGCCAGCGCGGCCTCGACGTCGACCTCGGCGGTGCTCGCCGCGTCCCGGGCGGCCTGCGTGGCCTCCCCCGGGCGCAGCAGCGTCTTCGACGGGATGCACGCGTAGTACGAGCACTCCCCGCCGACCAGTTCGCGCTCCACCAGGGCCACCCGCAGGCCCCCGTCGGCCAGCGCGCCGGCGGTGTGCTCGCCGGGCGAACCACCGCCGACCACGATGACGTCGTAATCGAGGGTCATCGGAGTACGACTTCCATGTGCAGACCGGCGTCGGCGACCGCCTCGTCGACGGTCCGCCCGTCGGCGCGGGCGACGATGTACGGCGCGTACCAGTCCCACCAGTGGTGCGTCGGCGCGACCGCTTCGTACGCGCCGTGGTGTTCTTCGGCCTCCTTCAGCAGGGCGGCCAGAGTACTGGCGTCCACCGGGTCACCGGCCGGGCAGGCGAGTCGTGATCTCCTGCAGCACCCACTCGTTGCCGTCCGGGTCGGCGAACGACGCGAACGAGGCGTAGCTGCCGCGCTTCGGGTCCGGACCCGGCACCCGGCCCTCGGTGCCGGCGTGGTGGAAGACACCCCCGGCGTCGTGGAACACCTCGCTGATGCCGACGCCGAGCCCGGACAGCTCGGCGTGGGCGGCCTCGATGTCGTCGACGGCAAGGTGCAGGCCCTGGACCGAGCCGGGCGTCGCGGTGGTGAGGCCGGTGCCGAAGATGACCGACGCCGGGGAGCCGGGCGGCGTCACTTGGATCACGCGGAAGTGCTCGTCGGTGGTGAAGTCGGCGTCCAGGCGCCAGCCCAGACCGGTGTAGAAGTCTTTGGCCTTGTCGACGTCGGAGACGGGGATGACGACGACTTCGAGTTTCAGGTCCACGGCCACGGTCAGCTCCTCGTGGGATCGTTGCCGGCACCCGATCGGCGCCGGCCCGTCCACTGTCGCTCCGTCGGTGCCGTCTCCGACCCAGGGAAAGTCACTGGTCTACCCGGGGGTGTCCCTGGCGCCGGCGCTGGGCCGTGTGCACTTCGGCGGGCCATAGGCGGCCACAGTGCACACTGCCCCGGGCGGCTAGAGGGTCGGCGCGCTCCGGAGCTGGCGGCGGGACGTGATGCCGAGCTTTCCGAACACCTTTCGCAGGTGCCACTCGACCGTTCGAGGGCTGAGGAACAACTGCGCGCCGATCTCCGGGTTCGACAGGCCGTCGCGGGCCATCCGTGCGATCTGCGCCTCCTGGGCGGTCAGGTCGGTCCGCGCCTCCGGGGTACGGGTCCGCACCGGCGTCCCCAGCGCGTGCAGCTCCCGGCGGGCCCGTTCGGCGAATCCCCCGAGGCCCATCGCGGCGGCGGTCTCGTGCGCGATCGTCAGCTCGCGCCGAGCGTCGCTCCGGCGGCTCTGCCTGCGCAGCCACTCCCCATACAGCAGATGGGCGCGAGCCGCGTCGGCGCGGGCACGGGACCGGCCCAGCTGGTCGATCGCCCCCGGTAGTCCTCCTCGCTCCCGGTCACCAGGGCGCGGCACCGGGCTTCCAGGCCGCGTGCCCATCGGCTGCCGCTGGCGGTGGTGCGCTCGGTCAGCCGCTCCAGGGCGTCGGCGGCGACGTCGGCCCGTCCGGTCCGGGCAGCCGCTTCGATCAGCTCGGGAAGGCCCCAGCACTGGGTCGCGAACTCGCTGGGATCCTCGGTGGCCCGGGCCGCCGCGGTGAACGCCGCCTCGTACTCCCCGAGACCGTTGCGGAGCAGGGCGTGCCAGCACTCGGTGAGAGCGACGCCGGTGCCCTCGTCGCTGGCGGTGGCGACGCGCCGCGCAATGCCGAGAAGCTCCCGTGCGTCGCGGTCCCGGCCCTGCCACGCGGCGACGCACAGCGCGCCGTACGGTGCCGGACCACCGGAGCCCGTCGCCTCGACCACCGAATGCTCCTCCGCGACCAGCGCGGCGGCGGCGGACAGATCACCGCAGTACCCGAGGAAATGGACGCGGCTGCCGAGCATGAACGGCAGCTCGCCGAGCGCACCGGTCTCCCGGGCGAGCCGGATGTGCCGCTCGGACACGGCGTCCCAGCTCTCGTCGTCCCACAGCGCGATCGCGAGGATCGTGCTCTCCCACAGGTGACGGAGCTTCGGTTCGGGATCACTACGAAGTGCGGCCAGCGCGTCGCGGCAGGTCCCGACCGCGTCCTCGCGCTCCTCGACCAGCGCGCAGAACGCGTCCAGGAGGAGATCACCGCTCGACGGCCCGCCGGACGGGCGCGGCGCCGCCCGCACCGCCTTCGCGACCTCCGCCGGTCCGACGCCGTCGTTGAGGCGTGATCCGATCACCGCCGCGACCAGCGCGTCCAGGTACGTGGCGCGGGCCATCTCCAGGTCGAGCGGCTCCAGCCGACGCGCCGCGGTGAGGAGCAGCGGGATTGCCTCCTTGCCGCGGCTGGACGCGAACGCCAGCTGCGACCGCAGCAGGTCGATTCGTGCCTCGTGCCAGGCGTCGACCGGCACCACCGTGCACACGGGCAGGAGCGCGCGGGCGGCGTCGAACGCGCCGGCGTCGACCGCGGCGAACGCCGCGTCCAGCGCGCGACGGGCCCGCGTCGACCGGTCCGGCGTCAGCTCGGTGGCCCGGGTCAGGAACGCGGCCGCGGCCGCCGATCCGCCGCGCGACCGCGCACGGCTCGCCGACTGCTGCAGCTCCGCGGCGACTTCCTCGTCCGGTCCGGGGGCGGCCCGCGCCCGGTGCCAGGCTCGTCGGTCCGGATCGGTCCCGACGTCGGTGGCGTCCGCCAGTGCCCGGTGCGCACGCTGACGCTCGGCGGCCGACGCGATCTGGTAGGCGGCGGACCGCACCAGCGGATGCGCGAACCGGACCCGCGCCCCGACCTGCAACAGCCCGGCGTCGACGGCGGGCGCGGTCGCGGCCAGGTCGACGCCGAGCGTGTGCGCGGCGTCGTGCAGCAGACCGGGGTCACCGAGCGGTTCCGCCGCGGCGACCAGCACGAGCAGCTGGGTCTCGGGGGGCAACTCGCGCAGGCGCCGCGCGTAGCTGTCCTGGATCCGGCCGATCAGCGGCGCGCCGTCCGGCACGCCGAACCCGCCGGCCAGGTCGGCCGTGCGCCAGGTCCGGGGCAGTTCGAGCAGCGCCAGCGGGTTCCCGCGGGCTTCCGCCACGATCCGGTCACGCACCGCGGTATCCAGCACCCCCGGCAGGCTCAGTCCGAGCAGCGCGTGGGCGTCGGCGTCGGCGAGCCCGCCGACGGTCAGGTCGGGCAGCCCCGGCAGGACGTCGGTGCCGGTGCGAGCCGCACAGACCAGCGCGAGCCGCTCGGCGAGCACCCGGCGCGCCACGAACGCGAGGATCTGCGCGCTGGCCTGGTCCAGCCACTGCGCGTCGTCGACCAGGCACAGCAACGGTTGCTGGTCAGCGGCGTCGGCGAGCAGCGAGAGCGTCGCCAACCCCACCAGGAAGCGGTCCGGCGGCGGGCCGTCGCTCAGGCCGAACACGGTCGCGAGCGCGGTACGCTGCGGGGCCGGTAACCGGTCGAGGGCACCCAGTAGCGGCGCGCAGAGCTGATGCAGGCCGCTGTAGGCGAGCTCCATCTCGGACTCGACGCCGACCGAGGTCAGCACGCACCAGTCCGGGGTGCGGTCGACCAGGTGGCGCAGCAGGGCGGTCTTGCCGACGCCGGCCTCCCCGCGCAGCACCACGACGCGGCTCACGCCGCCACTCGCGTCGTTCAGTAGCCGGTCGAGCGATTCGCGCTCGCTCGTCCGATCGATCAGACCGCTCCCGGTGCCCGCCATCGCCCGCGCCCCCGCACGCTCGACTCAGCCATGTGGTCGATCGTTACCTTGGCATGAGGGCGATGCGTCGTACAGGCCTCCGAGTGCAGGCTCGTGCCGCGCTAGGCCGGATGTCCGGAACAGTCCGTCATGCACCGCCGTTGATCGCGCCGGTGCGCAGTGCGCCCTCGGTAACGGCCCACTTCTTCAGCAGCTCGTCGTAGGTACCGTCCTTGATCACCGCGTACAGCGCCGTCTGGAACGCCGTGGTCAGCGTCTTCCGATCCTTGGCGACGCCGATGCCGTACGGGATCGCCTCGATCTGCGGCCCCGACAGCTCCAGCGCCGGCATCTTCTTCACGTCGAGCGCCGCGATCGGGAAGTCGTTCAGGGCACCGTCCGCCCGGCCGTCGCGGACCGCCGCGGAGGGCGTGTCGGAGAGCACGACGGTCAGCGTCCGAGCGCCGCACGCCTTCTTCTGCTGGCTGGCCATGTCGACGAAGACGGTGTCCGGCTGCACCGCCACGCGGCGGCCGCACAGACCCGGCATGCCGCCGACGTCCCCGACGCCCTTCCGCACGACGATGGAGGTTCCAGCGTTCAGGTAGTCGACGAAGTCCGCCTTCTTCTGCCGCTCCGCACGGTCGAACATCGAGGAGATCGAGAAGTCGATCTGGTGGCCCTCCACCTGGTTCAGCAGCTCCCCGAAGGACACGGTCTGCCACTTCACCCGCAGCCCGAGCTCGGCCGCGATGGCCTCGGCGATGTCCACGTCCAGGCCGGTGTGCACGCCCCCCTTGAGGAACGTCATCGGTTCGAACGTCGGATCGGTCCCGCCGACGAGCTGCCCGGAGTCGCGGATCGCGGTCGGCAGCGCCTCCTTGGCCTCCGCGATCCGGTCGATCGGCCGACCCATCGACTGCGAGGCGGAGGAGCACGCGCTGGTGACGGCGAGCAGAAGGGCGGCCAGCACTCTGACGCTCCTGCCCGTCAGCCCACGACCCTCGGTCGGACGCATATCCGCTTCATCGGCACGGACCGCACCGACCTGAGCGCTCAACTCCGGTCCCGGCCGGCCGATACGGAGTTGAGACAGCCGAGGGGGCCTTCGTGCGGTTCACACTTCGACGCCAGGTCGCCGGCCTTGCGGTGGTCGGCTTCGTGCTGGTGACGACCGCCGGCGGCATCGGATACCGAGGTGTCTCCCAGCTCGCGGACGAACAGGCGGCGGCCCGGCGTGCGGCCACCGCGGACCGTGCGGCGCAGACGGTCGACGTCGCGCGCGCGTCCTACCGTGCGAACGTCCTGGCCGCTCTGGTGACCAACAACCCCACCGAACGTCAAGAAGTGCTCGACCGTCTCGGCGTGAACGTCGCCAGCGCCAGGGCGGGCATCGACGACGTCATCCGGTACACGCCCGAGGTGCGGCCCCAGGCCGACGCGGCGCTGGCCCGCTTCGACGAGCTGATCGCGTCCGGGCAGCGCATGGTCACCCTCGCGAGCCGGGTCGCCTCCGACCCCAGTCGCCGGGCGGCGCTGGCCGCCCGACCCGCCTACGAGCAGGTCGACACGCAGGTCTCCACGGCCCTCGACACGCTGGAAGCCGCAATCGGGGAGCGGGTGAAACAATCCTCCGACCAGGCCGCGACCGCCGCGACCCAGGTGAAGCTACTCACGCTGATCACCGGCCTCGTCGCCGCGCTGGTGCTGGGTGGTGCCGCGCTGCTGCTCGCCCGCCGGATCGCCCAGCGCATGGACCGGTGCCTCGGCACCGCCAGGCAGGTCGCGGCCCATGATCTGCGCAGCACCGTGGCGATCGACGGCAGCGACGAGTTCGCCGAGCTGGGAGCCAGCCTGAACGCGATCGTCGGATCGCTGCGGGGCGCCCTGTCGGAGATCAAGGAGAACGCGGAGTCGGTGGCGGCCGCCTCCGAAGAGCTGACCGCGACCAGCCGCCAGCTGTCCGAAGGCGCCGGCGCCGTGCTGGCCGAGGCGCTGGAAGCCGACCAGAACATCGACCGCGTCACCACCAGCATGGCGGAGACGACCGAAGCCGCGGACGGCCTGCAAGCCTCGATCAGCGAGATCACCACGGCGGTCACCGAGGCGGCCGCAGTCGCCGCGGAGGCGGTCCGCCTCGCCGCCGCCACGCACGACACGATCGGGCGGCTCGGCACGTCCAGCACCGACGTGTCCACGGTCGTCAGCCTGATCACCGACATCGCCGAGCAGACCAACCTGCTCGCGCTGAACGCCACGATCGAGGCGGCCCGCGCCGGTGAGCAGGGGAAGGGGTTCGCGGTCGTCGCCGGGGAGGTGAAGGAGCTTTCCCGGGAGACCGCCACGGCCACCGAGGACATCGGTTCGAAGGTCTCGGCGATGCAGGCGGACACCTCCCGCGCGTCCGAGGCGATCGGCCGGATCAGCGATGTGATCGGCCGCATCGACGAGCTCCAGCAGCAGGTGGCTCGCGCGGTCGACACCCAGACCACCGCGACCCGGCAGATCGCCGACAGCGTCGGGGTAGCCGGGAACTCGTCCGCCGGCGTGGCCGGTTCGGTTGCCCGGCTGACGCAGACCAGCCATCTGACGCACGAAGCCGCCACGCAGACGGAGGCGGCGGCGGTCGAGCTCGCTCGCCTCTCCCACGGACTCCGGGAACTGTCGGACCGGTTCGAGCACCAGTAGACCGGGGGGCGGCGCGGTCCGGGAGGTCGCGTCAGAACTTGGCGACCGCTCCGGCGTCGACCGGGAGCGCGACGCCCGTGATGTACCGGGCCTCGTCGGAGGCGAGGAACAGCACCGCGTTGCTGATGTCACGCGCCTCGACGAACGGCACCGGCAACAGGTGGTAGTGCCCGATCACGGTGCCGACGTCGGCGAGCGTCGGCTCGGCCAGGTCCGGACGCATCGACCGAATGAAGTGCTCGTTCTCCACCATCGGGGTCCGGACGTTACCCGGGTGGATGGAGTTGACCCGGATCGACCGTGGTGCCAGCTCGTTCGCGAGCGCGTGCATCAAGCCGACCAGCCCGTGCTTGGCCGAGGCGTAGTGGGCCATGTAGCCACCGCCGCGCAGACCGAGCATCGAGCTGGTGAGGACGATCGCCCCGCCGTCGGCCAGGTGCGGAATGGCAGCCTTCGCGGTGTGCCAGACGCCGGTGAGGTTGATGTCGAGCATCGTGGCCCAGGTGTGCTCGGCCAGCGCCTCGGTGGGCGTGCCGTCGCCGGCGATGCCGGCGTTGCCCACGACGATGTCCAGCCGCCCGAGTTCGGCGACCCCGCGCTCCAGCGCCGCCCGCAGTCCCTCGAGATCCCGGACGTCGGCCTTGGCGGCGACGATCCGCCGGTCCAGCTTCTCGACCTGGGCGACGGTCTCGGCGAGATCCGCCTCCGTCGCGCCCGGGTAGCCGACGGTGTCGACGTCGCCGCAGAGGTCGACGGCGATGATGTCCGCGCCCTCCTCGGCCAGCCGTAACGCGTGAGCGCGCCCCTGCCCCCGGGCGGCGCCGGTGATGAACGCGACCTTGCCGGCCACCCGCCCCGTGCTGCTGTTCGTCATCGAAGTCCTCTCGACACACACCACCTACCACGACACGAGCGGATCACGATGAGTAACCTGGTTGTGGTAGTCGTTTTCAACAGTGGTCCGGTTCGGCCAAGTATCAAGGGAGCCTAGTGGTGAAGATTGCGTTCGTGGGCAAGGGCGGAAGCGGCAAGACCACGCTCAGTTCACTCTTCATCCGGTCGCTCACCGCGCAGCGGCTTCCCGTGCTGGCGTTCGACGCGGATATCAACCAGCACCTCGGCGCGGCACTCGGGCTCCCGGACGACGTTGCCGCGGGCCTGCCCCCGCTGGGCAACAACCTGGCGGCGCTCAAGGACTACCTCCGCGGCGACAACCCGCTCATCACCTCGGCGGAGGCGATGATCAAGACGACGCCACCCGGCCGCGGTTCCCGCCTGCTGCGGGTGTCGGACGACGAGCCGCTGTGGGAGCGCTACGGCTACCCGGTGGACGGTGCCCGGCTGCTCGTCACCGGGCCTTTCACCGAGGACGACCTCGGCGTCGCCTGCTACCACAGCAAGGTGGGCGCGGTGGAGCTCCTGCTCAATCACCTGGTCGACGGACCAGGCGAGTACGTGGTGGTCGACATGACCGCAGGCGCGGACGCGTTCGCGTCGGGCCTGTTCACCCGCTTCGACCGCACGGTGCTCGTGGTGGAGCCCACGCGCAAGAGCGTCGGCGTCTACCACCAGTACCGGAGTTACGCCGCCGAGCACCAGGTGGCCATCTCCGTGGTGGGCAACAAGGTCGTCGACGACAGCGACGCCAGCTTCCTGCGTGACCAGATCGGTTCCGACCTACTCGGGCACGTCGGGCTCTCCCCCGCGATCCGCGCCGCCGAGCGGGGGCAGCCGCTGGTGTTCAGCGCTCTGCCCGAGACCGATCACCGGGCACTCGCCGATATTCAGGCGGCCCTCGACGCGACGCCCCGGGACTGGCAGCGCTACACGCGCCAGGCCGTCGAGTTCCATCTCCGCAACGCCGCGGCCTGGGGCAACGAGGCGGCCGGCCTGGAATTGGCCGCGCAGGTCGACCCGGACTTCGTGCTCGGCCCCGCCGCGCTGAACGACCCAGCGCCTACCGCCCTGAGCACCGCCTCGCGGTGAATCGTGTATGACTGGCCCCTCGACCGAACGGCGGTAACACCTTGACCGACCTCCGGCAGGACGATCTCCGGCGCGGGTTCGACGCGGCTGCGGCGGACTTCACCGCGCTCGGCTCCTACTTATGGGACCCCATCGGCGCGGCCATGGTCGCGATCGCCGCGCCGGCCGAGGGCGCGCGGGTCCTCGACGCGTGTTGCGGTACCGGGGCCTCCGCCCTGCCCGCCGCACGGAGAGTCGGGCCACACGGCGCCGTCGACGCGGTCGACGTGTCCGGGCCCTTGATCGACGAGTTGCGGAGACGGTCGACCGGACTCCCGCAGCTCCGCGGCCACCGCGCCGACGTGACGACCTGGACGGGCGCCGACTACGACGTCGTGCAGTGCGCCCTCGGCATCTTCTTCTTCCCGGACATGACCGCCGGCACCGAGCACCTGATCAGCCGCGCACGCCCCGGCGGCCGAGTGGCCCTCACGATCTGGCGAGGCGACGCGATGGCGGCCGCCGGACATCATCTCGGCCGTGCCGTCGCCGAGGCGACGAACACCCCGGCCCTCGGCCAGCGCCCACCCAGCCTCATCGACCGGATCAACCAGGCCGACAGCTACGCGGCCTGGCTCGCCGAGCGTGGCCTCACCGACGTCGACGTGACGGTCGAGGAAAGGCACCTGACGATGAGCCCCGAGGTGGCGTGGCTGGTGATCCTCGGGTCGGGCTACCGCGCCGCGCTGGTGAAGCTCTCTCCCGACGTCGTGGAGGGCGTCCGCGAGCGGTACCTGGCCTCGCTGCGCGCCGACGGGGTGACCGAACTCGACGCCACCACCCTGATCGGCAGCGGCCATCGGCCCTAGGCCGTTGCGCGCTCCCCGGCGGCGCCGCGTCGGCTGCGTCGAGTGAGGACGAGGCCGGCCGCGATCAGGAGCAGTCCGAGCGGTACCAGGACCAGCGTCGCCTGAATCCGGATCAACGGAAGGAGAATCGAGCCCTGCCGGTCGGCACTCAAGCGGTCAGCGGAGGGTGGCGGGGTCTCCAGCTGCGCCGCGAAGGCGGTCAGCGTCCGACCGGCGTGAACGTACTGCTGCGTCACCTGATCCTCGAGCCGGACGACGTCGCCGGTCCGCGGCTCGATCCAGTACGTCTGGACATCCGCGTACTGGGCGTCGGCCGTCACCGACGGGGCCGTGCTGCCGAAGAGGGCACCGGGTAGGTCCATCGTGCCGACCTTCTGGAGGGGTACGACACTGCGGAACCGGTACGTGCGGAGGCCGTGCTGGGTCTCCTCGCCCACGTACTCCGCGGTCTTGGCGCGCCGAAGGTTGACGTCCCACAGCCGGTAGGAGCGTTTCTGCACGTCGAAGGGCCAGGCGAGGTATCCGTCGTGGGTGAGGAGTTCGCCACTGGGGTCTTCGAGGGCGGTCACGATCCGGTCGCCGCAGCAGTTGGTGGGCCGGCTCGTGTGCCGATTCAGCGAGATGCGCTCGAACCGCGCAGTGACCATGCCTCGGCCGTCCACGTTGAACCGCGTCGCGATCTGCCAGACGACGCTGTTGCCGGACCGGCCGGACGGCGCCCCGGAGATGAAGTTCTCGACGGTCACGTCCACGTCTTGGAGCACTCGGGCCCCGGCGGGCGCGCTCGCGTCCGGGACGAGCACCGTCGCATCGGAGGCGGTGAGCGTCTGCCCCTGCTGTGGGTCGTCGGGAAGTACCGCCAGCCGCGGGTAGACCAGCAGCGGCAGCAGCACCGCAGCGGTGAGCGCGAAACAGCCGGCGGCGAGGCACAGATGGCGCCCGATGCCGCGACGCCGATGCCGTCGCGGAGCCGGGGTTCTCGCCGCCGGTTCGGCGTCGTCGGCCACCGGGAGTTGCCTGGTCCGATGGGACGCGGAAGTGGATTTTGCTGCAGCAGACATGTCGAACCGTCCGATCGCCGTCGATCTGCCCTCACCGGGCTGGTTCTGCGGATTGGGGGTTCGTGGAGCTGATCGCTCGCCTCAGCGGCCTGTCGGCGCCACGAGTGAGACCACAGCGTGCTGCAGCCCGTGCGACTCGTCAATAGTTAACGAACTATCTATAGAAAACCCGGGTTGTCCGGGATTGGTCTATTGCGGGCCCCCCGAGCGCGTGCCAGGATGTCGGACACCTGTAGGAGAAATCCCGGGTTCGGGCGCTCCTCGGAGGCCCCAGTGATGACACCCGCGCTCACCGAGGAGTGGTCATGACCGCGAGCACCACCGGCACCAACCAGGTCCACTTCGACCCGTACGACCACGAGATCGTCGCCGACCCGTATCCGGTCTTCGCGCGACTGCGCAACGAAGCGCCGCTCTACCGCAACGACACGCACGACTTCTTCGCGCTCAGCCGGTACGACGACGTGTCGGCGGTCCTGCAGGACCACACGACCTACAGCAGCGCGAAGGGCGACATCCTGGAGCTCATCCAGGCCGATATCGAGTACCCGCCCGGCGTGCTCATCTTCGAGGACCCCCCGATCCACCCGATCCACCGCCGGATCCTGTCCCGGATCTTCACCCCGAAGCGGATCGCCGCGCTCGAACCGGAGATTCGAGACTTCTGCGTGCGCGCGCTCGACCCGCTGGTCGGCTCCGGCGGTTTCGACGTCATCGCCGACCTCGGGGCCCAAGTGCCGATGCGCGCGATCGGCATGTTGCTCGGCATTCCGGAGTCCGAGCAGGAGGCGGTGCGCGACGCGGTCGACGAGTCGCTGCGCACCGAGCCGGGAAAGCCGATGAGCCAGGACCAATTGCTGGTGGACGGTGAGGCGTTCACGCAGTACGTCGACTGGCGGGCCGACCACCTGTCCGACGACATCATCAGCCAGCTCCTGCAAGCCGAGATCGAGGACGAGACCGGCACCGTCCGGCGGCTCGCCCGGCAGGAGATCGTCACCTACGTCACCGTGCTCGCCGGCGCCGGCAACGAGACGACCGGACGCTTGATCGGCTGGGCGACGAAGCTCCTCGCCGAGCACCCCGAACAACGACGCGAGCTGGTCGCCGACCACTCGCTCATCCCGGGCGCGATCGAGGAGATCCTGCGGCTGGAACCGCCGGGCCCGTTCTTCTGCCGCTACGTCACCCGCGACGTCGAGTGGTACGGCACCACGGTTCCGCGCGGCAGCGTCCTGATGGCGATCCTGGCGGCAGCCAACCGCGACGAGCGGCGTTACGAGAACCCGGATACGTTCGACATCCGGCGCAAGGTCGCGCACCTCTCGTTCGGCGGTGGCATCCACTTCTGCCTGGGCAACGCACTGGCCCGGCTGGAGGGGCGGGTCGTCCTCGAGGAGATGTTGAAGCGGTTCCCGACCTGGGACGTGGATCTGTCGGCAGCCAGAATGTCTCCCACGTCGACCGTGCGCGGCTGGGAGACACTGCCGATCCGCCTGCCGTGACACCCAGAGTCCCCGACGTACTCACCTCGTCGATGCGCGACGACTTACCCGCGCTGGCCGACGCGATCGCCTGGGGGATCGAAACCACCGTCCCGGGCTACGCGTCGGGGGCGGACACCTGGCAGCGGGACGAGCTCCGGCGCGTCGTGATGCACACGCTCGGGGACTTTCTCGGGCACCTCGCCGATCCGGCGCACGCCTGCGACGTCATCGAGGCGTCGCGGCGAGTCGGGCGGGGCGAACAGCGGATCGGCCGGAGCGCCGACGCCATGCACGCGGCTTACTGGATCGGCGCCCGGCTGTCCTGGCGCCGCTGGACCGACCTCGGGCAGACCCTCGGAACTCCGCTGCCCGCGGTCTACTGGCTGGGCGACGCCGTCCTGGCACACGCCTGCGAGGTCGCCCATTGGGCCGCCGACGGCTACGCCTCCGCGCAGGCGCTCGCCGGCGAGCCGCTGGTGCGCGCCCGCAATCGTCTGTTGTACCTGCTGTTCAGCGTGTCGGACGCCCCGTCCGACGCGCTGGCCGATGCAGCGCGGGCAGCACGCTGGCCGATTCCGGAGACCGCGGCGGGCGTCGCGTTCGACCGCCGCGGTGCCCCGTCCGACGAACCGGTCGTACCGCCGGACGTCCTGAGTGGTCCGACCGACGACGCCTTCCTGGTGGTGCCGGGCGCCCACGCCGCCGAACGCGCCGCGGACGCCGGAGGGTGGGTACCACCCTCGTGGCTGGTGATCGCCGGTCCGGCCGTACCGGTGGCGAACCTGCGCTCGTCGTTGCGGGTGGCGCGGAACTGCCTGGAGCTGGTCCGTCGCGGCATACTGCCTCCGCCGCCGCCCGGCACCGCCGTTCGTTCGACCGACCACCTCGACGCCGTGCTGCTCCTCCGCGACGAGGCGGTGCTCGGTCCGCTCGTCGATCGGCACCTGCGTCCGTTGGCCCGCCTCACCGCGAAGCAGCAGGACCGGATGGTCGACACCGTGCTCGTCTGGCTGAACTGCGGCGGACGGGTCGCGTCGGCAGCAGCCCGGCTCGGCGTCCACCCGCAGACCGTGCACCACCGCATTCGCCAGGCTCGCGCGGTCCTGGGCGAGGAAGCGCTGCGCGACCCGGCGCACCGCCTGGAGCTGGAGATGGCGCTCCGGGTCCGGCAACTCCTGCGGCGGCGCAAGCCGACGCTTCGCGACGGGTGACCGCGCACCAACGAGATTCGCGGGTGGTTTTTTGTCTCGTTTCATCTCCCTACCCTGTGCCTGGCCGGACGACGCTGGGATCAAAGGAGACGCAGATGTCGCGTAGGCGAAAGCTCCGCCGCAGTCACGGTGGGGCCGCACTCACGGCCGTGCTCCTCCTCGGAACGTTGTTCGTCTCTCCGGGTACCGCCGCCTCGGCGGCGTGCACGGGCAGCGGCTGGGTCGCCAGTTGGGCGGCCAGCCCCACCGACGCGCTGGTGCCAGTGGACGCCAGCGGCGGTCCCGCACCGACGAGCGTCACACGCCAGACGCTGCGGATGATGATCAGCCCGCACCTGGGTGGTTCGACGCTGCGGATCCGGCTCACGAACCGGTTCGGCTCGTCGCCGGTGACGTTCGGCCGGGTGACGGTGGCGAAACAGCAACGCGGCGCCGCGATCGGGGCTGCTACTCCGGTCCTGTTCGGCGGCAAGACCAGCGTGACGGTCCCGGCGGGATCCGATCTCGTCAGCGACGCCACGCAGTTCACCTTCGCCGCTTTCGACCACCTCGCGGTCAGCATGTACGTCCCGGGCCGCGCCGAGTCGGTCACCAAGCACTGGAACGCCAACGCCACGTCGTACCTCACCCCGGCGCTGAGCGGCGACCGGACCGCCGAGACCAGCGGCGCGCCGTTCACGACCCGAACGGGTAGCTGGCTCTACCTCGGGGGCCTCGACGTCGAGGCCCCGACCTCCACCCACGCGGTCGTCGCGTTCGGTGACTCGATCACCGACGGCTTCGTTGGAGGAAGCCCGCTGAGCATCCCCGCGGACAAGTCCGTCGCCGACACCGACCAGCGGTATCCGGACTTCCTCCAACGCCGTCTTCTCGACGCCGGGGCACCGATCTCGATCGTCAACGCGGGGATCGGCAGCAACATGCTGCTCACCGACGGCACGCCGCTGATGCTGGGGCCGAGCGGAGTGAAGCGCTTCGGTCAGGACGCTCTGGCGCATCCCGGCGTCACCGGCGTCCTGCTCCTCGAAGGAATCAACGACCTCGGTCTGACCCGGAGCTCCGCCGTCAGCCTGATCGCGGGGCTCACCACCCTGGTCGACCAGGCACACGCTGCCGGGGTGAAGGTCTGGCTCGGCACCATCCTGCCCGCGTCCAACGCCCTGATCGACGGCACCCTTCTCGCGCCCGACAGCGAACGGAACCGGCAGCAGGTCAACACCTGGATCCGGCAACAGGATCTCGCCGACGGTGTGGTCGACTTCGATCTCGCGCTGCGCGACCCGTCGAACCCCTCCGTGCTGCGCGCGGAGTACGCCTCCGTCGACAACCTGCACCCCAGCCCGGCCGGGTACCGAGCGATGGCCCAGACGGTCGACCTGAACCTGCTCGCCTCCCCCGGCTGTGCTGCCTGAGGCCGATGGCTCCGGCCTGGGCGTCCGCCGCGCAGGTGTCTCAGGCGGGGCGAGTACGCAGGGCGGCGATCGCGACGTACGTCAGGCCGACACCGAGGACGATCAGCGTCGTCGCGCCGATGTAGAGGAACGCGGTCAGGCTCAGCCCGGGCCAGACCAGCAGCGCGATCGAGGCGATCATGGCACCCACGCCCAGAGCGATCCGCCAGCCCTTGGCCGGCCCACCGGAGCCGACCGCGAGAACGATGGCAGCGAGCCCGTCGAGTAGCCAACCGATCGCGACGATCACCAGCAGCAGCGCCAGGGAGCCGGTGACGTTGCGCATGCAGAGGATGCCGACGATGGCGACGAAGACGCCGAAGATGATGCCGAGTATCCGGTGCAGCAGCGGTGTCCCCGTGGTGAAGAACATCAGCGCGGTCCGCGACACCCCGGTCGCCAGCAAGTTGAGGCCGAACAGGAACGCGACCACGCGCAACGTCGCGTCGGGCCAGGCGAACGCGACGATGCCGAGGACGATCGTCACGATGCCCGCGGCCAACTGCACCCAGTTCCAGGCGCGGAAGCTATCCGCCGAGTTTCCGCTGATGCGGTCGGCACGGTGCTCGGTGTCGTACGTCATCACTCTCTCCTTGTCAGCCGAGACCGGCTCGAATGCGTCATCCCCGGCGGGCGAACGCGGGGGGAAGTGAGACGGAGCCGGTCACTGGTCCGGGCCGTCGTCCGGGTGAAGCCGCCGCACCTCGACGAGGTGCAGCCCGAGGCCGTGGATCCGGGCGATGAGTCCCACTACGGCCGACTGGTCCGGCAGCGATCCGTGTAGCACGGTCTCCGGCGGCTCCACGCTGACCGTGAGGTCGCGCAGCTCAGCCAGTAGTTCAGGGGGAATCACCCCGGAGACCCTGAGCTGATATGTCGCCTCAGGCATCGATGCACTCCCTCCGCCCGCCACGTCCGACCTCCGGGTAGTGCGGCCCGGAGATCGATCCCGCCGGCCTAAGCCTGTGCCGATCGCACCGGGGGCACGTCATCCCGCGGGGATGAGCCCGGACGCCGCATCGTGACCGACGCCGGCGGTCGCCCGACCGGGCTGCGCCTCATCCGGTGGGGGTGACGACGTGCCGACCCGGCACGGGTGGACTTGGGGCACGACGCACGAGAACTGAAGGGAAGGGCCCTGGATCATGGCAACACTTGTCGCCATCGGCTATCCGGACGAGACCACCGCGACAGCTGCGGCACTGGAGGCGCATCGGCTCAGCAAAGACCTCATCATCCAGCCCGACGCGATCGCAGCGATCATCCGCGACAAGGAGGGCAAGTTCCACGTCACCACCAGTCATCAGGAGGTACGCACCGGCACCAGCTGGGGCATGTTCTGGGGATTCTTCTTCGGTATCCTCTTTTTCATCCCTGTGCTGGGCATGGCGGTCGGTGCCGGGCTCGGTGCACTCACCGGCAAGCTGACCAAGAACGCGGTCAGCAAGCAGTTCGAGGAGCAGGTGCGGGACATGCTCCAGCCCGGTACGTCGGCCCTGTTCCTGGTCGTCGAGAAGGTCACCCCGGACCGGGCCGTCGAGGCACTCAGCCGGTACGGCGGCACCGTGCTCAAGTCCTCGTTGTCCAAGGACGCCGAGGCTGAGCTCCAGGACGCCCTGCACGGCCCGGAACAGCGGTCGTAGAAGCGGCGAAAGGTTTACCGCGCATGACCGACGCGGATTCCCGGCCCCGCCGCTCCCTCTGGGTACGTCTCACGCACGAGTCGGAGGAGGCGACGGCGGCCGGGATCTACGGCCTGATCGTCGGGGCCGCGGTGCTGGTCGCCTCCCACGCGGCGCGGGCCGCGGCCGTGGCCCTGGCCGTCCTGGGCACGCTCGTGATCTATTGGGCGGCCGAACGCTACGCCCGCATCGTGGCCGAACGCATCCACGCGGGGCACCGGCCGGCCTGGCGCACCGTCCGCCGGCAGCTCACCAGCGGATGGGAGCTCGTGACCGCCTCCGGCCTGCCCCTCCTGGTCCTGCTCGTCGCCAGGCTGGCCGGGGCCCGGCTGATCGTCGCGGAGATCGCCTCGCTGACCTGCACCACCGTTCTGCTCTGTTTCGCGGGTTGGCGGATCGGCGTGAACGGTCGGCTCAGCCCGATGGAACGGCTCGCCTCCGCGGTGACCGCCGGCCTCTTCGGCGCGGCTTTCATCGCGCTCAAGACGCTGCTGCACTGACCCGGCACCGACCTCAGATCAGGTTGAGTGCACGGGCCCGCCGTACCGCCTCGTTGCGCCGAGAGGCGGACAGCTTGCGGAGGATGCTCCGCACGTGCGTCTTGACCGTGTTCACCGAGATGTACATGGTCGCCGCGATCTCTTCGGTCGGCAGCATCTCCGCCATCCCCCGAAGGACGTCGAGCTCCCGCTTGCTCAGCGCCTCGACGATCATCGGTTCGGCGTTCGCCGGATCGGTACGTGCCGGATCGGCCGGCGCCAGGCGGCTCGGTGTCGGCTCGGTTCCGAGTGGACGGTTGCCCAGGATGAGCCGCTCGTCGTCGCGCAGCACCCGGCGCAGCCCACCCCAGACCTGATGGAACGGCCGGCGGTACGACTCGGGCCCGGCGACGCGCATCGCCCTGCGCACCGCCTCGCGAGCACCCGGCGCGTCGTCCTGACTCGCGGCGATGGTCGCCAGCAAGAGCCAGGCATCCAGGGAGACCGGCACCGAGACCCCGGCCGCGTCGGCGACGGTCCGCGCGATCTCGTGCGCCTGCCGCCGCTCGCCCCGCAGGAGCAGGAGTGCCGCACGCACGACTTCCACCTCGGGCGCGTGCGGATCGGGGAACCGGTCGAACGATTCGACCGCCGGCTCGTCCGGGTGTCCGACCGCGATCGACATGCCGACCCGGCTGAGCACGATCTCCCGGCCCAGCCAGGTCGGCGGAGTCAGGCCACTCTCGACGCCGGCGCGCAGGACGTCCATCGCCGTCCGCACATCTCCCCGGGTCTGCAGTCGGCGGGCCCTCACGAGGGCGTACGCCGCAGCAGGGAGCGCGTCGGCGTCGGATTGACACAGCGGCTGCGCGGCGCGAAGGTGCCGGTCAGCGGCGTCGATGTCGTACCGTTCGAGCGCTACCCAGGCGAGCGCGACCTCCGCGGCGGCCGGCCAGCGCCCGAGATCAAGTCCTCTCAGGCCGCACTGACCGGCCAGGTCGAGGGCTTGCAGGGCCGCGCTCTCGGCGCGGGACAGGTGGCCCCGGTAGGCCTCGATCAGCGCGAGGTGACCCAGACAGCTGATCTTCAGCGACTCGCTACCGATCGGAACGGCCGCCGCGGCGGCGCCGAGAACGTCCGCAGCCGCATCGACGGCGCCGGTCCCGCTGAGTGCCCTTCCCTCGGCCGCGAGCCGCAGCGCCCGCAGTTCCGGATGCCGAGCGAGCAGGTGCTTCGGGGTGATGCCGAGGAACGCGTCCACGACCGGGAGCAACTCCCCCACCTGCGCCGCGTCCGTTCCGTCCGCGAGCAGCAGGATCTGGAGGACGAAGCAGGTGAGCGTGAGCCCGTCGGCGCTGTCGCTGCCCCCTGCGCTGAGCAAATCCCCGGCGTACGCCAGCTGCTCGGCGGCGTGGGCGGGCCGACCGTCGCCGTAGGCCAGTGCGGCGCGGATCATCACCGCCTCGGCATGCTCGAGGTGGTCCGGCATCTCGGCGAAGAGCCCGCCGAGCCGTCCGGCGCTGCCCTCGATGAGGAGCCGGCCCACCGCGTAACCCTCGATCAGCATCGCGGCTGCCCGGCTCCAGTCGCCCGCCCGGATCGCGTGACCGACCGCCTCGACGAGCTCACCGTTCTCGGCCAGCCACTCGGCGGCCCGGGCATGCAGGACCGCCACCTGCTCCGGCTCCGTCCACGCGAGCTGAGCCCGCAACAACTCGGCGAAGAGCCGGTGGTACCGGTACACGTCCGAACCCTCGGCGACCGGCTGGATGAACGCGTTCTCCCGGCTGAGGGTCGCGAGCATGCGGTGCGCGTCCGGCCGTTCGGTGACCGCGGCGGCGAGTTCCGGCGTGAAGGTGTCCAGGACGCTCGTCTCCAGGAGGAACTGTCGCACCAACGGCGACTGGAGCCGGAGCACCTCTCCGATGAAGTACTCGGCGATGGTCGACTCCCCGCCGGAGATGGTCGACACCAGCCGCTCCGCGTCGCCGCTGCCCTGCAGTACGCAGGCGCAGAACCGGATTCCGGCCGCCCAGCCCTCGGTGTGTTCGAGGAGCGCGTCGAGTTCGCGTTTCCCCAGCATGACGCCGTGCAGCTCCATCAGCCGCCCGGCCTCGGCCGCCGTGAACGCCAAATCCGCGGTCCGCAGCGCCTGGAGCTCCCCGGCGAGCCGGTAGCGGTAGAGCGGAAGCGGCGGGTCCCATCGGCCGGTGAGGACGAGTCGCAGCTTCGGCGTGTGGGTGAGCAGGAAATCGAGGCCGTCGGCCCAGTCCCGGCCGGGAAGCTGCGACACCCCGTCCAGCACGAGGACGACCGGGCTGGGATGCTCCTCGATCGCGGCGGCGAGCCGCCCGAGCGTCGGACGGCTGACCGCCGCCCCCGGCGCCGCCGGGGTGAGCAGCGGTACCGGCACACCGGCCCGGCGCAGCCCTTCCATGACGTACGTCCAGAACGTCGACGCGTGCTCGTCGCCGTCCTCGAGAGTGATCCAGGCGATCGGCCAGTCGACGACGCGATTCCGCACCCACGACGCGAGCAGTTGGGTCTTGCCGCTTCCGGGCAGACCGGTGACGAGCGTGACCGGGCCGCGTACCGCCTCGGTCACCCGGGCCAGCAGAGCCGGTCGGGAAACCATGAACGGCGGGGCCGCCGGTATCGCGAACTTGGAGGCGAGCAACGAACTGTCCGGGTGGTCCTCGGAAGCCGGTTGGTCCCCTGAAGCCACGGGCGGATTGGCGATGAGTTCCGTCGTCACGTCCATTCCCTTCGGAGGCCGACCCGGTTGCACTCCGCGTTCAGACTCGGCCCGCCACCACCGCACCGCATCCTCCGGATCGGATAGTAGTAACCCCTCGTACCACTTCCGTCACTCCGCGCTCGGCGGTTTCCCCCGCTCATTCCTGTCGGGTGAGGTCGCGCGCCGCAGCCGCGGGCAGTCTCGGGGACGCACTCCGCCGGGAGACCGGGCCGCCGGCAGACAGGGAGACACGCCATGCACGCGCGCTACGAAGTCCGGGTACGCGGCCTCCTCGGTCCGGTGCTGCGGCTCGCCCTCGGCGACGTGCGCTGCCGCGCCCTGCCCCGGCAGAGCACCATCCGCGGTCGGCTGACCGAGGACGACCTGGATCGCCTCCTCGCCCGCCTGGACGGATCCGGAGTCGAAGTGCTCTGCCTGAGCCTCGAATCGGCCGCGTCAGTCGACCCGGATCGCGTGCGGCCGTGACAGGGACGTCGGAAGCCAGGCCCGGCTGGGTCCGGCCGCGGAGACGGCCGCGGCCGGTGCCGGGTCGGAAGCGGTTCGCGCCGTGGCCGGACAGCCGCGGTAACGGACCCCCGGTCCCCAGCCCGCCCACCGGACTACCGCGCGGCGTCGTAGTCCTGTTGGGAACGGCCTGCGCGGTGGTCGTCGTCGCGGGCGTACGCGGAGTCGCCGACATCGTCGCACCGGTCTTTCTCGCGCTGATGCTCACCATCACCGTGAGCCCACTGACCCAGTGGCTGCGCCGGCACGGGACCCCGGTCTGGCTGGCGATCACCGCCACCATCGTCGCGAGTTATCTCATCCTCATCGGCCTCGGCGGCGCTTTGATCGTCTCGGCAGCCCAGTTGATCGATCTGCTGCCGGAGTACGCCGCCAGATTCGCCACGCTGCGCGAAGACATGGTTGAGGGGTTGAGCGGCTTGGGCGTCAGCACCGAGCAGATCCGCGACGCGGTCGCAGGCGTCAATCCCACCGCTCTGGCGGGACTGGTGGGGACGGTAGCCGGAAGCCTCGCGGGCGTCCTCTCGAACGGGGTGTTCTTGCTCGCGGTGCTGTTCTTCCTGTGCGTCGACGCGGTGCACTTCCCGGCCCGGCTGCATTCCGCCATCGCCGAGCGCCCCCAGGTGGTGAGCGCGCTCCGTACGTTCGCTCACGGCACGCGAAGGTACTTGCTGGTCTCGACGGTCTTCGGACTGATCGTCGCCATCATCGACACCCTGATGCTGTGGGCGCTGGGCGTACCGCTACCCGTGCTGTGGGGCCTTCTCGCGTTCATCACGAACTACGTACCCAACGTCGGCTTCGTGATCGGCCTGGTTCCGCCGGCGTTGCTGGGCCTGCTGGAGGGCGGCGCCGACCTGATGGTGACGGTGATCCTGCTCTACTGCGCCGTCAACTTCGTCATCCAGTCGCTGATTCAGCCGAAGGTGGTCGGCGATGCGGTCGGTCTGTCCGCGACCGTGTCGTTCCTGTCCCTGGTGGTCTGGGCCTGGATGCTCGGCCCGCTGGGCGCGCTGCTCGCGATCCCGCTGAGCCTGCTCGCCAAAGGACTGCTGATCGACATCGATCCGTCCGCCTCCTGGCTGAACAGACTGCTGGCAGGCGGTCGGCCGGCCGAGCCGCTCGCCCCGACGGAGTCTCCCCCGCCACGCGGCTCAGCGCGCTGACGCGGTCAGGCGAGGCGCTCCTGCTGCCCGCGGCCGATGAGGGTGACCGTCACCTCGTACGCGACCAGCACGACCAGGATGATCAGCAGGGCGGTCCACGACGAGAACACCAGCGCGAGGATGCCGGCCACCACCAAGCCGACGATGCGCAGCGGGTCGAGGTAGCGCACGACGAAGCCCGGCCCTCGGGTGGCCAGCGCACCGGCTCCGGTCCGGGTCCAGCGCACGCCGCCCGCCGCGCCGCGGCGCACCTGTCGGCGCAGCCAGACCGGGAGCACTCCCGGCCCGACCAGGTAGGCGATCAGCGCGAGCGCGATCCCGATCCAGATCAGCTGCGTCCCACGCTCCCGGAGCGAACTGAGCACGGTGGTCAGAGCGGCGTCCACGCCGTCGCGATACACACCGTCCGGCACCTCGGCCAGGACCTGCCGTCGGATCGCGCGCAGGATCGCGGTGATCGCCACCGCCGCGATGACGAGCCAGATACCGAGTTGGACCGCGGTGCGCCGGCGCAGCGGCGAGATGGCGAACGCCGCGAGCAGCAGCACGATGGTGGCACCGACGAAGATCGCCAGGTCCCGCTTCGCGGTCGCCACCGCCTCCTGGGCCGCCTGGAGCTGACCGGCGTCGTAGACGGTGAACTGGGCGAAGTTCGCCGGGAGGGCGACGCCGAGGGCCGACTCCACGCGGGCCCGCAGGTTCGCTGGGATCTCGCCGCTACTCAGGTCGGGAAGGCTGATCTGCTTGCCGAACAGGGTGGGCAGCTCGGCGCTGAGCTCTCGCAGTACCTGGTTGATCAGCGGCAACAGGTTGATCTGGATGCGGTCGTCGCGCGCGGTGATCAGGTCGCTTTCCCCCTCGATCACCGCGAGCAGACGCTGGTGGAGCTCCTGGTTCAGCCCGACCCAGATGGCCTGGAACCGGTCGCTCGTCAGGACGGTGTCGACGGTCCGGCGGACCTGCTCACGCATCTGGCCGGTGAGCGGTCCGACCACGAACCCGGCCTGCGGCGGCAGCACCTCGCGCAGTCGCTGGTCGACGTCGAGCACCCGGAACAACTCGGTCGTGGCGTACTCGGCGACGGCCGCCGACACCTTCGGGTCCTGCGGCAGCGGCGCGACCGTGGCGACCCAGCGGTCGGTCTCCAGCGTGGTCCGCGCCGCCCAGAGCCCGACGACGCTGGTGACGAGCGCGAATGCGGCGATCACCACCAGGGTCGCGGCGACGAAGCGACGCGCCGTCGTGATTCCGGTTCGTTGCCGGGGCGGGGCGGCGAGACGCTCGCGCAACGCAGCCACCTCGGCGCGGAGCCTTACCAGCTCGTCGTCGTCGGGCACGGCCCCGGGCGGCCTGGTGTCCCCGTCGTGGTGCGGCTCCGGGGCGAGGCTCTGGTCCGCCGCTGTCGGCTGCCCGGCTGTCGGCTGCCCGCCGGGTGAGGTCGCGGGCGAGGGAGTCGCTGTCATGTCTCTTCCTCCGCACCAGGTGGCCGCACCCCACTGAGGTGCTCGCCAAGTCCCGCCGACCTTCCACGGCAACCGCCACCGTCGCCTCATCCGGTAGGGATGAACGCCCTGCGACGGCTGTGCCGTGCGCGAGCGCTGCCGCGGCCCGCCGTTCATCCCCGGCGGATGACGTTGACCCTCCCCCGACAGCGCACGCTGGACTTCGTCCGGCGTTGCCCCCGCCCCGGCCGGCACCGTCCACGACGAATCCGAGGAGAAACCATGGGCAGGAGACCAACCGATGGCTGACGACCTGCAGGAGATGGGTCCGGTCGACTACCTCTGCATCGAGTTCCCCCAGGGCAGCCTCGACGGCACTGCGCTGCCGCTCCTGGTCGACCTGGTGGACCGGGGAATCGTCCGGATCCTCGACATCATGTTCGTCCGCAAGAACGTCGACGGCACGGTCATCGCA
The DNA here is from genome assembly GCF_039536245.1 of Cryptosporangium minutisporangium. Classification (NCBI taxonomy): domain Bacteria; kingdom Bacillati; phylum Actinomycetota; class Actinomycetes; order Cryptosporangiales; family Cryptosporangiaceae; genus Cryptosporangium; species Cryptosporangium minutisporangium. Next base: position 65,119 of record NZ_BAAAYN010000006.1, on the reverse strand, counting down.
CTGGACGAGAGCGCCGTCGAGTTCAGCGGGCTGGGGGTGTTCCAGGGCGCGTCGTCGGGCATGCTCGGCGGCGACGACCTGCGCGAGGCCGGCGAGATCCTGGAGCCGGGCGCGGCGGCCGCGATCCTGGTCTACGAGAACCTGTGGGCGGCGCCGCTCGCCGTCGCGTTGCGCCGTTCCGGCGCCCGCCTCGTCGCGGGTGGCCGTATCCCGGTCCAGCAACTGCTGGCGACGCTGGACGACATCGAGGCGGACGCCGAACGCGCGGCCGTCGCGGGAGGAAGGGGAGTCTGATGCCGGGTCTACTTCGTGGCATTGCCCGTACCGCGGTGGTCGCCGGCACCGCGACCACTGTGTCCAACCGCGTCTCCCGGCGGCAGGCCGGCCGGTGGTCGCAGCAGGCGGCGGCGCAGCAGCCGGCGCCGCAGCAGCAGTACGCACAGCCCCAGCAGCAGCCGTACTACGCTCCGCCGCCGCCCCCACAGCCGGCACCGCAGCCCACCCCGCCGCCGGACGCCATGTCGGCGAAACTGGAGCAGCTCAAGCAGCTCGGCGAGCTGAAGGCGCAGGGCGTGCTCACCGACGCTGAGGTGGAGCAGCAGAAGGCCCGGATCCTGGCCTCCTAGATTCCGCGCCGGTCTCCGTACGGGCAGTCACCGATACGGGGGCCGGCGCACCGCTGTGCGCCGGCCCGCCCGCCGATCAGCGATATCCGTAAGGAGCCTGCCCCGGTGCCGGACGCGCCGGGGCTCGCACGACCGCGCTCCTCGCCGTCCCGGCGACCAGCGACCCGATCGCGAGGCCGAGAACGAAGTTCAGCCCGGCCGTGTACAGCCGCGAGCCGAGGCTCGCGTCGGTCACGAAGGGCGCGAGCATGGCGGCCACCGTCGCCAGCCCCACCACCCACCCGAAAAAGCTCATCGGTCGTGGCGTGGTGAGCAGCAGCACGTGGGCGATCCCGGTCGCGACCAGGGCGGCCAGCGCAGCCATCACGGCGTACCAGCCGGTGGACGCGTCACCCCAGACGCCGTTCTCCTCGGGGGCCAGCACGGCCACGTCGAACAATCCGCGGCCGACCAGGATGCCGACGATCGCGATCAGCGCCGCGACCGCAGCGGTCGCGGCGCCGCCGCCCCAGAGCAAGCCGGCGTTCACGGCCGGCCGCGGCGCGGGGGTCATCGGCGCATTCATACCGGTCATGTGGTCCTCCGAGATGCAGGGAAGCTACCGGCCGAGCGTCCTGCCCAGCGGTCCGCCTCGCCTCACCCGGCGTGGATGAAAGCCTCAGCGCTCCCGGGTGGCTGCGACGGAGTTCGCGGGCCCGGCGAATCTCAGTGCGCGGCCCGCGACACGCAGCGGAAGCCGATGTGGCTCATTCCAGTGTCGATCATGTGGGGCCGCCGCGCCGCCGGCCGGTACCGCAGGCAGTAGCTGTCCGCACAGAGGAAGGAGCCGCCCTTGATGACTTTGCGGGGGATCCTGATCTGTGGCTGTGCGGGGTCGTAGCTCTGCTCCCGCTTCCCGCCACGGGGGTCACGAGGCGCGCAACAGGGTGACAGGTCCACCCAACGGCGCTCGGCGTACCAGTCCTGCGTCCACTCCCAGACGTTGCCAGCCATGTCGGCCAGGCCGTAGCCGTTCGCCGGGAACGAGCCGACCGGCGTGGTCGCCCCGTAGCCCGGCTCGGCCCGCCAGGGGAAGTCGCCGTGCCAGTAGTTGGCCCGGCGCTGCTGCGGCGTCTCGGGGGCGTCGCCCCAGGTGTAGGGCGCCCCGTCGAGGCCGCCGCGCGCCGCGTGCTCCCACTGCGCCTCGGTGGGCAGCGCGAGCCCGATCCACGCCGCATACGCCGCGGCGTCCTCGTAGGCCACGTGCACCACCGGATGGTGCGCCCGGCCGTCGAGATTGCTGCCCGGACCCTCCGGACGCCGCCAGCAGGCGCCCGGAACCCACGCCCACCACTGGCTGAGGTGGCGCAGATCGACGGGGCCCGCCGTGCCGACGAACACCATGGACCCCGCCACCAGGTTCTCCGGCGGAGCGCCGGGGAAGTCGGCCGGGTCCAGCGGCCGCTCGGCGACCGTCCGGTAGCCGGTCGCGGTGACGAACGCGGTGAAAGCCGCGTTCGTCACCGTGGTCCGGCAGACCCAGACCCCGTCCACCTGTACCGAGCGGGCCGGAGCCTCCTCCGGCCCGTGCTCGTCGGATCCCATCCGGAAGGTGCCCCCGGGGACCCAGACCATGTCGTCCGCCGGCTGGGGTCGATGACCGAGCGAAAAGGTCGCCTCGGTCACGCGCTGCCGATCCCGGTCTGCAACTTCGCCAGTACCTGCTCGAGGCTGAAGCTGGCCGGCTCCTGCCTCCGCGGGAACTCGGCGAAGCTCTGAAGCATGTTGAACACGTACGACTGCATCGGCACCACGATCCATGCGTGGTCGAGCACCCAGTCGTAGTAGGTGTTCGAGGTGATGTCGGCCCGCTCGTACGGGTCGGTGCGCAGGTTGAAGATCTTCGGCACCCGCAGTGGGGTGAACGGCTCGGCCCACACCCGCAGCGTTCCGGGGGCCCGCTGCTCCATGAAGACCAGCTTCCAGTGTGCGAACCGCACCGCGGTCAGGTCGCCGTCGTCGGAGACGTAGAAGAAGTGCCGGCGTGGGCTCTCCTCGGCTTCCCCGGTGAGGTACGCCGTCTGATCGTGGCCGTCGAGGCACACCTTGAACCGGGTGCCGTTCAGCTCCACGCCGGCCTTCAGCTGATCGACGATGTCCGGCACGCCGGCGGCGGCCAGCAGCGTCGGGAACCAGTCGGCGTGGCTGACCATCCCGTTGAACACGGTGCCCGGGGTGATCCGTCCCGGCCACCGCACCACAGCGGGTACCCGGTAGGCGCCCTCCCAGTTGGAGTTCTTCTCCCCGCGGAACGGCGTCATGCCGCCGTCCGGCCACGTGTTCATGTGCGGACCGTTGTCGGTGGAGTAGACGACGATGGTGTTCTCGGCGATGCCGAGCTCGTCGAGCAGCCCCAGCAGTTCGCCGACGAGCTTGTCGTGGTCGACCATCGCGTCGTGGTAGTCGGACTGCCACCGCCCCGCCTGGCCCCTGCTCTCGGGCTTGACGTGGGTGCGGAAGTGCATGTGGGTGGAGTTGAACCACATGAAGAACGGCTCTTCGGCGGTGGCCTTGTCCCGGATGAAGCCGGACGCGGCCGCGAGGAACTCCTCGTCGACGGTCTCCATCCGCTTCTTGGTCAGCGGACCGGTGTCCTCGATCCGCTGCGTGCCGTCCTTCTCCGCCCAGGAGTGAATGACCCCGCGCGGACCGAACCGCTTGTGGAAGTCGGGCATCTCCTCCGGCGTCGGGTAGTCCTCGAGCTCGGGCTCCTCCTCCGCGTTGAGGTGGTAGAGGTTCCCGAAGAACTCGTCGAACCCGTGCGCCGTCGGCAGGTGCTCGTCGCGGTCGCCGAGGTGGTTCTTGCCGAACTGGCCGGTCGCGTAGCCGTGTGCTTTGAGCGCGGTCGCGATCGTCGGGTCCTCCGGCTGCAGTCCGACGGTCGCGCCCGGCATGCCCACCTTGGTGAGGCCGGTACGGATCGGGTTCTGGCCGCAGATGAAGGCGGCGCGTCCCGCGGTGCAGCTCTGCTCGCCGTAGTAGTCGGTGAAGCGGGCGCCCTCGGCGGCGATGCGGTCGATGTTCGGCGTGCGGTAGCCCATCAGCCCATCGGTGTAGCAGCTCAGGTTGGCGATCCCGATGTCGTCACCCCAGATGACGAGAATGTTGGGCCGGTCTGTCGGCATCGTTGGCCTCCACGTCGTGGACAGATCAGTACCGTTCCTGGCGAGTGAACGATGGGCACTCCTCCGGCCGCCTCATCCGGCGTGGATGAAGGTTCCGAGGACCGGAGTCCCTGGCCGCCGCGAGCCGAAGTGCCGTGCGCTGCGATCACTCGTGCGGGATGAGGCCGCGCACCACGTGCCGGCCGATGGTGGACCGGTGACCTCCATTCCTGAAGATCGACCGGCGCTCCCCAGCTGGCGCGAGGGCGACGCGAAGCGCAGCATCGTCGAGTTCGTCCGGCGCGCCTCCTCCGAGGTGCCGGTGGAAGAACGCGTGGCCGTGTTCGACAACGACGGAACACTGTGGTGCGAGAAACCACTGCCGATCCAGCTCGACTTCATCCTGCGTCGATTCGTCGAGATGGCCGAGGCCGATCCGGCGTTACGGGACCGGCAACCGTGGAAGTCGGCGTACGAACGCGACTACGGATGGCTCGACGCGGCGCTGGTCGAGCACTACGCCGGCGACGACCGCAACGCCAACGTGATCGCCGGCGGCATCCTGGCTGCCCACGGTGGGATCTCCGTGGAGGAGTTCGAGGCCGGAGCCGGCGAGTTCCTGCGTACCGCGGAGCACCCGACGCTGGGCCGGGCCTACCTGCGCTGCGGCTACACGCCGATGGTCGAGCTGCTCGACTACCTCTCCGCCCACGGCTTCGCCAACTACATCGTGTCCGGCGGCGGACGGGACTTCATGCGGCCGATCAGCCAGGAGGTGTACGGCATCTCCCGGGAGCGGGTCATCGGCAGCGCCGTCGCGCTGGCCTACCGCGGCGACGAGAGCGGCGGCACGATCATCCGCCGTCCGGAGGCCGACTACCTGGACGACGGCGACGAGAAGCCCGTGCGGATCTGGAATCGAACCGGCCGTCGACCGCTGCTCGCCGCAGGCAACTCGAACGGCGACGTCCCGATGCTGCACTTCACCCAGCATGCGGACAAGCCGTTCCTGCGTCTGCTCGTCCGGCACGACGACAAGGATCGGGAGTTCGCCTACGCGGCGGGTGCCGAGGAAGCCTTCGACGAGGCCGACCGGCTCGGCTGGACGGTCGTCAGCATGAAAGACGACTGGTCGACCGTTTTCGACTGAAGACGGCGACACCCAGACACTGAGGCCGTAGCCAGACAATGCCATTGATCGCTGCAAGCATGCCTGGAATAGTCCGCTGGGGACACCGGGGGTGCCGTGATGGCAGTGGCTCGTACCGTGACCGCACCGACGAGGCGGCCGGACCGTCGCGCGATGCTCGCCGTCGCGGTCCTGGGGTACGTGCTCGCCTCCTGGGCATGGGCGTTGATGGCGCCGCTGGCGCCGCTGCTGGACGACGCTCTCGGGCTGACTCCGATGCAGCAGGCCCTCGCGGTGTCGTTACCCGTGGTCGTGGGCACGCTGGGGCGGGTACCGGTCGGCGCGCTGACCGATCGGTTCGGTGGTCGGCTGGTTTTCGTGTTGGTGACCGGCGCGACGATCGTCGCGTTGCTGGTGCTCGCCACGTTCGGAACTCGATCGGTGGGGGGTCTGCTGATCGGTGCGACGCTGCTGGGCGTCGCGGGCACCATGCTCACCGTCGGGGTGCCGTTCGTCAGTGCCTGGTTCCCCGACGCTCATCGGGGCCTCGCTATCGGTGCGGTCGGCGCCGGCCTGTGCGGTAACGCGATCGGCGGGTTCACCGCGGTCCGGCTGACCCAGGAGTACGGCATGGCCGCGCCCTATCTGGTCACCGCCGCCGCTCTTGGCGTGTTCGCGCTGGTCGCGGGCGCGGCTGCGCGCAACGCGCCGGCGCAGACACCGCGCGCGGGAGCGGCGCGAATCAGGGTCGCCGCGGTGCTGCGGCTGCCGATCACCCGACAGGCGACCCTCTGGTACACGGTCAGCCTCGCCCTGTTCGCGACGTTCTCCGCCACCCTGCCGCTCTACCTGGTCAACACCTACCGCCTCGGTGCGGCTCGGGCCGGTGACGTGCTGGCGGTGTTCGTGCTCGTCTCGGTGTTCACCCGGCCCGTCGGCGGGTGGCTGGCGGATCGGCTGACGCCGGCACGGCCCCTCGCCGCCGCGATGATCGTTCTCGCCGTCGCCACGGCGGTGCAGGCGTTCACCCCGCCGTTGGCCCTGACGCTGGCCGGTACCCTGCCCGTTCTGGCGGTCGGCCTCGGCATCGTCAACACCACCGTCATCGCCCAGATCGCCGCGACCGTGCCGCCGACGATGATTGGCCTGGTCACCGGGGTGACTTGTGCGATCGCCGGAATCGCCGGGTTCCTGAGCCCACTGCTCATGGCGTTCTCCTTCACCCGGTACGGCGACTACGGGCCCGCTCTGGGGGCACTCGCCGCCGGCAGTGCCTTTGCGGCGTGGATCGCCGTGATCCAGATACGACGCGCCGGTCGGACTCCGTGACGGCCCTCGGGCAGCCCGTCGATCCGGGCGCGCTTCCCGTGTTGGTCGTCGCCAAGACAGCGCCCCCGCGGAGACTTCGTCCCGGTGTCGATCGTCGGCGCTTGTTCAGCCTGCTCGATGCCGGGGTGCAGAACCCGGTGACGCTGGTCTGTGCGGGTGCCGGCTGGGGCAAGACCATGCTGGTCTCGACCTGGGCACGCACGCGGACCGCTCCGGTCGCCTGGCTCAGCCTGGACAAGCACGACAACGACCCGCAGCGCTTCTGGGGGTACGTCCTCGCGGCACTCGATGCCGCCGGCATCGTCCCGCCGAACCACGCACTCGCCGAGTTACGGTCCGTCCCCACGGACGAGCGGGAACGCGGCCGGCTGTTGAGCTCCGGGTTCGGGCAGCTGTCGAACAAGACAGTGCTGGTCCTCGACGACTTCCACGAGATCGACGATCCGCGGGTGCTGCAGGAGATGAACGATCTGCTCCGGCGGCCACCGACGCCGCTGCGCCTCGTCCTCATCAGTCGGCAGCTACCCGCACTGGCCGTGCAACGCCTCCGTGCGGAGGGCCAGGTCGCCGAGATCCGAGCGGACGACCTGATGTTCACCGATGAGGAGGCCGCCGCCCTGGCGCACGGGCACGGGCTCGAGCTGGCCGCGGCCGAGGTAGGACAACTGCTCGAGCGGACCGAAGGGTGGGCGGCCGGGCTACAGCTCGGTGCCGGTTTCCTCGCCGACGGCAACGGCGGGCGCTCGATCGCCGACCTCGCCGGGGACATCCGCAGCATCGACGACTACCTGACCAACGAGGTCCTGGCCAACTGGCCCGCGAACGAACGCCGGTTCCTGCTGCAGACGAGCATCTGCGAGCGGCTCTGTGCCGGCCTCGCCAACGCGATCACGGCGCGACACGACGGACAACGCACGCTCGAACAGCTGGAACACAGCAACGACTTCGTCGTTCGGCTCGGCGCCAAACCGCTGTGGTTCCGCTACCACCACCTGATGCGCGACGCGCTGAGGCACCGGCTGTCGCTGGAGGACCCCGCGGCGGTGGCCGAACTGCACCGCCGGGCCGCCCGGTGGTACGCCGCGAACAACTCGGTCCTGGAGGCGTTGGACCATTCCCTCGCCGCTCAGGATTGGCCCTACGTCGGACAGCTCGTCGCCACCCAGGGCGCCCCACTCATCCTCTCCCCGCAGCAAGACGCGTTCCTCAAGATCCTCCAACGAGTGCCGCCGGACCAGAGCTCGTCGACGCCGGAGCTGATCTTCTGCAGCGTGGTGCTGCTCTTCCAGGCCGGCAACTACGAGGCCATCCCGGCACGTATCGCTCGCGCCCGGGAGATGCTCGGGCAGCGGGGTGACACCGCCACTCGCCGCCCCACCGAGCTCATGCTGTTGACCCCGGAGATGCTGGCCGAACGTGCCGTCGGGAACATGCGGGCGGTCATCGCGGTCAGCACCCAGCTGCTTGACCTGCTCGCCGCCGACGCGTCGGCCGACGGCCTGGTCGCCACCCAGCAACGCGCCGTCGCCCTCAATCACCGGGGTCTCGCACTGCTGTGGACCGGCCGACCGGAGGCCGCAGCCCGCGACCTCCGAGCTGCCGCCAGCGCAGCGCGCACGGCGGACCTGGAATTGACCGAGATGAACGCCACCGGCCACCTGGCGCTGCTGCAGATCTTCTGTGGTTCGGCCGACGAGGCCGCCCAACTCGCCACCGGCGTCCGCACCCTGGCCGAGCGGAGGGGCTGGCGATACTCACTGCAGACGGTGGCCGCCCACTTCGCCCAAGCACTCGTCGAGCTGGAGCGTCACGACCTCGACGCCGCCCAAGAGGCACTGCGTCAGGGCACCCATGCCCACCACGGCAACCCGGAAGCCGCACAGCGGCTCGTTGCGCTCGGCATCGAGGCCAGGCTGGCGGTGACCCGCAGGGAGCCGACCCGAGCACGCCTCTTCCTCGACGAGGCCCGTCGTGAACGCAGCCCTCGACTGCACGCCCCCACGCTGGACCGCTGGATGTCGCTGATCGAAGCCGAGGTGGACCTCGCCTCCGGCGGGTCCGAGCAGCCCCACCGGGCAGACATCACGCTCGCTCCGGACGCCACACTCGACTTCGCCCACCGAGTGGCCCGCGCCCGGTTCGCATTCGCCGCCCACGACCTGCGGCGCGCCGAGGAACTGCTGCGGTACAGCCCGACCACGCTGACCCAGACCGTCGCCACCGTGGAGGCCGGTGTGCTCGGTGCCATCGTCGCCGACGCGCGTGGACACGCTATGCAGGCGGTCGACCAGCTCCGCGACACGGTCGCCTTGGCCGCACGCGAAGGGATTCGCCGTCCCTTTTTCACGATGGCCGACAGCCGCCTCGACGCGATCATGCAGCGGTTGCGACTGCTCGGCGGCGAGACGCCGTTCCTCGATCAGATCATCAGCGAAGTGCGGGCGGGCACCGGGGTCTCCGCCGACATGGCGATCGCCCAGGGCCTGAGCGAGCGGGAGATCGAAGTCCTGCGCTACTTGCCCACGATGTTGAGCGCCGCGGAGATCGCTGGGCTTCTCGGCGTCTCGGTCAACACCGTGAAGGCCCACCTGAGAGCCATCTACCGCAAGCTGGGCGCCGCCCGGCGCAGTGAGGCGGTCGCGATCGCCCGCCAACGCGGCATCCTCTGACCCGCGAACGGGGCCCGCCCACACCCTGCCCGAGGTTCAGCTCACCGACTCGAGCCAGCGTTTGGCGGCGTGATAGCCCGCCAGGCTCGACTCGCCGACCACGTCGCTGGCCTCGAAGGCCCGAACACCCGGCACCTGCTCGACGGTCCGCATTCTCCGCATCTGCCGCAGGACCGCGGGATCCACCCCGCTCAGGTAGAGCCGTCCGCCCGCGTCGGCCAGCCGCTCGGCGTAGTCGGTCAGAACGGCGAAGGCCGTCGCCCCCAGCAGCGCCCGCCCGCGCAGCCGCAGCACCACCACCGGGTGCTCGGCGTCGGCCGGATCGGGAAGCCGGGCTTGGAGTGTCCGGGCCCCGGCGTAGAACAAGCTTCCGTACACATCCAGGAGTACGACCTGGCGCGACTCCAGCCGGGGGGCACACGGCTGCTCCAAGAATGCACCGTCGTCCCGGGGGGTCAGCTCCACCACCTTCAGGTCCAGGGCCTCCTGGTTGAGCTGCAGGATCAGCGACAGTGCCACCCCGATGCCGACAGCGGCCGCCACCGGTAGGAACAGCGTCGCGAGAAACGTCGTGACCACGGCGATCTGGGAGATGCGGCCGGTGCGCAGGATCGCGCGCACGTCGTCGATCCGGAAGGAGCCGATCGCCGCGAAGATCAGCACCGCGGCGAGCGAGGACGTCACTACCGAGCTGACCAGCCCGGAGAAGAGCAGCAGCAGCACCGCCATCCATAGGCCCGAGAAGATGGCGGCGGAGCGGCCGGTCGCTCCGGCCGCCACGTTCACCGCCGTCTGGCCGACCGACCCGCCGACGGGCTGCCCGCGGAACAGTCCGGCGAGGATGTTGCCGACGCCCTGCGCCAGGAAATCCCGGTTGGCGTCCGATCGACTCTTGTCCGGGTTGGGCGCGGCCTCACTGACCCCGGCGCCCTGAACCAGGACCACCGCCGCGACCGCGAACGCGCCGGCGAGCAGACTGAACGAGAAATCCGACAGGCGCGGCAGCGTCGGTGTCGGCAGGCCGCTCGGGATCGCACCGCCGTCACCGGCCAGGGGCACGCTATCCGCCCCGAGGACCGCGACGACGACGCTGGGGACGACCAGAGCGACCAGCGTGGAGAACGCGGCCATCCTGGTGCGGCGCAGGGCCACCAACACTCCGAGGGCGAACAGCCCGGCCAGCAGCGCGCCGGACGTGATCCGGGAGGGGTGCAACAGCAGATCCCACGCCTTGGCCAGCGCGAAGGGCCCGGTGGCCTCGGCGCCCACCAGATCCGGGAGCTGGCCGAAGAAGATGTTCGCCGAGACGCCGGAGAGGAACCCGATCATGACCGAGTGCGGCACGAACCTGGTGTAGCGGCCGAGTTTCGCCACGGCGGCCAGGATCATCAATCCCCCGGCCATCAAGGTGAGCAACAACAGCGCACGCGGCCGATCCGCAGCGGGCACCGCCGCCACGGCGGATCCCGCGGCCAGCGCCGCTGCGCCGGTCGTGGTGATGACCATCAGGCGCGAGCTAGCGGTAAGGCCTCCGCCGACCCTGCCGAAGATGCTCGCGTACAAACCGTGGACGGGGTTCACTCCGGCCAGGACACTCGCGGCCATGCTGTCGGGCACGCTGCTGATCGCCCCAGGCAGCCCGGCCACGAGGTTCTTGCGTAGGTCGCGTCGTTCGAACGCCGGCCACCTCAGCCATTTCCGCACCGGACGAGTCTCGACGCTGCCGTCCGGGTGCGTCGTCACCCGCAGCAGATGAGCAGGCGGGCAGACCCAGCTCACCCGCACGGGATGGGCCGGTCGCCACCGTCGAAGGCGACGATGAGCAACGCCCGTCGCTCGTCCTCAAGCCAGGCGAGGTAGCTCATGCCGGATCCCACGGAGGATCGCGGCCCCGCCGCTCCCAGACCTCTCGGCGATATCTCGCCGGATCTGTTCCCGGTACCGGCCTGGCTGCGGCCCCGTGTCGGGCTACTACTCGGGCACCGGATCGGACAGGTGTTGGCCCACACCGCCGGCGAACTGCTGCGCGTCCAGATCTTCGACCGGTCGATGACGCTCGCGGCGCAGGCGTTCACCTCGGTCTTCCCGCTCCTGCTCATGCTCGGCGCGCTGTTCGGACAGCGGCTCCGGGCAGCACTGTCGGACACCGTGCACCTGCCGGCGGCCACTCAGGAGCTCTTCCGGGACGCTCTCGGACAGTCCGGGCTCAGCTCGTTCGGCGTGGCCGGCTGCGTCATCGTGCTGCTCTCGACGACCGGCTTGGCGCGGGCGCTGACCCGCGCCTACGCCGCGGTGTGGGAAGTCACGGGCACCCCGCACGGTGTGCGGGCACTCTGGCGCTGGCTGGCCACGGTGCTCACCCTCGCGTTGCTGATGGTGGGAACACGCGTCATCGGCGCGGTGACGGAGGGATTCTGGTTCCCCCGCGTCTCCTCCGGAGCCGCCCTCTTCCTCGCTGACTGCGCCCTGACCATCCTCGTTCCCCGCGTGCTGCTGGCCGGGCGAGTGCCGCTACGCAAGCTCGTCGCGGGCGGCGTGATCTACGGGCTCCTGATGCTGGCCCTGCGCCCGGCGGGTGGCCTGTACTTGCCGCGCACGCTGCGGGTCAGCGAGGAGCGCTACGGCACGATCGGGTTGGCCTTCACCTACATCGGCTGGCTGTACGTACTCTCCTTCGCCCTGCTGCTCACCGCGGTGCTGGGACGGGTGCTCGACGAAGACTTGGCCCGGCTCGCGGCGCGGGTCCAGACGCGCCTGACGGTCGCCCGCCGTTCGTCGACAGCCGGTGTTCATCCCCCGCGGATGGCGCGCCGCTCCTCGCTCGGCGCGACGATGCATCCCGATTCCGCTCGTGTTCCGACCCTATCTAGCAAGGAGATAGGCATGTCCGAGACACAACAGCCGCAGGTGGCGCCCACCGCACCGCCGACGTCGCCGGAGCGCTCCCGGGCGACCGCGTGGGTGGGCATGATTTTCTTCGCCTCGATCATGCTGGTGATCGTCGGCACGTTCCAGATCATCCAAGGGCTGGCCGCGCTGATCAACGACGAGTACTACCTGGTCACTCAGGACGGCCTGCTGATCAGCCTCGACTACACGGTGTGGGGCTGGATCCACCTGATCATCGGATGCGTCGCCATCGCGGCCGCCGTCGGCATCCTGCTCGGGAAGCCCTGGGCTCAGGCGATCGCAGTCCTCATCGCTGCGGTGAGCATCGTCGCCAACATCACCTTCCTCGCCGCGTACCCGGTCTGGTCCACGATCGCCATCGCGCTCGACGTCCTGGTGATCTACGCCCTGACCGTGCACGGCCGCGAGGTCAAGTACTGATCCACCCACCGGGCGGACGCCTCGGCTCGCCGGCCGACCGGCGCGGTCGAGGCGTCGCCTGGTCCGCGCCGGCACGCCATTCACTCGCGATGGATGAGGCGGTGAGCGGGGCCACGACGAACCCTGCTCGTATGGCCTCGACTCGATCGATACTGGTGCTCACGGTCTCGTCCTGCGCTCTGCTCCTCTCCGGCTGTGGCGAATCGACGACGCCCTCGGAGACCGAACCGTCCACGACCGCAGCCGTTGCCTGGGCCGACGGCGTCTGCGCGGCATCGGCAGACTTGCGGGCGTCGGTCCGGTCGGGGCAGACGCTTCAGCTCGCCCCGGCTGGATCGCGGGCGTCGCTCGACGAGGCGAGGACTCAGGTCCGCGACCGCGTCGCCGAGACGCGGCAGTCCGCTGCGGCGCTCAACACGGCGGTCACCGCCGTACCGCCCGAGGCCGGTGCGGAGGTGGAGGAAGCTCAGCGGCAGCTGGCCGCGCAGGCCGACGACGTCCGGATGGAAGTCGACCAACTCGGAACTGCTGCCGACGAGGTGGCTGCTGCGAACTCCGCCAGGGCGATGGGCACGGCGCTGGTGGGCGTCAAGAACGCGCTCAGCGACGCGGCACGCGAGGTGACCGCTCTGGTCGGCTTGCTGCGTGACACGACGACCGGTGCCGGACAATCGGTCCGGGACGCCTTCGGCGCCGCACCGGCCTGCCAGAAGCTGGACGCCACCCCGGCACCGACCTCGTCGTGACGGTCCGGTGACCGGACCGGCGCCGCGGTCAGGGCCGCGCCTCCGCAGGCGTCGTTTCCCGGTCGGCGACGATGCGGCTGACGAGGTGCCCCAGCTGCTCCGGCCCGTCGACGTGGGCGAGGTGGCCCTGGCCGGGCAGGACGTGCACAGCGGCGCTCGACAGCATCCCGGCGACCGCGTCGAATGCGAGGCCGTACGGCTCGGCGTCCTGGCTTTGTTCGCCGATCACCAGGTCGGTCGGCACCGTGAGCCGGGCCCATCGCTGCGCGTCCGGAGCGAAGGCGTTGATCGCTGCGAGCTCCTCAGCCACCGGCGCGGCCCACACGCGCAGGGGCTCCCAGGCCGGCGAGGCGCGCAGCGCCGCGACGTGCTCCGGTGAGTACCGCGAGACGTCGAGGTTCACCACCTCCACGGCGCGATCCAAGTCGCCGGCGGCGACGGCCGCACGCAACGCGGGAACGGCCGCGGCTCCGAACGGAGACACCACCGGCTCGTAGGCGATCAGGTGCTCGACCGTCTCGATTCTCGTCGCGGCCTCGAGCGCGACGAGGCCGCCGTAACTCCACCCGAACAGCCGCACCGGCTCGTCGAGCGACGCCAGCCAGGCCAGCAGATCGAGCACCTCCACCTCGACCCCGTAGCCGGGGCCGAGCGGACCGCTGGGTTCCCGCCCGCGTCGGTTGAGAACGAGCACCGGCTCGGGACGGTCGATCGCGGCGACGACGTGACGCCATCCGCGCGCGTCGGTCATGACTCCGGGGACGACCACCAGGGGAACACCGGTTCCGGGCCGCCACAGTGCGTGCAGGCGGGTGCCGTTCCGGTTGATGTTGCGAGCCTCCACGCGACCGACTGTACGTCGGGCGCAACGGTGCCGGCCGCCGCCGAATCGGGCTGCCCACCGCCTTCGGTCGGCGCTCAGTCGAGCAAGCCGGATCGGTGTGCGAGGATCGCCGCTTGTACCCGGTTGCTGAGGCCCAGTTTCGCGAGGATGCGGCTGACGTGGGTCTTCGCAGTCGCCTCACTCATGTAGAGGGTGGCCGCGATCTCCGTGTTCGACAGGCCACCGCCGACGGCGCCGAGGACCTCGCGTTCCCGGTCGGTCAGCACACCGAGCCGCTGGGCGGCGTCGCTGCGCCGGTCCGGCGCCGGCTCGGCGAACTTCCGGAGCAGCCGGCGAGTGATGCGCGGGGAGAGCATCGCGTCGCCACGGGCTGCACTGCGCACCGCGGCGAGCATGTCCCCGGCCGTTGCGTCCTTCAGCAGGAACCCCACGGCGCCGCTGCACAGCGCGGCATGCACGTATTCGTCGAGGTCGAACGTGGTGAGCACGACGACGCGCGGCGGCGGATCCAGCAGCGCCAACCGCTCGGTCGCCGTGAGTCCATCGCCGCGTGGCATCCGGATGTCCATCAGGACGACGTCGGGCTGCACCGTCTGTGCGAGGTCGACGGCTTCGATGCCATCGGAGGCCTCGCCCGTCACCACGATGTCGGGTGTCGCCTCCAGAATGGTGCGCAGCATCGAACGCACCATCCACTCGTCGTCGGCGATCAGGGTCTTGATCGCGCGGGTCGGGGACGTCACCGCGTATCATCCCAGCGAACCGGCACCTCGGCGACGACCTCGAAGCCCCCATCCGCGGTGGGGCCCGCGCTGAACTCGCCACCGACCAATCGCACCCGCTCCGCGAGCCCCAGTAGCCCATGACCGCCGACCGGCAGCGGAGGATCGACCACCGGCTGCCCGCGGCCGTTGCGCACCGACAGGCGCAGCAGCCGCGGACTCTGCTCAATGCGTACCCGCGTCCGTGCTCCGGGCGCGTGTTTGTGCACGTTGGTCAGCGCCTCCCGGACGAACCGGTAGGCCGTGTGTTCCACGAGCGATGGTGGACGCTGCCCCGCAGCCTCCGTCACCTCGAGGGTCACGGGGATGCCGATCCGCCGAGACTCCTCCACAAGGACGTCCAGCTGGGCTAACCCTGGCTGGGGTGCGAGCGGCGCGTCGTCCGCGTTGCGCAGAACGGTCATCAGCGAACGGAGTTCGGCGAGCGCCTCACGCCCGGTCGCTCCAATCTGTCGTCCGAGCGCGACCGCGCCCTTGCCTGTCGACACCTCCAAGGCCGTGGCTTGCAGCACCATCAACGAGACCCGATGGGTGACGACGTCGTGCATGTCGCGGGCGATCTGAGCCCGTTCGTCGCTCCGGGCCCGAGCGATGCGCTGGTGGTGCTCGCGCTCAAGGCGTTCGGCCCGCTCCCGGATGCGCTCCACCAGTTCGTGCCGGGTGCCGACGTACATGCCCAGCAGCGCCGGCGCGACGCACACCGCCGTGCTGATCGGGATCGCGCCGTCCGCGCCGGCGAACCGCCAGATCGGGACTCCCACCAGGACGATGGAGGCCAGCGTGCCGACGCCCACCCTGGGCCACGCGGTGGTGCGCTCGGCCAACGTGTACAGCGCGACGACGACCGCAATGTGCGCCGACACCAGTGCGTTCGCCAGCAGCGCTCCCGTCAGCAGCGCCACCGGAAGCCGCCGCCGCCATCGGGTCAGCACCCCGAGTCCCACGGCGAGCGGTACGCCGAGCCACAGTGGCGGAAAGCGGTCGTCGAGTCCGACGAGCGTCGGCCCGAAGAAGTCGTTGGTACCGAATTCACCGGTTGCCGTGAGTACCCCGACGACCAGCGCCAGAACCGTGTCGGTCACGGGCCGGCGGCGGTACCAGGGCGTGGCCTGCGGCAGGTCGTGCGCGTTCATCGTGCTTCAGGTTAGGCGCGCACCACCGGCGCGCGCGTCAGTAGAAAGTTGTACGCGACGCAGCGGATCATGGCGGATCCGACGACGAGCTCTCGCAGATCGGCCGACGCCCCAGCACGGCACCGACGGCGACGCTGCTCGCATGGTCCTCCAGGAACGGCTCAGCCGATCGCTCAGTCCACGTGCTCTTCAGGTCGTCTTCGGCGTCTTCGCGGTCGTCGCAGCCGTTCTCGTCGCCGCGCGGCAGGACGCTCACCATCCCCTGTTCCAGACCGCCGGGGCTGTGGGGTACGCGTGTGCCGCCGTGTTGTCGTTCGGGAGCTGGTCTGCGCTCGGCCGCGCGGAATCCGCCGCGCGCGCCCGGCGGATCCTGATCGTGTTCCACCTACTCTTCATCCCCGCGCAGTTCCTGTTCCTGCTCGCCCACCAGGTGCCCTGGCTCGGGATGCTGCTGTCGACGGTGATCACGGTGGGTCTCAAGCCGCGCTTCCCGCGGCTGGGGCGGGTCTCGCGCAAAGTGTGGCTGACCCTGCACGTCGGCATCAGCGTCGGCTGGCTGGGCGTCTCCCTCGCGATGCTCGCGCTGTCCGTCGTGGGCGTGACCACGGACCAGGCCGACGTGCGGCACAGCGTCTACCGGCTCATGAACACCTTCGACCTCGCGCTGGCGATCCCGAGCGTCTTCCTGGCGATCATCACCGGCGTGGTGATTTCACTCGGCACGCCCTGGGGACTGATCAGGCACCGCTGGGTGCTGGCCAAGCTGCTGATCGCGCTCAGCCTTCCGGTTCTCGCCACCTTCGAGGGAGAGTGGATCGAGGTACTGGCGGCGCGCACTGCAAACCCTGCCGCCGAACCCGGTGGGACCGGAATCCTGCTGGTCGGCGCGATGGGGCTGTTCCTCACCATGTTGTGGACCGCGACGATTCTTTCCGTCTTCAAGCCCAGCGGCAGGACGCGCTGGGGCCGCCGGGAGAACAGGGGACGACGCTCCGATATCGCGGTAACAGTGCAAGCCGTCCAGCCGGTCGCCGACCGCATCGTCGCGCTGGAGTTCGCGGCGGCTGACCGGACCCTGCTGCCCGACTGGGAGCCCGGCGCGCACATCGACCTGGTGCTGCCGTCCGGCCGCGTGCGGCAGTACTCCCTCTGCGGTGACCCGGCCGTCCGGAGCAAGTACCGTGTTGCGGTTCTGCGCGAACCGGGCGGAGGCGATGGATCAGCCGAGGCCCACCGGCTTGCACCGGGCGCCACGATCAGCATCCGCGGGCCTCGTAACCACTTCCGGCTGGTCGGCGCGTCGTCGTATCTCCTCCTCGCTGGTGGCATCGGTATCGCCCCGTTCCTCCCGATGATCGCGCAGCTGGCGACCGAGGGCGCGCGGTGGCACCTCGTCTACCGGGGTCGGTCCCTGGCCGCGATGGCGTTCGCCGAGCAGCTCGCCCGGTCCCACCCGCAGCACGTCACGATCTCGCCGGCCGATCAGCAGCCGCGGCCCGACGTGGAGGCGATCCTCCGCGCCGCGCCTGCGGGAACCGCCGTCTACTGCTGCGGCCCCGAAGCGATGCTCGACGCGGTCGAGGCGCTGATGCCGATCGCCTGTCCGCGCGGGGTGCTGCACGTGGAGCGGTTCCTGGCGAGCTCTGCCGCCAGCACGCTCCCCGGCACGCCGTTCGAGGCCGAACTTCGCCGCTCCGGCCGGGTCCTGCAGGTACCGGCCGACCGGAGCCTGCTGTCGGTGCTGCAGGACGTCGAGCCGGGCACGGACTACTCCTGTGCGAACGGGGTCTGCGGGAGCTGCGAAACCCGCGTGCTCGCCGGCGTGCCGGACCACCGGGACTACGTGCTGCGGCCCGAGGAGCGCCGCCGTCGCGACGTCATCTATCCGTGCGTCTCGCGTGTTCGCGGTTCCCGTATCGTTCTCGACCTCTGAGGCGTCTCCCCCGACGGCGCGATCCGCGCCGTCGGCGCCCCCATGGCGCACGAGCGTGGTCACGTCACTCGGTCATGCAGGGGTTATCCTGCTGGTATGTACAGCGGACGGGTCCCGAGCGCCGGCGCGAAGCCGTGGGCGCGGCCCGGTCGTCTACCGGTCGTCACCAATGACCTGGCCCGGCTCCACGGGCCGACCAGCGGCCAGGTCGAACTGCCGCACCGCCTGTTCTGGCAGGCCCATCGCGTCTTCGACCTCGACCAACGCGACCTCCTTCGCTGGATGTACGAGATCGTGCTCGCCGAGGCGCGGTCGCAAGCCGAGCTGGAAGCCTGGCTCGACGGCCGCACGCTCCAGGAGCTGTGGGGCGAGCTGTTCCTACCGCCCGGTGTACTCCACGCGTGGGAGAGCCGACACCCCCAGCTGCGCGCCCGCGCGGCGTAGAGGCCGGGCCCGCGCCCGGTGGCTCGATCCGGCACGCTGACCCCATGACCCCGCCAGACCTCTTCCAGCACGACGTCGCCCGCATCGCGCTGCAAGCCGCCGCAGCGCACGGCTTCGTACTCGGCGGCGGGCAGGCACTCCTCGCCCACGGCCTGGTTGACCGGCCCACCGAAGACATCGACCTCTTCACGACGGCCGAACGAGCCGTCCCCGCAGCGGCCACCGCCGTCCGCGCTGCCCTCGAGACCGCCGGCTACACCGTCCACGCCGACGATGCTCAGAACGAGTTGGCCGACCTCTTCGAAGGCTTCGACCTCGACTACATCGAGTGGGCAGTCACGCTCGAAGACCGCTGCACCGAGCTCACCCTCGCGCAGCTCCCCTACACCCGCGGCCCGATCATCCTCGACGTCGGACCGGTCATGCACCCCGACGACCTCCTCGCCAGCAAAGTCGCCGCCGCTGCCTCCCGCGCCGAAGCACGCGACTTCATCGACATCGCCGCCGCCACCCGGCGCTATCCACTCCCCCGGCTGCTCGCTCTGGGCCGCACCTACGACCCCGGTCTCGGCGACCAAGACTTCCGGGAAGCCGGACACCGCCTCGACACCATGAACGACGCACGCTTCGCGCCGTACGGTCTCACGCCCGAACAGATCAAAGAAGTCCGCACCGCCCTCACCGGCTGGCCGCGCCCGTAGCCCAACTCACCGGATCTGCGCTGGCCGACGCCCCTCAGTCCAGCGCGGCCGCCTTGCGCAGCAGCACGGACCGTTCGCGCTGGTTGGCGCAGAGCCGGGCCGCCAGCTCCAGCTCAGCCCGCGCCTCCCGGTGCCGGCCGAGGCGACCCAGCAGCTCCCCGCGCACGGTCGGAACCAGATGCGAACCGGGCAGCCGGTCGGAGGCGATCAGCTCGTCCACAATGGCCAGGGCCGACGCCGGACCCGAGGCCATCGCCACGGCGACGGCCCGATTGAGCTCGACCACCGGCGAGGGCGCGACCCGGCCGAGCGCCTCGTAGAGCAGCACGATCCGGTCCCAGTCGGTCTCCTCGACCGAGGGCGCCGACGCGTGGGCGGCGGCGATCGCAGCCTGCAGACCGTAGGGGCCGAGGCCGCGAGGCGACGCCTTGACCAGCGCGGTCAGCCCACGCCGAATCGCCGAGTAGTCCCACCGCCGCCGGTCCTGGTCCTCCAGCAGAACCGGCGAACCGTCCGGGCCGGTCCTCGTCGGGAAACGCGCGGCCGTCAGCTCGCACAACGCCAGCAGACCGTGCACCTCCGGCTCGTTCGGTTGCAGCGCGGCCAGCGTGCGGACCAGCCGGATCGCCTCGTACGCGAGGTCGGGGCGCAGCAGCCGGTCACCCGACGTGGCCGTCGACCCCTCGGTGAAGATCACGTAGAGGACGCTGAGCACGCCGCTCAGCCGCTCCCGACGCTCGTCCGCGGCCGGCAGCTCGAACGGCACCCCGGCCGCCGCGATCGTCTTCTTGCCCCGGGTGATGCGGGCCTGCACGGTGGGCACCGGCACGAGGAACGCGCGGGCGATCTCCTCGCTGGACAGGCCGCCGACCACGCGCAGGGTCAGCGCCACCTGGGCCTCGCGGGAGAGCACCGGATGGCAGCTGACGAACATCAGCGCCAGGATGTCGTCGTCGATCCGGTCGGGGTCGATCTCGTCGTCGACCGCCGGGCCGGCCGCCAGCAGGGCGTACCGGTCGTGCAGGGCGGTCCGGCGGCGGATCGCGTCGATCGCCCGCCGCCGGGCCGTGGCCATCAGCCAGCCGGCCGGATTGGCCGGGGCGGCGAGCGGCCACGACACCAGCGCCTCGGCCACCGCCTCCTGGGCCGCGTCTTCGGCCAGCCCGAAATCCCCGGTGAACCGGGTCAGCGCGGCGACGATCCGCGCTGACTCGATCCGCCAGACGGCCTCGACGTCGGCCGGACCCATCAGTGCTTGCCGCTGCTTTCGCTCAAGGCCCCGTCCTCTACGAACTTCGCGCCGTCCTGCGGGACCTCGTCCTCCCCCGGCACGCGCCGGATCTCGATCTTGGACCCGGGAACCGCCGGGACCCGCTTGGCCCACTCGACCGCCTCCTGCTTCGAGGCGACGTCGAGCAGGAAGAAGCCTCCGAACAGCTCCTTGGTCTCTCCGTACGGCCCGTCCGTGACCACCGGGGCCTCGTCGCCGAAGTGCACCACGACGCCCTCGCGCGCATCGTCCAGGCCTTCGGCCGCGACGTACACGCCGGCCTTCGCCGTGTCCTCGATGAACTGACGGGTCGCGGCCATCAACTCCTCGACGTCGGCCATCATCGCCGCGTTCGACTCGTCGGTGCCCCGCATGATCAGCATGTACTGCGACATCAGGTTCTCCTCATCCGGCGGGGCCGCCTCTCGGCCCTCGCACCCCCACGTCGAACGAGCGGCCCGCGGATCGACACGGTCCCGAAGAAATTTCTCGCCGCGATGCGGCCGGTCGCGGCGTCCCCGGAGACCATGCTGCCATTGCCTCCCGACGGCCGGCATTTTGACGTCGGATGGCACCATGCCGACGTGCCTGGATCCGCAGCTGCGCCGGGACCACCCCGATCGGTCGGGCGGGTCACCGCGATCGCTCGTTACCCGGTGAAGTCCCTGGCCGGTGAGCGGCTGCGGCAGGCTCCGGTCACCGAACGGGGTGTCGCGGGTGACCGCTGGTGGGCGGCTTACACCGCCGACGGCGGGATCGCCAGCGGGAAGACCACACGCCGATTCCGCCGGGTGGAGCGACTGTTCGCCCTCCGCGCCCGCCTGCCCGAGCCCACCACCGGCGACGACGCCGTTCCGCGGATCCTGTTCCCGGACGGCGACGAACTCCGCGCCGATGCCCCCGCCGCCAGCGCCCGACTCAGTGCGGTGGCCGGCCGCGACCTGGTGCTACGTCCGCAGACGTCGATCCGCCACCACGATGAGTCCGCAGTCCATCTGATCACCACCGCCGCCGTCCGCCGCCTGGCACAGCTCCGCGGGGAACCGGTGGACCCGGCACGTTTCCGGGCGAACCTCGAACTCGACGTCGAGGGAGTCGGCTTCCCCGAGGACGACTGGGCCGGCTGCCACCTCGTGATCGGCGACGACGTGGAGCTGTGCCTAGGACCGGCGATGCCCCGGTGCGTGATGGTCGGGAATGCCCAGCCGCACGCCGGTCTCGGCGACGATCCACGACTACTCAAGACGATCGGCCGACATCACGGCGTCACGTTCGGACTGCAAGCCACCGTCGTCCGCACCGGCACCGCCTGTGTCGGCGACACCGCGATGCTGATTCCTCCGCCCTGAACCCAGCCCGCGGATGGTCAGAGCCTGCAGAACCGTGGGCGGCGGGTGATCAGGCGGCACGGACCCCACTTCAGAGGCGGACGGTCTCGTTCTCGCCGCCGTCGCACGGCTTGCCGGTCGCCTTCGCCTTGGCGAAACTCAACAGGCTCGCGACCCGCCCGCCCGGGGTGTCCCAGTACTCGGCCGACTCGCCGGCGATCTTGATCAGCACGACTCCCGGGTCGTCGGGGCCGTCCGGGAACCAGGCCTCGACCGCGGCGTTCCACAGCTCCTTCTTCTTCGCCGCGTCGTCGACGACCGTCGCCTGCCCGGTCAGCGACACCCACGTGGCCCCGCTGCCGACCGTGACGTTGACCTGCGGGTGAGCGGCGAGGTGCGTCACCTTCCGGGACGCGCGTTCGGCGAAGAACCAGAGGTCACCGTCGAACTCGACCTCCTGCAGCGCCATCGGCCGGCTCGTGAGCGTGCCGTCCGGCGCGGTCGTCGTCAGCATCGCGGTGCGGCCGCTGCTCTTGATCAGGTCGGAGACCTTGCGGGCGTCGTCGTCGGCCATCGAGCTCCCTCGTCGGACGGGTGGATGAACCGCCCGGAGATAGCCCATTACGTGGACTTCAATCCCCACTGACCTGACCAGCCGACGCACAGGGCCGACAAAAACGAGATTTGCTGCAGCTCGGAGTATTACTTACAAAGCGATCAGACCATGACAGTAGACGCCAAAGGTATGCCCCCATCACACTGGGCGCCGACACTGACGTCGCCCTCCCGGAGGCCGGATCATGGCCCTGTCACAGCGGACCCCGCCTCGATTACTCGCCGCCCTCTGCGGCCTCACGATCGCGATCGCCGCCGTCCCCGTCACGGCCGGTCCGGCCACGGCCGCTCCGGCGGAGACCCTGGCCGACTCGATCACCGTGGAGGCCGCGGGCTCGCCCGCCTACCGCGTCTCCGGTGCGGTGACGAGCGGGGGAATCGCCGTCCTCGACGACATCGTGACGTTCGGGACCCAGAGCGTGAACGGTCGCGCGGTGTTGCCCGGCGGTGCGGAGACCACCCTCGCGATCACCAAGGAACTCCTCGGCTTCCGGGGAACGGTGACGGTCGACGACCCGAACGCCGGGGTCCGGATCGAGGCCACGGTCAACGGCGGGGTCACCCGTGTCTCGGACACGACGGTGCGGTGGTCCGGCTCGGCTACCGTCCGACGCGGCAGCACGTCGTCCCGCCGGACCGTGACGGTCACCGTCGTCGACCGGGTGCTGGACCCGGGCAACCACGCGGTCCGCTTCGCCCACGCCGGCCAGAATCGCTCCGCGATCGTCAGGGTCCCGGCCGGTCGCGGCGGGGCGGTGGGTCTGCCTGCGCTCTTCCACTTCCCCGGCCTGCTCGAGACGCCGGCGATCGCCCACCAGTACGCCGAACTCGAGCCCGCCGCTGACTCCAACGGCTACCTGCTGGTCACGCCGGAGCACTTCGGCATCGGCTGGCAGGGCGTCCAGGCCGGCACTCCGTTCCCGGACGTCGACGACCCCGGTTACATCCGCGCGCTGGCCGCTGTCGTCACCGGTCGCTTCGGCGCCGACCCGGCCCGGATCTACTCGTCCGGGATGAGCAACGGCGGCTTCTTCGCGAGCCTGACCGCGTGCAAGCTGTCGGACGTTTTCGCCGCGTACGCGCCGGTCGCCGGGCAGCTGAACGACCCTGCGTCCTGCGCGCCCGGCCGTCCGGTTCCGGTCGTGATGTTCCACGGGGACGCCGATCCGCTCGTCGGCTACGGCACCACCGCTCCCGCCGCGACGTTCTGGGCGACGAACAACGGCTGCGACGCCACGACCACCGACACGGCGCTGCCCGACGTCGACCCCCGGGACGGCACGACCGTGATCCGGCACGAGTACCGGAACTGTCCGGCGAGCGCCCCGGTCGTGCTCTACCAGATCGTCGGCGGTGGGCACACGTGGCCGGGCGGTGAGCCGTATCCCTTGGTGCCGCTCGGGAACGCGTCGAAGGACATCGACGCCAACCAAGTGCTGTGGGAGTTCGTCTCCCGGTTCTCCCTGCCGAACCGGCGCTGAGGGGGCGGAACCTGCGGCCGGGCTCAGTGCACCGGGGCGGCGTCTCCGGGGAGCAGCGCGGTACGCCGGACGAACAACGCCGCCACCACCGCCACCAGCGAGATGACGCCGCCGGCGACGAAGGCGGCTTGCACTCCGTCGACGGTGGCGGCTGCCTCGTCCGCGCCGCCAGCGATCTCGGACGCGGCGGTCCGCGACAGGACCGTGACGAACAGCGCCGTACCGGCCGCGGCGGCGAGCTGCTGCAGGGTGCTGAGGACCGCGCTGCCGTGGCCGTAGAGATCGGTGGGCAGGCTGCCGAGGGCGGAGGTCATGAGCGGGGTGACGATCAGGGCGAGACCGGACATCAGCATGACGTGCAGGACCACCACGAGAGCGATGGACGTCTGCGGGCCGACGGTGGCCAGGAGCCAGAGGCCGGCGCTGAGCACGATCGTGCCGGGGATGACCACCGGCCGGGGGCCGAACCGGTCGTAGAGGCGCCCGACCATCGGGGAGAGGGCGCCCATCGCGATGCCGCCGGGCAGAACCAGCAGGCCGGCGACGAGCGTGCTGATGTCGCGGACGGTCTGCAGGTAGATCGGTAGCAGGATGAAGCCACCGAACAGCGAGATGAAGCCGGCCATCGTGGCGAGCGCTGAGATCGTGAAGTCACGCCGGCCGAAGACGCGCAGGTCCAGCAGCGGACCGCGCCCGCTCTGCAGCGTGTACTGGCGCCACCCGAACAGCCCGAGCGCGGTGAGACCGATCGTCACCGGGATCCAGGGCGCGACCGACGCGTGGCCGGAACTCTCCCCGAGGCTGGACAGCCCGTAGATCAGGCCGCCGAACCCGGCCGCCGACAGCACCAATGACAGCACGTCGAGGTGCGCGTGGCGCGGCGTCGTGACGTTGCGGACCTTCCACACCCCCAGCGCCAGGCTGAGGACGGCGATCGGCAGGACGATGAAGAACAGCCAGCGCCAGCTCAGCCGGGACAGCACCAGCCCGGAGACGGTGGGGCCGATCGCCGGGGCCACCGAGATGACGATCGAGATCATGCCCATGAGGCGACCGCGAGCGCCCGGCGCGACGAGGCTCATCGCGGTGGTGATGAGCAGCGGCAGCATCATGCCGGTGCCCGTGGCCTGGACGACCCGGCCGACGAGCAGCACCGGGAACCCCGGCGCCACGGCGGCGATCAGGGTGCCGGTACTGAACAGGCTCATCGCCGCGACGAAGACCTGCCGCACGCTGAAACGCTCCATGATGAAGCCGGTCGCGGGGATCACCACGGCCATCGTCAGCAGGAATCCGGTGGTCAGCCACTGCGCGGTCGCCGCGGAGACGTTCAGATCGCTCATCAGGCGCGGCAGGGCCAGCGACATGACGGTCTCGTTGAAGATCACCACGAAAGTGGAGATGAGCAGCAGGCCGATGAGCGTGCGGTCCTCTCGGCTCAACGGCCGGTCGTCGATCCCGGACGCGGCGACGGCCTCGGTCGGGGTCGTATCGGCTGCGATAGCCACAGAACGCTCCTCGGTGCAGTGGGACTGCGAGCCAGTTTAGTGACAGCCACTGCCATATTGACACGCGCTAGCATGTAGGCCGTGACTGACATCACGGGTCTGCGCCTGCGCCGCCGTCTCGAAACCGCGGCGGAGATCGAGGCCGCCGCCTTCGAGCTGTTCGAGCAGCGCGGCTCCGAGCACACGACCGTGGACGACATCGCTGCCGCCGCCGGGGTGTCCCCCCGCACGTTCTTCCGGTACTTCCCTACGAAGGAGGAGGCCGTCCTCGGCGTCAAACACTCCTTCCACGACGCGGTCAGTGGCCACATCCCGTCCGGGGCCGTCGCCTTCGGCGATCTCGTCCACGCCACCGCGGAAGCCTTGGCCGCCTTCAGCGCGGGCGACAGCGCTCCCCTGCGCCGGATGATGCGGTTCCGCTGCCTCTGCACGAAGGACGACAACCTGCGCCAGGCGTCGTTGGTGGTCGACGCCGAGCAGTGCCGCCTCCGTCAGCAGGAGGTCGCCGCCGCGGGTGGTTCCGAGGCGGCGCTGCGCGCCCGGATCCTGGTGCAGACGCTCAGCGTCGCTCTGAACGCGGCCCTCGACGAATGGGCGTCCCGCAGCACGGCGGGTGAGGACACCGACCTCGTCGAGGTGTTCCGCGCTACCTGCGAGATGCAGCGGCAGATGTGTGGAGACGCCGCCACGGCGTAAGCCCACCACGGCTCAGAGGCGAGGATCCGTCGGCTCGGACTCCAGCGCGAGCACCGCGAACACCGCCTCGTGAACACGCCACAGCGGTTCACCACGGACGACTCGCTCGAGAGCCTCGGTCCCCAGGGCGTACTCCCGCAGCGCTAGGGACTGCTTGCGGCCGAGACCTCGCTGCCGCAGCCGCTCCAGGTTGGACGGCTCGGTGTAGTCGGGGCCGTAGATGATCCGCAGGTACTCCCGTCCCCGCACCTTGATGCCCGGCTGCACGCGGCGGCCGGACGCCCCGTTGTCCAGCGGCTTGACCACCATTCCCTCGCCGCCGGCGCCCGTCAGCTCCTCCCACCACCGGATCCCCGCCTCCACCGAAGCGGTGTCGTTCACGTCGACCACCAGCCGCTGGGTACGCCGGACCAGCGCCGGGTCCGCGTTGGCGAGCCGGTCGGCGACCTCCAGATGCCAGCTGTGGTCGTGGTCGGCCCAGGTGCGCCCCTCGCCGTCGGCCGGGCCCGAGGCCAGCAGCTGGAACGGCGCGATCTGCACACCGTCCAGACCGTTCGTCGGCCAGACGTAACGGCGGTAGGCGGCGGTGAAGGCCGCTGCGTTACGCGCCCGGGCCGTGGTGCGGGCCAGCACGTCGGCGACGTCGACGCCGCGCGCGGCCGCTGCGGACAGCACGTCCACCGCCGCCGCGGTTGCGGTCCGGCCGGCCGCGCCGACGGCGGCGTACTGGTGCCGCAGCAGGTCTTCGGCCTTGGCCGACCAGGGCAGGAGCTCCGCGTCGAACAGCAGCCAGTCCGCGTCGTCCCACAAGTCGGCGGCCGCGGCCGCCGACCGCAGGCGCTGCAGCAGCGCCTCGGTGAGCGGGGCCGGGAAGAACGCCCGGCCGGTCCGCGTCCACACCGCGCCGGTGGCGCCGTCCGGTGCCTCGAACCGGGTCCGCGCGACCTCCGCGTCCTGGCACAGCAGTGCCACCGCCCGCGAACCCATGTGCTTCTCTTCGCAGATCACCCGGGTCACGCCGGCGCTGCGGTAGGCGTCGAACGCGGTACTCGGATGCTCCAACAGGTCGCCTGCGGGCGCGGTCGCGCACGGTGCCATCGTCGGCGGCAGGTAGACCAGCCAGCGCGGATCCAGCGCGAAGCGGCTCATCACCTCCAGCGCCCCGGCCGCGTTCTCCTCCCGGACCGTCACCCGCCCGGACAACCGAGTCTCGACGCCGCGGCGACCGGTGACGTCGGTGAGGGCCAGCTCGTCGGGGCGACGGCCAGGCGCGGTCAGCGGCCGGACCGGCGCGTACCACTCCTGCTCGGCGGGCACGCTGACCAGTTCCTTCTCCGGATACCGCAGCGCGGTGAGGTTCCCGCCGAAGACGCACCCGGTGTCCAGACACAGCGTGTTGTTGATCCACCGGGGCTCGGGAACCGGGGTGTGGCCGTAGAGCACCGTCGCCCGGCCCCGGTACTCCTCGGCCCACGGATAGCGGACCGGCAGCCCGTACTCGTCGGTCTCGCCGGTGGTGTCGCCGTAGAGCGCGAAGCTGCGCACCCGGCCGGACGCCCGGCCGTGGTAGGCCTCCTTGAGTCCCGCGTGCGCGACGATCAGGTTGCCGTCGTCGAGCACCAGGTGCGAGACCAACCCGTAGCAGAACGCCTCGACGGCCGCGCGGAAATCCGGCGGCTGCTCGTCCAGCTGCGCGAGGGTCTCCGCCAGCCCGTGCGTGCGCTGCACGTCGCGTCCACGCAGCGCCTTGACGAGCTTGTTCTCGTGGTTGCCCGGCACGCACCGGGCGTGTCCAGCGCCCACCATGCCCATCACCAGCCGAAGCACGCCGGGTGAATCCGGTCCGCGGTCGACGAGGTCACCGACGAACACTGCCGTCCGGCCCTCCGGGTGGCTCGCGTCGACCGGCCGCCCCTGTTCGTCGCGGACGAGGACGTAACCCAGGCGCGTGAGCAGCGTCTCGAGCTCCGACCGGCAGCCGTGCACGTCGCCGATCACGTCGAAAGGCCCGTGATCGTCCCGGAAGTCGTTGAGCAGCTTCTCCCGGACGATCACCGCGTCCGCGATCTCGTCCTCTCCCTCGAGCACATGGACCGTGCGGAAGCCCTCCTTGCGCAGCGAACGCAGCGACCGGCGCAGCTGCTCGCGCTGCCGTCGGATCACCGCGGCGCCGAAGTCGCGGTCCGTGCGGGCGGCGTTGCGCTCCAGAGACACCCGCTCGGGCACGTCCAGCACGATCGCGACCGGCAGCACGTCGTGAGCCCGGGCCAGCGCGACGAGCGACGCCCGGGACTGCGACTGCACGTTCGTCGCGTCGACGACCGTCAGCCGCCCGCCGGCCAGCCGCACACCGGCGATGTGGTGCAGCACGTCGAACGCGGCCGACGTCGCACTCTGGTCGTTCTCGTCGTCGGCGACCAGCCCGCGGCAGAAGTCGCTGGAGAGCACCTCGAACCGCCCGAAGTGCGTGCGGGCGAACGTGGACTTGCCCGAGCCGCTGACCCCGACCAGGCAGACCAGCGACAGCGCAGGAATGCGGAGCTCGGTCATCGCTCCACCTCCCGCCGGAAGACCGCCAGTTGGGTCGGCGGGCCGAGCTCGGGATCCTCGTCGCCGATCGGCAGGTACCGCACCTGGTAGCCGTACTCGGAGGCCACCGACCCGGCCCACTCGCGGAACTGCGCCCGGGTCCACTCGAACCGATGGTCCGGATGCCGGAACCGACCCGCGGGCAGGCTCGGGTACCGCACGTTGTAGTCGGCGTTCGGGGTGGTCACCAGGACCGACCGCGGGCGGGCGGCGCCGAATAGCGTGCGGCCGAGCGCAGGCAGCCGGGAGGGGTCGAGATGCTCGATGACCTCCATCAGCACCGCCGCGTCGAACCCGGACATCCGGTCGTCGCGGTAGGTCAGCGACGACTGGGCCAGCTCGATCCGCTCCCGGACCCGGTCGGCCATCCGGTCCAGCTGGAGCCGCGTCGCGGCCAGCTCCAGCGCTCTGGCGGAGACGTCCACGCCGAGCACGCGGGTGAACCGCGGCTCGGCCACCAGCGCCCGCAGCAACGCACCCTCACCGCAGCCCACATCGACGACGCTCGCCGCGCCCTCCTCGGTCAGCGCCGCCAGTACCGCCTCGATGCGGCGCCGCGCCAGCGGCACCACCCGAGCCGGCGCGTCGGCGCCTGCCTGCGCGACCGCGTTGTCGAGCGCTTCGGGCTCGGTGTCGTCGATCTCGGCCAGGCGGCCCACCGCCGAGAGCACCAGCGACCGGTGATGCCGCAGATACCGGCGGGTGATCAGCTCCCGGTCCGGGTGCCCGGAGAGCCAGCGCTCCCCCGACCTCAGGAGCTTCTCGACCTCGTCCGGGCCGACCCAGTAGTGCTTCGCGTCGTCCAGCACCGGCAGCAGGACGTAGAGCTGGCTCAGCGCGTCGGCCAGCCGGAGTTCGGCGGCGAGCCCGAGCATGACGTACCGGGAGTCGCCCCAGGCCGGTACCTCCGGGTCCAGCGGAATCGGGGTCGCCTCCACCCGCCAGCCCAGCGGACCGAACAGGCGCCGCACCAGCTCGACGCCCCCGACAGCGGGCAGCACCGGCAACCGGACCTCCAACGGCAGCGGGCGCTCGACCAGCTCCGGACGCGCGTCACACCGCCCGGCCAGCGCCGTGCGGAACACCTTGCCGAGAGCGACCGCCAGCATCGACGACGCCACGTACGGGCGGTCGTTGACGTACTGCCCCAGCGAGAAGCCCTCCTGCGGCGCGCCCTTGCCCCGAACCAGCGCGACCGGGTCCACCTCGAGTAGTAGCGCGACGGTGCTGCGCTCCGGCGCCGCCTCCGGCCACACGACGTGTGCCACGCCGGTCGCGAGATCGAACCGGTGCGCCTTGTCGGGATGCTTGTGCAGGAGGTACCCGAGGTCGGTCGCCGGTTCGAAGGTCGTGGAGAGCGTCATCAGCACCGCGTCAGTCTTTACCGTCCGACCGAGTATGTCCGCTCAATTCCTTCCTGAGCGGCGTGTACGTATCGCATTCCGACCGGAGGCGCTGCGGGCGGTTGCCGAGAAGTCAACGTCGCCGGCGTCCAGACCACGTTGGCTTCTCGGCGAATCACCGATCTCGGAACGCAAAGCTCGAGTCACCGGGTCAGTACGACGCGGAACCGCCAGGCAGCGACGGCGAACAGTACCGCGGCGCCACCGACCAGGACGCCCAGCTGCGGGAGGATGTCGGTCAGCGCGCCGTCGTGGCGCAGCAACGTCCCGAATCCCTCCACCGCCCAGCCGTGCGGTGTGGCGTGAGCGACCGTCCGCATGACCGGCGAGAAGAACTCCAGCGGCATCATCGCCCCACCGAGCGCCGCGAGCCCCAAGCCGGCGAGCAGCCCGATCGCGGTGGCCTGCTGCACGGTGCGCGCCACGGTCCCGACCAGCATCCCGGCCGCGGCGGAGACGAGCGCGAACGTCAGCATCAACAGGACCGAGGCAGCCGGATCACCCCAGCCCACGCCGAACAGCACCGCGGAGCCGCCCATGATGATCGCGCCCTGAGTCGCCGCGATCAGGAATCGGCCGAGTGCTTCCCCCGCGACCACCGTGCCGGGCGAGGTGGCGGTGGTGAGCATGCGGCGCGAGACACCCAGTCGCCGGGTCTCGATCAGCGCAGCCGCGCTGTTCATCGAGGTCAGGAACACGAAGAGCACCAGCTGGGAACTCGCGCCCACGTCGAAGCGACCGGTCTGCGTACCGAACTCGGCATCCCCTTCGGTTCGTGTCCGCACCGGGACGCCGGACACCGCCCGGTCGGCGGCGTCGACCCGGGCGAGCGCCTCGGTGGACGTCACGCCGCGCTCCTCGGCGACCACCAGCGCCGCTCGCAGGCGGTCGGACTCCGCCGCCACCAGTGCGCGGAGCGCCGCCTCGGTCTGCTGGCCGGCCAGCCCCGCCGGCACGATCACCTGCACGCGCGACGTTCGTCCCGCGGCGACGTCCCGGTCGTAGCCGTCCGGCACGATCAACCCGGCCTCGAGCTGTCCACGCTCGACGGCGCGCACCAGCGCGGCCCGCGTGTCGACCGCCCGGACGTCGAAGCCGTCGGCAGCCCGCAGACGCTGCTCCAGCGCACCGGCGAGCGGACCGCTCCCGGCGGCGGTGACGCCGATCCGCGGCTCGCTGTCGCCGCCGTAGGCGAGGCCGAGGACGAGGATCAGCAGGAGCGGGAAGACGCCGGTGAAGAAGATCGTCGACCGGTCACGGAACATCCGTCGGAGATTCGTCCCCGCGATCAGCAGAATCTTCACGTCCGGACCTCCCGACGCAGCCCGACCAGCGCGACGCCGCCGGTCACCAGCCCGAACGCCGTCAGCACCGCCGCGGCCGGCAGCGCCGCCAGCGCGCCGCCCTCCCCGGCGAGGTCGCCCAGGCCACGCAGGAACCAGGCGTGCGGGGTCAACAGGCTCAGGGCGGTGACCGTCCCGCCGAGCTGGCTGACCGGGAAGAACACCCCGCCGAGCATGCCGAGCAGGATCGCGACGACGGCCTGTCGGCTCCCGGCCTGCTCCGCGGTCCGCGCGGTCGCCACCACCGCGGCCGTGATGCCGGTCGCGGCGAGCACCCCCGCGACCACCAGAAGGGCGACACCGAACGGGTTTCCCCAGTCCGCACCCATCAGGACCGAGGTGGCGAGCACCAGTACCGCCGTCCCCGCGACTCCGATGACGACGCTGGTCAGCGCCTTCGAGGCCAGGATCGACCAGCGCGGGATCGGCAGCGCGAGCAGGCGGGGCAGGGTGCCGGCCGTCCGCTCGTCGATGAGTGTGGACACACCGGCCTGGACGCTGAAGAAAAGGAACAGGATCGCCATCGCCGCGGCCATGTACGTCGTGGAGTCGAGGACCTTCATCGTCGCCGGTGCCCCGGCGACGCTCAGCGGCGCCGGACGGGCGGACACCGCGCGGGCGACCGCTTCCGGATCCGAGGTTCCGGCGGCGGCCACCGCCACCCGGGCGGCGTTCAGCTCCGCGGCGTACGCGGCTGCGATCGCGGCCGCCACCTGTGTGCCGGTGGGCGCGTCGACGTTCCCCACCACGTCGATACCGACCGGCGTGGGGCTGCCCACTCCGCTACTGAACCCGGCGGGCAGGACGAACGCGGCATCCACGTCCCCGTCGCGGGCGAGGGCCCGCGCCGCATCGGCGCTGGCGACCCGCCGGATCCGGACGACGTCGTTCTCGGCGAGCCCGCCGAGGACCTGGTCGACGAACGCAGCCGCCACCGGGCCGCCGTCCAGGTCCACCACCGCATAGTGGAACGGGTCCGGATCGGAGGCTTTCCCGAGCACGAGGTTGTAGACGAACGCGAGGACCAGCGGCACGACGATCGCGAACAGCAACAGCGACCGGTCGCGGAGCCGCTCGCGCAGATCCTTGCCGACGAGGAGGAGCACGGGTTTCATCGTCAGTCCCTCAGCCGACCGCCGGTGAGGTGCAGGAAGACAGCCTCCAGGTCCGGCTCCTCCACCGTGACCGAGCGCACCACCGCACCCGCCCCGGTCGCAGTGGCCAGCAGAGCCGGTAATGCGGTCCGAGCGTCGGCGTCCAGTACGTCGATGCCGTCCGGTCCGACGGTCGCGCTGCGCGTCGAGGGCAGCTCCCGCAGTGCCGCCGCCGCGGCGGCGAGGTCACCGGCGGCGGTGAGCCGGACGTGGTCGGACTCACCGACGAGCCCGGTCAGCTCACGGGTGGTGCCTTCGGCGACGAGGCGCCCGCGGTCGATGATGCCGACCCGGTCACACAGCCGCTGCGCCTCCTCCATGTAGTGCGTCGTGTAGAGCACGGCCATCCCGGCGGCGCTGAGCTGCTCGATGCTCTCCAGGATCGCGTTGCGGCTCTGCGGGTCGACGCCGACGGTCGGCTCGTCGAGGATGAGCAACTCCGGACGGTGCAGCAAGCCGACCGCGATGTTGAGGCGGCGCTGCATGCCGCCGGAGTAAGTCTTCACCGCCGAGCCGGCCCGGTCGGCGAGGCCCACCGTGGCGAGCACCTCCTCCACCCGGGCGCGTCCGGCGGCACGGCCGAGCCCGTACATCCCGGCGAAGAAGCGGAGGTTCTCGCGGCCGGACAGCTCGGGGTAGAGGGCCGTCTCCTGGGGCACGTACCCGATCGCCCGCTTGGCCCGGACCGATCTGACGGTCATCGGCTCTCCGACGACCTCGACGTCACCGCGATCGGCCGCGAGCACACCGGCGACGACGAGGATCGTGGTGGTCTTCCCGGCGCCGTTCGGGCCGAGCAGACCGTAGGTCTCCCCGGGTGCGATCTCGAACGACAGACCGTCGACGGCGGTGGTGCCGTCGAAGGCCTTACGGAGGTCGCGGCACCGCAGCACCGGCCGGGGTGCTGGCGGTGTCTCCACCGGTAGGATCGTGCGATCCGGCGACGTCATCGAGGTGCCCTCCGGCTGCGCTGGCTGTCAGGTCCAGCGTCCCGGTCGGCCACGCCCCTGCCCAGAGCCGTTCGTCCCGGCCCGCCGGACTATCCGGCTCGCGGCGCTCACGCGGAGCGGCATCACCTTCACCACTGCGGCTGACCCCAGGTTAGGAGCGCGTCTCCGTTGCGCTCCCGTCGAACCGCTCGTACGCCTCCAGGTCCGCGAAGTGGCGGCTGTAGAGCTCGACGTCCTCGTCCAGCCGGCCGTAGAGCGCCGGGGCCACATCCGCGAGACGCAGGAAGCTCCAGGTGATCAGCTCGCCCCGGTCGTTGCGGAACGCCGTCTTGCGATCCTCGCCGAGCTGCCGTGCCTTCTGCGTCGCGTGCGCGACCGAGCGGGCATGCAGGAGGACGATGTCCTCGCTGTAGAGCGGTCGGTAGTCGGCCGAGTCGGAGGACGACGCGAACAGCAGCAGTGCGATGTACGGTGCGGTCTCCCCGGTTTCGGTCTCCCAGGCGTCGGTTCCCACGTCTCGGATGCCCCTTGTCTTCGCGCAACGGTGCTCCCCCGCAGGCTCGCAGCCGGACGCAGACATTGCCGCGCCGATCAGCAGCCTCCTACGCCGCGTCGGCTCAGCGCATCCGTGAAGATCCCCGACCACCAGCCCTTAGGGGTCCGGACCGGGCCGAGATCTCAGGACAGCCGGTTGAGCAGCGCCCGGGCCGTCGCCGCGACCGTGGCGATGTCCTCCACGGTCACCAGCTCGGGAATCGTCGTCGTGGAGCGCACCCCGAGCGCGTATCCGTAGCCTGCGCCGATGACCACGAGGGCGAACTCGCCGTCGAGCGTGTCGTCGAGCAAAATCGCCGACCGGGCGCGATCGGCCAGTTCCGGCAGCAGGGTGCTGACGGCGGGGATCTGGTCGTCCGGGGCGGAGGCCAGGACGACGATGGTCGTGTCGTCGGCGACGAGGGCGCGCAGCCGGCTGAGGGCGGCCGTGACGGCATCCGCCGTGGCCGCCGCAACCGTGCCGTGCTCCGCAGCGATCTCGAACGGGCCACCAGCGGACTCGTAGAAACCCGGCCGCGGGGCGCGCAGGACACTCGCCGCCAGCGGATCGAAGCGGGAGCTGTGCTGTTCGATCGTCCCGGGGCGGCCGAACAGCCAGCCCTGTCCCCAGTGCGCGCCGAGTTCCCGGGCGGCGACCAGGTCGTCGTCCGTCTCGATGCCCTCGGCGATCACCACCGCTCCGGTCCGCCGCGCCTCCGACTGCACCACCGCGCAGACCGAGCGGGTGTGTTCGCTGTGCGGGTTGCGGACCAGGCTCATGTCGAGCTTGATCACCTCGGGTTCCAGCACCGGGAGAAAGGCCAACGACATCGGGTCGACGCCGACGTCGTCGAGCGCGAGGCTGTGACCCCACTGCTGCACCAGGCCGGCGATGTGCAGCAGGCTGCCCGGGACGGCAGGCAGCGCACGCTCGGTGAACTCCAATACTTCGCGGAACGGCAGTCCATCGAGCAGCAACTCCAGCAGCCGCGGCGACAGCGGCTGGTCCATAACTCCCGGCTCGGCGTTGACGAACACCAGCGGAGGCGTGACCGGCGCCGCGAGCGCACACTCCAGCGCCCGCTCGGAGCAGAGCAGGTCCAGCTCTCCGACGACGCCCGCCGCGCGGGCCGCCGCGAAGAGCCGGTCGGGCATCTCCAGGGTCGTTCCGGCGGGCCCGCGTGCGAGCGCTTCCATCCCGACGACCCTCCGGGTGGCCAGGTCGACGATCGGCTGGAACACCGGTTGGACCAGCCGACCGTCGATCACCGCCCTGATCGTGACGTCGGCGGGCGCCGATACCGGCAGCGGCGCGTGACCTGCGTGCATCGGGAAGCTCCCTCGCTCGGCTCACCCGGCCTTATCGGCGGCTTCCCGGCCGGCTCAAGCGAGACCCACAGCTCAACCGCAGCGGCAGGGGCGGGCGGCCCCTGCCGCTGCGGTGTTACGCCGACGGACTGCCGGGTGACTCGTCGAGCGTGACCGCACCGGTCATGATCGCCACGGCTTCGGACATCGTGTGCGAGGACGGGGTGATCACCCCCGCGCACCGGCCCAGCCGCTGGATGTGGATGCGATCCGCGACCTCGAAGACGTGCGGCATGTTGTGGCTGATCAGGATCGTCGGAAGCCCGCGCGCACGCACCTCCTGGATCATCCGCAGCACCTGGTTGGACTCCTTGACCCCGAGGGCGGCGGTCGGCTCGTCCAGCACGATCACCTTGCTGCCGAACGCGGCGGCGCGGGCCACCGAGACCGCCTGGCGCTGGCCGCCGGAGAGGGTCTCGACGGGCTGCGCCATGTTCTGGAGCGTGCCGATGCCGAGATCGCTCAGGGCCGTGCCGGCGGCGTCGCGCATGCCCTTCTTGTCGAGCATGCGGAACACGCTGCCGAGAACGCCGGGCCGCCGACGCTCCCGCCCCAGGAAGAGGTTGCTCGCGATGTCGAGGGCGGGCGCGACGGCGAGCGTCTGGTACACGGTCTCGATGCCGGCCGCGCGGGCGTCCTGGGGCCGCCGGAACTGCACCGGCTGACCGTCGATGCGCAGTTCGCCTGCGTCCGGGACGAGTGCGCCGGTCAGGCACTTGATCAGCGTCGACTTCCCGGCGCCGTTGTCCCCGATGATCGCCAGCACTTCGCCGGGGTACAGATCCAGGTCGACGCCGTCCAGGCCGACGACGCGCCCGAACGTCTTCACCAGTCCTCGCGCGGAGAGCACGGCCTGTCGCTGGTCGGTGGCGGCGCCGGGCGCCGACGGCTGCGCGGTCATCCCTTCACCTTCCGGATCCACTGGTCCACCGCGACGGCCACGATCACCAGCAGTCCGACGGCGAGCACGCGGTACTGGTCGTCGACGCCCGCCAGGGACAGCCCGCTGCGGAAGGCACCGACGATGAGCGCGCCGAGCAGGGTGCCCAGCAACGCGCCGCGGCCGCCGAACAGGCTGGTGCCGCCGATCACCACGGCCGTGATGCTCTCCAGGTTCGCGTCGGTGATCGC
Source organism: Cryptosporangium minutisporangium (assembly GCF_039536245.1). Lineage (NCBI taxonomy): Bacteria > Bacillati > Actinomycetota > Actinomycetes > Cryptosporangiales > Cryptosporangiaceae > Cryptosporangium > Cryptosporangium minutisporangium. Next base: position 28,940 of record NZ_BAAAYN010000006.1, on the reverse strand, counting down.
GTTCGGGCTGGCCGCGCCGGCCCGACCGATCAGGATCCAGGCGGTCAGGCCGTAGATCGCCCCGGCGACGATGTAGACGCTGAGCAGCACCCGGTCGACCCGGATGCCGGCCAGACGGGCGGCCTCCTTGTCGTCGCCGACCGCGTAGACGTGGCGGCCCCACGCGGTGTTCGCCAGCGCGAACCCGACGCCGAGGTAGAGCAGGACGACGAGGACCACGCCCCAGGTGATCCGCCACCGGCCGACGCCGAAGGACTCCCCGGTCCAGTTGAGCAGGGCCGGGAGCTCGTCGGACTGGACACTCTGCCCGCTGGTGTACAGCAGACCGATGGCCGTGAAGACGCTCAGCGTGCCCAGCGTCACGATGAACGGCGGTAGCGCGATCCGGGTCACCAGCGCGCCGTTGACCAGTCCGGCCACGACGCCGAGCGCGATGGCGACCAGCACGGCCAGGACACCCGGGATTCCGCTGCCCTCGGCCAGCTTGGCGGCGACCATCATGGCCAGGATCGTCACGGCGCCGACGGACAGGTCGATGCCCGCGGTGAGGATGATCAGCGTCTGGCCGACCGCGAGCGCGCCGATCACCGCCACCTGCTGCAGCAGCAGGGAGAGCGACGCCGGCTGGGCGAAGCGCGGGTTGAGCGCCGAGAACGTCGCGAACGCGATGATCAGGACGATCAGCGGGCTGATGGCGGGGTGCGCGTGCAGCAGGTGCTGGACGCGTTGGAGCGGGGACTGCCTGCGCAGCGCGAACTGCTCGGCGGCCGTGTTCGGGGCCTGGATCGTCGACGTCACGACTTGCCCCAGCACTTCTGCGCGCCCTGGGTGCTGTCGATGCTCTCGACGCCGTCGGCCGGCTTGTCGGTGACCAGCGCGACGCCGGTGTCGAAGAAGTCCTTACCGCCGGTGACCGCCGGCTTGTCGCCGCCGGTGGCGATCTCCTTGATCGCCTTCACCCCGAGCTCGGCCATCTTGACCGGGTACTGCTGCGACGTCGCGCTGATCACGCCGTCCTTGACCTGCTGGACGCCGTCGCAGCCGCCATCGATGGAGACGACCAGGACGTCCTTGACACCCGCGGCCTGTAAGGCCTTCTGCGCGCCGACGGCGGCGGGCTCGTTGATCGTGTAGACGACGTTGATCGCGGGGTCCTTGGCCAGGCACCGCTCCATCGCGGTGCGGCCACCGTCCTCCGCGCCCTGCGTCGGCTCGTTGCACGCGATCTTGTAGGTCCCGCCGGAGTACCGGCCGGACTTCGCCTCGTCGCCGTTCTTCTTGCTGTCGTTGGTCGGAATGCCCATGCCGGTCAGGAAGCCCTGATCGCGGTTGTAGTCGACCGAGACGATCTTGTCGTTGAACAGGTCGAGCATCGCGATCGTCGCCGGCTTGCCGCCGAGCTGGGCGCCTGTCCACTTCCCGATCAGCTCACCGGCGCGGAAGTTGTCGGTGGCGAACGTGATGTCGACCGTGTTCGCCGGGTCCGGCGGGGTGTCCAGCGCGATGACGTAGAGCCCTGCGTCCCGCGCCTTCTTGATCGCGGAGTTGACGCCAGGTCCGTTGGGCGTGATCAGGATGCCCTTGTCACCACGCGCGATCGCGTCCTCGATCGCCTGCACCTGGGTCTGCTCATCGCCGTCCTCCTTGCCGGCGGCGAGCGTGAGCTCGACTCCTTCCGCCTTCGCCGCCTGCTCGGCGCCGTCCTGCATCGTGACGAAGAACGGGTTGGTCGAGTTCTTCGTGATCAGCGAGACGCCGACCGAATCACCATCGCCGCCGCTATCGCCGCCGCAGCCTGCTGCGGCCAGGCCCAGGGCGACCGCGGTAAAAACTCCCAAAGCCCGTCGAGTGGTGCGCTGGTTCATTGCCTGCTCCTTCACATACGACAGCCCCGTCGCCGTGGCCAGCGTCTGACAACGTTGTCGGGGAGTGTTGACCCTCTGAATCGTTGGAGTCAAGGACCGTTTCTGAACAGGTTAAAAACGAAGCCGATGACTCCACGCTCGCCTTGACAACGATGTCGGGCGCGGCCATGCTCAGCCGGACCTCACTCGGTTGCGAGACGATGCAGGTCGGCCGGGCGCCCGAGCGCGCTCCCGGTTCACGGCCGTAGACCGCACACGCCAGGAGGCTGACGTGGAGCCCGACCCGTCCCCGACCGCCGCCCGTCCACATCCGACCGGTGGCCGGGCGACGCTGCGGGACGTGGCGAGGTTGGCGGCGGTCAGCCCGAAGACGGTCTCCCGGGTGGTCAATCGGGAACCCGGCGTCACCGACGCGAAGGTCGCCGCGGTCACGGCGGCCATCGAGAAGCTCGGCTACCGCCCGAACTTCACCGCGAGCAGCCTCCGCCGCGCCAACGGCCGCACGGCGACGATCGGCGCGGTGCTGGAGAACGTCGCCAACCCGTTCTCCTCCGCCCTGCACCGGGCGATGGAAGAGGTCGCCCGCGAGCGCGGCGTGTTGATCCTGGCCGGCAGCGTCGACGAGGACCCGGCGCGCGAACGCGCGCTCATCAGTGCCTTCGCCGGACGTCAGGTGGACGGGCTGGTCGTCGCTCCGGCGAGCAGCAACCAGAGTTACCTGACCACCGAGATCCTCGGCGGCACACCCGTCGTTTTCGTCGACCGCCCGCCGGTCGGGATCCAGGCGGACACCGTCCTGATCGACAACCGCGCCGGCGCCCGGCAGGCCGTCGGGCACCTGATCGCGCACGGCCATCGCGCGATCGCCTACCTCGGCGACCTCTCGTCGATCGCCACCGCCCAGGACCGTCTCCTGGGGTACCAGGAAGCTCTCGCGAGCGAGGGCATCCGTCCGTGTCCGGAGCACATCGTCCAGGACATGCACACCGAGGAGGCGGCCGAGCAGGCCGTCCACCGGCTACTGGAACTGGACTCCCCGCCGACCGCGCTGTTCACCGCACAGAACCTGGTCACGATCGGCGCGATCCGCGCGCTGCGGGCCCGGCACCGCCAGCACGCGGTCGCGCTGGTCGGCTTCGACGACTTCCCGCTCGCCGATCTCCTGGAGCCGGGGGTGACGGTCGTTGCTCAGGATCCGTCCGCGATGGGCCGGCTCGCGGCTTCGTTGATCTTCCGGCGCCTCGACGGCGAGTCCTGGGAACCCGCGGTCCACGAGATCCGCACCCAGCTGATCCGCCGGGGCTCCGGGGAGATCTCCGCGGTTTGACCGCTCGTTCGCCCGGCGATCCCACGAGGGAGCCCGGCCTCGGACCGTCCGCCGGGACGCATACAAGCCCGTCCCTCGGGTAGGACGTACGACCGGAACGAGACCGGGGGTGCCGCATGACCACGAAAGAACCCGCGGACGTCGCGCACGCCGCCGTCGCCACCGGCATCAAGAAGGCGCATCAGCGCTGGGACAAGGTGCTGATCGGCGGGTTCCTGGCGGGCGCCTACATCTCGTTCGGCGGACTCGTCGCGATCACCGTGTCGTCCGGAATGAACCCCGAGATCTGGGGCACCTTACCGACGCTCTTCACCGGGGCCGCGTTCACGCTGGGCCTGGTTCTCGTCCTGATCGCCGGATCGCACCTGCTCACCGGCAACATGCTCCTGGTGCCGCTCGGCGCGATGCAGGACCGGCTGACGATGGGTGAGGTGGTCCGCAACCTGACGCTCGTCCTCATCGGCAACCTCGCGGGTGCACTGTTCGTCGCGTTCTTCCTCGCCATCCAGACCGGTGTCATCGGCAGCATCGGCAGCGACGCCGGCTCGCCCGGTGCCCTCACTTACGAGCGCCTTGCCGGTATCGCGGAGGCGAAAGGGCTGCACGAGAGCGCGTGGCAGATCTTCCTCCGCGCCGTCGGGTGCAACTGGCTGGTGTGCTTGGCGGTCTGGCTCTCGCTCGCGGCCGACTCGGTGGGCAGCAAGATTCTCGGAGTGTTCTTCCCGATCATGGCGTTCGTCGCGATGGGCTTCGACCACGTCGTGGCGAACATGTTCTTCCTGCCCGCCGGAATCTTCGCCGGCGTACCCGACCTCGGGTGGGACGACACCCTGCGGAACTGGCTGTTCGCGTTCCTCGGCAACCTGGTCGGGGCGGTGGTCTTCGTGGCATCGGCCTACTGGTACATGTACCTACGGGACGAGCCGTCGGAGGAAGACCCGAAGGAACTCACCTGAGCTCCGGCGTTCGGCTCCCCGATCGCCCGGGCCGCCCTCGCCCACGAACTGGTGACGCTCGTCGACGGTGACCGGCGCCCCGCAGTGCATGCCGGCGGCGAGACCCCGTTCGGTGCACAGGCCGACGGATCGGCCGCCGCTGACGCGATCATCGCCGAAGCCCGCCGCGACGACCCGCTCCCCCTGGTCGTCGTCTGCGGCGGGCCGCTGACGAACGTCGCCACCGCCCTCGCCAGCGCACCCGACATCGCGACCCGCATGACGCCGGCCTGGGTCGGCGGCTCCCGCACCGGCGCATCCCCTCCCCGACTGGCTGCACGTCGACGCCGTCTGGCCACTCGGCGACAGCGCACCGCTGATCGGCACCGTGCTCGACGACGCGTCGAGCACGTTCGAGACCACACCGCCCACCGCCTCGCGCGGTCCGCGACGCGTCTACACCAGGATCGACACCCGCCTGGTGATCGGCGACATGCTGGCCAGACTGCGCCTGCACGAACGTCGACGCGAAGGTCCCGGCAGCAGGGTGGGCTGCTGAGCGCGTGTGCAGTTACGCAGGCTGTAGCAGGTCAAATTGCGCACGCATCGATCCTTGCTCTCCCAACGCAATTCGCCTCCGGCGTCAGTCGAGGCCTGGTGGCGGTGGAGCGACGAACCCTTCGACGAGGGGGACGCTCAGCCGGCTACTGGCACCGACACCGGGCAACCGATGGGTGACCCGTCCGCATCAACCCAGTGAGACCAGTGGCACGGGAGGTTGGGTGGACACCGATGACGACGAGGCGTACCTGGCGTACGTGGAGCAGGCTTTGCCTGGGCTGCGGCGGGTGGCGTACCTCCTCTGCCAGGACTGGCACCGGGCCGATGACCTCGTCCAAGCGACGTTGGAGCGCGTGTACCTGCACTGGCGGAGGGCGGCGCAAGCCCGGCAGCCGGCCGCGTACGCGCGGACGATGCTCGTCCGCGTCTTCCTGACCGAGCAGCGCACGGCGTGGGCGCGTCGCGTCGTCCTTCTCGACCGCCCACCGGATTCCGCCGCGGCGGCCGAGCCCGACCTGGCCAACCGCCTGGCGTTGGAGGCAGCGCTCCGCGAGTTACCGCCGCGCCAGCGCGCGGTTGTCGTCCTGCGCTTCTACTGCGACCTCTCGGTCGAGCAGACCGCCGAGACGCTGCACTGCGCTCAGGGAACGGTGAAGAGCCAGGCCGCCAAAGGCCTGGCCAAGCTGCGCGAGGCACTGACCGAGAACACCGCCGCCGCGGCGACGAGGAGCTGACGAGATGGAAGACTGGGGCGCTGGAGCGCTACTGCGGGACCTGGTGGCCGAGGAGCCGCCGCCCAGCCGAGTCGACCCGCGGCGGGCGATCACCGGCGCGAAGCGACGCCGCCAACGCCGCCGGGCCGGTCTGTTGGTCGCCGGCGTGCTGGCCGTCGCCGTCGGGGTGGTGGCGGGGATCCTGCCGGTCATCCGGAGCACACCCGCTCCCGTCGCGACCGCTGCGCCGGAGCAGCAGCAGAATCAGAACCCTCCGTTCCGGTTCGACCCGACGCGCTTCCAGCTCGCGCTCGGCTGGCGCCCCGACGGGGTGACCCGGGTGGAGACCGAGTCCGATCGCGCCTACCAGCGCATCACGCTGCTGCGCACGGAGAAGGACGAGCAGGGGAAGTCCCAGTTCCTGCCGATCGCGACCATCGAGGTCTACGGCACCGGGCAGGTCTTGCCGGACGACAGGGTGCCCGCCCAGACCACGGCGCCCATCTATGCGGACGGGGCCGCCAGTCACTGGATTCCGGGCCGGGTCGGCCAACCCGACCGCAGCGGCCGGTTGCTCTGGTTCTGGGCGCCGAACGCCTGGGCCTTCCTGACCGTCTACGACTCGTCGGAGCCGATCGACCTCGCCCTTCAACTGGCCAGGACACTGCGGACCGATCAGGACACCACCGTGCGGATGGCGTTCACCGTCCAAGCCCCGGCCGGGCTGGCCCACGCCCATACCGCCACCGCCTGGGGGCCCGACGGCGTCTACGCCGCGGAGCTGACGTTCGCACCGCGCGGCCAGTGGTTGTACGACCGATGGATCGCCGTCTCGGCCACCAACGATTCGGAGTCGGTGTCGACGAACAGGCCGTACGTGTTTCGCGGGACCGTGCTGACCGGCGATAGGCGGAGCAACCTGGCGTCCGATCCACCGATCGTGCTGCGTCCGACCGGGCAGGACCTGGTGGCGGCGGCTTCCGTGATCCTGGTGCCCGAGGCGAAACCCGTGCTCGACCCCGCCGCCACGCAACAGGTGGCGCGGTCGGTGCGACTGGTCGACGGCCCCGACGACAAGGCCAACTGGACGACGTCGTTCCTGCGGTGAGTGGCTCGCTGTGAGGTGTCGTCGCGCTAGCTCGGGTCGGGTCCGTTCACCATGCGGGCGAACAGCGCCATCGCCTCATCGACCGCGTCGGCCTCTCCGGTCGCGAGGAGATCCAGGAGCAGCCCGCGGGTGACGGCCAGCGCGAGACGCGCGTGGACCGGTGCCTGTTCCGAGGCGACGCCGCCGGCGGCCAGCAGTTGGGACAGCGGACCGATCCAGTCACTGACCACCCCGGGGACCAGCGACTCGGCCCACGCCCGGCCCTGGAGGGCTTGGCCGTAGACCTCGAAGAACAGGCGCTCCTGCGCGGCCAGTTGTGGTGCACAGAGGTGCTTCCAGAACGCCTTCGCCGCGTCGACCGGATCGGCGTCGCCGCTGGAGAAGTCTGCCAGTGCGTCCCGTTGGCGCTGCTCGACCGCTTTGACGACCTCGGTGAGCAGCCCTTCGCGGGATCCGAAGTGGTGGATCAGCATGCGGTGGCTGGTACCGGCACTCTCGGCGATGGCGCGCAGGCTTCGGTCACTGATCCCCTCGTCGAGGGCGGCATCGACGACGGCGTCGAGCAATCGCTGCTTGGGGGTTGTCCCGGACATGTACCGAATGGTACATGTCGTGGATGGACTACGCGACTTCCGTGACGATCAACGCTCCGCCCGAGACCGTCTGGGGCCTGACCACCGATATCGAGGGGTGGCCCCGAATCGCCTCGTCAGTGACCGCCGTCCGGCGGCTCGACGACGGGGCACTACAGGTGGGCAGCCAGGCCGACGTCGAACAGCCTCGGTTGCGCCCGGCACGCTGGCAGGTCACCGCGCTCGAGCCCGGGCGGATGTTCGTCTGGGAGTCGACGTCCGGCGGCGTGACGTCGATCGGGGAGCACATCGTGACCCCGACCGGCAGCGGCTCGCGGCTCGACCTTCGCATTCGGCAGTCCGGGCGGCTCGCCGGCCTCGTCGCCGCTCTCTACGGTCGTCGAATACGACGGTATCTCCACCTCGAAGCGGAGGGATTTCGCAAGGCCGCCGAGGCCGCGGTCGGCGCCGATTGACGTACCCGTACGCGGCGAAGACCCCGCCCATCAGCTCTCGGACGATGCTTCGTACGCGGCGGCGATCGCCGCGGCGCGGTTGCGCAGGGCGGTCCGCAACCACTGCGGCGCCAGGGCCTCCGCGTTCGTGGCGAGCTGCCAGAGCGCCCACTCGGCGTGTCGGGGATCCTGGAAGGTCACCTCCATCCGCAGCCAGCCGTCCGCGTCGGCTTCTTCGGCCTCTTCGGTGAGGACGGCCAGGGCGGTGCCCACCAGCTCCTCCCGGCGCGTCGGGTTCACCCGTGCCAGCACGGTGACCTGGTCGCCGCCGGTCCGGAACCGCGTGCTGCGCTCCTGCCAGGTCCGGTCCAGATCCACCCGGTCCGGTCGCTCCGCGGGTTCGGCGGTTTCCTCGGCGGCCACGATCCGGGACAGCCGGTAGGTGCGGTCCGCGCCGGACCTCGTGGCCAGCAGGTAGCCCTGGTCGCGCACGGTCACCAGTCCGATCGGGTCCACCGTGCGCCACTGCGGCGCCTTGCCCTTGGCCGCGTAGTGAATGCGCAGTTTGTGCCCGGCGAACACCGCACGCCGCACCTCCGCCACGACGGTGTCGGGCACCTCCTCGGTGACCAGCCGCCGCGAGAGAAGGTCGGTCTCCGGGTCGATGAGCAATCGCTGGGCCGCGCCGGCCGCGGTGTTCCGGTAGCTCTCGGGGAGCGCGTCGACGACCTTGAGCATGGCCGAAGCGAGCGCCGAGCCGAGACCGAAGGCCTGCGCGCCGCGCCGCGAGCCGGCGATCAGCAATGCGAGCGCCTCGTCGTGGCTCAGCCCGGTGAGCTCGGTCTGGAAACCGGGCAACAACGCGAACCCGCCGTGCCGGCCGCGTTCGGCATAGACCGGGACGCCGGCCGCGGACAGCGCCTCGATGTCGCGCAGGACGGTGCGGGTCGACACTTCCAGCTCGTGGGCCAGCGTCGCCGCGGACAGCCGACCGCGCTGGCGCAGCAGCAGCACCAGCGAGACCAACCGGTCGGCGCGCATACCAAAAAGTGTGCCAGCAATACACGACACAGGATGTCGTGATTCGCTGCGAGGCTCACCGGCACGTGGGTTCGCGCTTTCGCGCCCACACTTCCGACGAATGGAGCCGAGATGGTTGTGGATCGATCAGCGGTCAACCCGTGGACGTGGTCGGTGCAGCTGGGATACAACCAGGGTGAGGTCGTCTCCGGGCACACCCGGACCCTGTACTGCTCCGGACAGACCGCGATGAGCGACGACGGCAAGCCCCAGCACGCCGATGACATGGCGGCGCAGTTGGCGCTGAGCCTCGACAACGTGGAGGCCGTGCTCGGCGAGGCCGGCATGTCGCTGGCGAACCTCGTCCGGCTCAACGTCTACACGACCGACGTCGATCGGCTCTTCGAGCACTACGGCGTGCTGGCGTCGCGGTTGGGCGCCGCCGGGGTGGCGCCGACCACCACGATGCTCGGGGTGACCCGGCTCGCGATTCCCGACCTGTTGGTCGAGCTCGAGGGAACCGCCGTCGGATGAGGTCGGGATAGCCGGTCGACCCGGCACGAGCAGGCAGGTGGGTGGTTCCCGGTGTTCAGGATCGCGACGATCGGCGTGTACGGATTCGACGGCGAGTCCTTCTTACGACGACTGCGACACGCGGACGTCCACCTGCTGCTCGACGTCCGGCAGCGACGAGGCGTGCGCGGGCCCGACTACTCCTGGGCGAACGCGGCGCGGCTCCAGCGCGCGCTCGCCGCGGCGGGCGTCGGGTACCGGCACGTGAAGGAGCTGGCGCCGACGACCGAAATGCGCCAGCTCCAGTACCGCGAGGACGACCGCCGGGGCGTGGGCAAGCGCAACCGCGCCGTGCTGGCGCCCGAGTACGCCGAGCGCTACACGAGCGAGATCCTCGACCGCTTCGACCTCGGCGCGCTCCTGGCTGGGCTCCCGGGCGACTCGGCGACCGCTCTCCTCTGCGTCGAGCGCGATCCGGAGGCGTGCCACCGCTCGCTCATCGCCGAGCGTCTGCGGACCGAGTACGGCGCGCCGGTCACCGACCTCCGCCCGGGTTAGTTTTCCCAGCTCAAGACGCGGTGAGTGCGGCGGCCGGCGCGATCGTGTCCACCTGCATGCCGGCACGCTCGGCGGAGGCCACCGCCTCGTCCAGCACGGTGCGACCGGCCTCGTCGATCACCTGGGCGTCGCGGAGATCAATCGTCAACCGTCGGGCCGGCCTGTCGATCGCCGTCCGGAGCAGACCACGCACGTCCGCTGCCGTCGACGCGTCGACCGGTCCCTCGACCGTCACCCACCGGTGGCCAGCGATCGTCGGCAGCATCGTGATCGCGAACGCCATCCTTCTCCCCCTCCGCGCATGCTCCAGCGTGCGGCGCGACCCGTCGCCGGCACCTCTCATCATCATCTAGCACTCCCTACTCGGGAGTGCCGAACGGCAGGTGGCCATCCGGGGGCGAATCCGCGACCGCTGTACCGCCCGAACGGTGTCGGCGACCGGGAACAGGACCCCGCCGATCCCATAGAGTAATGTCGGTATTACACAGGGGCGTCCCATCCACGGCGCAAAGCGCGGTCTCGTCAGGCCTGTGCTCCAACGAATTCCGCCGCATCGGATCGGAACAGCGATGGCCACCGTGCTGGTTGCCGAGAACGAGCCTCAGATCGCGTTCGGGCTGAACTTGATCTACACCCGGGCCGGGTACCGAACCCACCTGGTCACCACCGGCCCGGAAACGCTGGAATGCATACGCAGCGCTCCACCGGACGTGCTGGTGATGAACCCGCACCTGCCCGACGTCGACGGGTTGGACATCTGCCGACACCTCAAGGCCGGGCCCGAAACCGCGGATCTGCCGATACTCCTGATATCCGCCCGCTATACCCACGCCGAAGCCGCTGCCGCCCGCGCTTCCGGCGCGGATGACTACATCGCCAAGCCTTTCAAGAACGCCGAGTTGTTGGACCGCACCGAGACGCTTCTTCGTCGCCGACCCGGCCACGCGAGCTCCCGGTCCGAACCACCCATCGGCGTTGAAGTCCAGTGGAGACCGTGAAGTCAGGGGTGGATCGTGGCCCTGCTCGGAAGGCTGCCGGGCGGTGACGACTGCGCCGCGTCGAGCGCTTCCCGCACCTGGCTGAGCAACGTTTGCCGGGTGAACGGTTTGTGGATGAGCTGCGTGTCGGGCGGAAGAGTGCCGCCGCCGGGCCAGGAGCCGGCCGAGTAGCCGGACATGAAGAGGATCGGGAGCGCCGGATCGCGGGCCTGGAGCCCTGCGGCGAGTTCCGGTCCGGACATGTCCGGCATGATGACGTCGGTGAGGACGAGATCGATCGGGCGCTCGGACGCGATCCGGAGGGCTTCGGCCGGCGACGAGGTGTCCACCACGCAGTAGCCGGCCTGGGTGAGGATGCGCTGCACGAGCAGCAGAAGGTCCTCGGCGTCCTCCACCACGAGTACCGTCTCGTCCCGCCCGCGGTCGGGCGGCCGGTGCGGTGGCGTCTCCTGTTCGTCCCGCGAGGGCTCCGCGCGGGGCAGCAGGACGCGGACCGTGGTGCCGACTCCCGGAGTGGAGTCGATCGTGATCTCGCCGCCCGCTTCGGTCACCGCCCCGTAGACGGTCGAGAGTCCGAGCCCCGTTCCCTTACCGGGACCCTTGGTGGTGAAGAACGGCTCGAAGGCGCGCTGGATCACCTCGGGGGTCATGCCGCAGCCGGTATCGGCCACGCTGAGCCGGACCGGGCATTGCGTTTCGTCGACGACGATCGCGGTGGTGATCGTCAGTTGGCCGCCGTCGGGCATCGCCCCGCGGGCGTTGACGACGAGGTTGACCAGGATCTGTTCGAGCCGGGTGCGATCCATGCACACCAGCGGACGGTCGTCGGTGAGCCGGGTGACAAAATCGAGGTCCTCGCCGATCGTGCGTCGCAGCAGCTGTTCGGTGTCACCCACGACGGCGTTGAGGTCGAGCGTCTCCAGTTGGGGCGGTTCGGACCGGCTGAAAACCAACAGCTGCCGGGTGAGCGCGGCGCCGCGTTCGGCGGCTCGCTCGATGCTGGCCAGCTCGGCCTGGATCGGATGATCCTCGGGCAGGTCGTACGCGGCCACGTCGGCGCTGGCCATGATCACGCCCAGCAGGTTGTTGAAGTCGTGCGCGACACCGCCGGCCAGCTGGCCGACCGCTTCCAGGCGTTCGGCTTGCCGCAACTGCCGCTCCAGTTGCTCGCGCTGCTCGCGGGCGGAGACCTGCTCGGTGATGTCCCGGAGGATCCCCTCGACGGCGAGCAGACGGCCGCTCCCGTCGCGGACGCCGATGGCGCGCTGCTCGGTCCAGACGGCGGTGCCGTCGGGCCGACGCCACCGCACCGCGAGCGGCGCCGGATCGGCGGACCTCCACGAGCCCTCGATCCGGCTCCGATCGCCGGGGTCGACGAGGCTGAACAACTCTTCGGGGTCGCCGACCAGCTGCGCGGCGGGCCGGCCCAGGATCAGCGCGGTGGCCGGGCTCAGGTACTCGACCTCCGCCTCGGGATGCACGCGGAACCGGAAGATGATGTCCTGGGCGTGTTCGGCCAGCAGCCGGAATCGTTGCTCGCTGCCCCGCAGCGCCTCCTCCGCGGCGCGTCGCTGCTGCCGTCCCTCGGCCTCACGTAGCTCTCGCTGCACAGCCGGTGCGAGCCGGGCCAGCCGGTCCTTCAGGACGAAGTCGTGAGCGCCCGCGCGGAGCAGCGCAGCCGCTGACTCCTCGCCGACCTGGCCGGAGACCAGGATGAACGGCACGTCGAGCCCGGCTTGCCGGAGCAGCTGGAGGGCTTCCTCGGCGCTGAAGGCCGGCATGTTGACGTCGGAGATCACCACGTCGGGCCGACGTTCCTGCAGCGCCGCGGCGGCCTCCGCGCGGGTCTCGACCCGGTGGTAGCTCAGTTCCAGGCCGTCGCGTCGCAGGCGCCGCACGATCAGGAGCGCGTCGTCGTCGCTGTCCTCGCAGATGAGCAGATGGATGGGGTGGCTCACGGCTGCCGGTCGTCCTCGTCCACCGTGGGGGGCGGCTGGTTGAGCAGTAGCCAGTACACCCCGAGGACGCGGGTCGCTTCGACGAACTCGTTGAAGACCACGGGCTTGCGGACGAAGCTGTTCGCCCCCAGCTGGTAGCTCTCGACCAGGTCCCGCTCCTCTTTGGAGGTCGTCAGCACGACGATCGGCAGCGATCGGGTGCGCGGGTCGGCCCGCACCCGGCGGAGCAACTCCAGGCCGCTGACTTTGGGCAGGTTGATGTCCAGCAAGGTCAGCGCCGGTCGCAGCGGCTTCGAGCCGTCCTCGGGCAGCAGCTGCGCCAGCCCGACGGCACCGTCCTCGGCCACGACCACCTCGTTGCGGATGTTGTTCTTCGACAGCGCCCGCAACGTCAGCGCGACATCGTCCGGATTATCCTCGATCAGTAGGATCTTGGGCTCACCCATACACGGCCTCCGGTTCACTCTCGGCGGGTCGCGTCGCCGCCCTCGCGAGCGGCGTCAACGTGAAGGAGAACGTGGCGCCCTGATCCGGAAGGCTCTCGGCCCACACCTCTCCCCCGTGGCGGCGCACGATGCGCGAGACGATCGCCAGACCGATGCCGCTGCCCGGGAACTCCTGAGCGGAGTGGATCCGCTGGAACGGCACGAACAGCTTGTCCGCGTACCGCGGATCGAACCCGGCGCCGTTGTCCCGCACGAAATAAACCGGTACACCGTCCTGCTCGGCGACGCCGACTTCGATCCGCCCGGCGGTCCGTCGACCGGTGAACTTCCACGCGTTCCCCAACAGGTTCTGCAGCACCAGCCGCAGCAGATGGGGGTCGCCGGTGGCGATCAGCGGATCGGCGACCTCGATCTGGACCTCCCGGTCCGGCTCAGCGGTGCGCAGCTCGTCGATGAGTTCACCGGCGATCCGCCGGAGATCGACCGGCTCACGGCTGATCTCGACTCGGGTCGCACGCGAAAGGTCGAGCAGGTCGTCGATCAGCTGGCCCATCCGCACGGTGGCGGCCTGGATCCGCCGAAGGTAGTCCCGGCCGGTCTCGTCGAGCGCATCGTGATAGTCCTCGACCAGGACCTGACTGAAACCGTCCAACGCGCGTAGCGGCGCGCGGAGATCGTGGGACACCGAGTAGGCGAAGGCGTCCAGCTCCCTCGTGGACGCCTCCAACTCGGTCGTGCGGTGGAGAACGCGCTGCTCGAGCTCGGCATTGAGACGCCGAACCTCTTCCTCTGCCCGCTTCAAGTCCGTGATGTCGGTGGAGATCCCGCAGACCGCGACCGGCTCCCCGGCGGCGTTGGTGATGGGGTACTTGACGGTGACGTAGGTGTGGAGCCCGTCCGCGTGCGGCGCCGTCTCCTCCATCTGGATCGCGGTGGGCGACGCCAACGCCTTGAGATCGTTGGCGCGGAAGCCGTCCGCGATCGGCGTCGGGAAGAGGTCGTGGTCGGTCAACCCGACCACGTTCTCGCGTTTGACGTCGAACAACGCCTCGTACTGCCGGTTCACCAGGATGTACCGACCGTCCCGGTCGCGCAGGTAGATGACGGCCGAGGTGTTGTCGATGACCTGGAACAGCCGGCTGTTGCTCTCGCGTGCCTCCGCCTCGGCGCGCTCCGCCCGCTCGCAGGCCCGGCCGCGTCCCGCCACCGCGTACACCAGCAGCAGACACAGTCCGGCCAGCACGACGAGGTTCACCACGGTCAGCATCACCACCGGCAGAGGCAGCGAGCCCGACGCCACCACCACGGCGCTCACCGCCAGCACGACCGCACAAGCCGCCCCGATGGGCCAGCGCCTCATGGCTCGGCCGACCATCCGGCCTCCCCCCGCCCACGTGTCGGCTGACCGAATCATCTTCTCGTGGAGTTTCTACCGCGTAAAGGGTATTAAGCACCTTTATGCACTATATCTGCGACGTCGGCGTCGGTCAGTCGCGCCACCGGCGGCAGACCGGCCAGCCGCGCGAGCTCGGACGCCGGCACCCGGGCGAGCGTCGCCAGCATGTGGCCGCGGCGGGCGTCGGCCAGTTGACGCAACAGCGGGCGGTCCATCCCGGTGGTGCCCCGGCGGTTGGACACCAGCTCACGATCGCCGCGGCCGTCCGCGTCCCGCTGCCGCTGCGGACGGAAGAGGAACCGCTCGGCGAGGAGCAGGTGTGTGGATGCGTACCGCGCGTTGGTCGCGAGGAGGAAGTACCACGACGCGAGCGCGGGGTACCGGGACACCAGGTCGCGCAGCTCGTCGGCGGAGGCTTCCTCGAGCCTGTCGCTCGACAGCCCGAGCCTCCGCAACAGGAGGGTGGGCAGCGAATCCGCGTCTAGCTGACCCCACAGCTCGACGCGCTCGGCCGCCAACAACGCCGGGTCGATCCGGCGTAGATGCTCGGGGTAGCCCGGCCAGGCGACGCCGAGCAGGAAATCACGCCGGATGAACTCGGGATCCTGCGCGCCGCTGGGCGGTACGTCGCCCGGTGTCCAGTGCACCGCGAATTGGCGGAAGACGTCCATGAAGTGATCCGGACGCAGGCCACCGGCCGAGACCGGCCGGTTGGCGTAGTCCATGTTCAGCTGCCGCAGGGCAGCCAGCAGGAGGGTCGCGTGCGCGACCCGGTCGAGGGCCTCCCCGGAAACGACGTCCACGGCCCCGTCCGCCATGGGCTGGACTGCGTCGTTGGCGGCCAGTTCGAGCGCCTCGGAGTCCTTCAGCAGGGCGAAGAAGCCCTCTTCTCCCGCGTCGCCGGTGTAGGAGCGGACGCGGCCGTCGCCGAACACTCCCGGCAGCACCGCCAAGACCGACTCGCCTAACCGTATCTCCACCGTCGGGGCGTTCCACCTAACCAGCGACGCGTAGCAGTCCCGGTCGGGGTGCTCGGCTCCGGTCGCCGCCGCGAGGCGTGGGAAGTAGCTGAGGAACGGTGTGTCCTCCGGGCCGACCCGCAGCTCCGCGAACGCGTCCGCGGGCCGCTCCTTGCGGGTCACGTCGTGCTCTTGGAAGTGGCGCGCGACGGATGCACCGATGAGGCCCAGCAGGGTGGTGAGCCGTCGCGCGACCTCCGGCTCGATCCGCTCCGGAGCCGGTAGCTCCGCCAGCACCCCGCCGGCGAGCCGAGCCGCCAACAACTCCGGTGGTTCTCGCCCCGCGAGGATCTCTCGATTGACGGCGGGCAGGACTGTCAAGACCCAACGGTTCAGCTCGTCCGGGAACATCGGGCGCCTCCACTGGTGCGCCGCGCCGATCAGCCGCGGCTCCGATCAGGTAGGCCGATGCACCCGGTTGTCACCGACCGTAATGACCTACCCACATCGGTGGCGCCACAATCCCTGGGCCTCCCCTGGCCGCGCGCGACTATCGGTGGTAGCCGCCGACGACAGATAGTCACGCGCGGCGCGCGCCTTAGGTTTAGAGGGGCTTGCCCGCGAGCCGGTAGGCGGCGGCCTGCTGCACGCCGTCGACCCAGACGTCCTTGCGGGTGACCAGACCGGTCTCGTCCACGTCGACCACGTCGACCAGGGAAATGCGGGCGGTAAAGGTGCCGCCCGCGGCGGCGGGCAGCTCGACCACCATCGTCCACTCCAGGACCCAGTGACCGTCGCCGAGGAGCAGCCGGTCGACCTCGGACCGGTAGTTCGGGAACTCCACGAAGATGTGCGCGAAGTGCTGCCGCAGCGCGGCCGGGCCCTGCACCCGCGCGCCACCGCTCCGCAGGGCGAAGGTGGAGTCCTCGGTGTGGAGCGCGGTGATCGCGTCGGGGTCTTTCGCTTCCCAGGCCGCGTGGTAGCGGTCGAACACCTTCTGCAGCACCTCACGCTGCACCGTGACCTCTGTCTGGGCCAGTACTCCGGACATCGACACCTCCTGGGTTCGCGCGCCGTGAACTGGTACCTACAAAGCATAACCGACTGTCAGTCGGTTTTATGGGGCGAAGCCAGACCCGCCACCAGATCGCGCAGCACCTCGCCGTACCGCCGCGCCGCCCGATCGGGCTCCGGAGCGCGCCCAGTCGCCAGCGCTGCCTCCATCACCGCGCCCAGCAGCAGTCGTGTCGCCGCCGACACCCGCTCCGGGTCGGTCCCCGCCGGGAGAATCGCCTCGAGCGCCGCGTGCGTCATGCCGGCGAAATGGGCGTCGTCGATCTCGCGCCAGCGTTCCCAGCCCAGGACCTCCGGGCCCTCGACGAGCACCAGCCGCCGCCGCGCGGGGTCGGCGGCGCGCCTCAGGTAGCCCTCCAGGGCCGCGGCCAGATCGTCGCTCGACAACGGCTCCGGACGCCGGTCCGCTCGCAACTCGTCGGCGATCTCGCCCTGGAGTTGGTCGACCACCGCGTCGAGCAGCGTCTGCTTGGAGGAGAAGTGGTGGTAGTAGGCCCCCTTGGCCACTCCGGCCCGGGCCGTCACGTCGTCGACCGTCACGCCGGCGTACCCGGCCTCGGTCATCAACGCCCGGCCGGCTTCCAGGATCGCAGCGATCGTGCGCTCGCTGCGCTCTCGCTGGCTCACCACGACGGCATCTCCATGACCATCACTCCCCCACAGACGTGTGGAAGTCACCGTAATGGCGCGACCGGGCCTACCCGTTCCCCGCGAGCCAACGCCGGGCCGCACGCACGGCCGTCCCGAGCGGCGCGGTGAGCACCAGCGCGAACGCCACCAGAATCAGGACGCCCGGCACGGGGACGCCGAGATCGGCCGGTGGCGTGACCCACGCGGCCCGCAACCCGAGCCCCAGAGCGACCGCCAGCAGCCCGAGTGTCGCCCCGGCGAGCCACCTCGGCCGGTCCCCCGGCGGCCCGGAGCGCGCCAGCCAGAGCGCCAGCGCGACCAGTCCCAGCGCCACGGCTCCCACCCACCATTCCGGGGCACCGGCTCGGTCCGGCCGACCCGCCCACTCCGCCCGGCCCACCCAGCCCAGCGCGACGCCCACTCCGATCAGCAGTACCTCCCGCACGTCCCAGATCGGGCGCCGGACTTCGCGCAGACGGACGGGCCGGACGAGCCCGATGCCGACGAGGGCCAGCACAGCGGCGCCCGCCCCGATCGCGTCCGCCACCGGCTGCGGGCGAGACGGAGCGGCTGCCCTCACCGCTGGCGACTCCGCCTCCCGGAGCGTGTACATGGGCTCGGCCACGTTCCCCTGCGGTGGCGTCGTGGACTTCGACCCGACGACGATCACGGTGGTGTAGCGCGTCGGAGGAGGCCGCTCCTCCGGCAGGAACCAGGAGGAGCCGAACCACAGCACGGCCCCGACCAGTACCGGCACCGCGAACCACCCGGCCCGGCGCCCCGCGCGCCCCAGCGATCCGGCGCAGAGCCAGGGAACACAACCGGCCAGACCGGCCAGTGCGGGCGAGAGCCACCGGCCGGCTGCCACGTCGCGCAGCAAGAGGACGCAGAGCACGACCGCGGCGGCCAGCACCACCCGACGGGACCGGGCGGGACGGCGATCGACATCCGGTGCGGTCACGGCAGCGCACTGTAGCGACCGTCGGTCGGAGCAAGCGCACGACCCTCGCGATTGGTCAGTCGCGTTCTGACGCGGCCGGAGCGACCGCACTGAGACCGAGACGGTGGGGCTTCCGGCTCTGCGGAAGCCCCACCGGCGGTCAGGATCCGCGGAGGCGGAGGAGTTCGGCGCGGGCGTGCTCGACGCGCGGCGTCTCGGCTCCTCGGGCGGTCGCGATCTCGTGCGCGAGGTCGCTCGCGCCCTCGATCAGATGCGCGGCCCGGCGGCGACTGTGCAGCTGCTTGCGGTAGTGCGTGCGGTCCTTGCGCAGGCCGCTGACCGCGGTCAGCAGCTCGGGGTCGACGACCCCGGCTTCGACCTCGGGGCCGAGCAGGTCCCGGGGTCCAGGCCCGCTCGGTCCCGGACGCCTGCCGCAGGACGTAAACAGCACCGCCAGCTCGATCGGGGCCAGGATGAGCCACGGCAGCACGATCGTCAGCAGTTCGTTGCCGAAGGCGAGCCCGGACACGTCGTCCCAGGAGAAGTGGAACGCCATCGCGACCAGGCAGGTCAGCAGGCCCCGGGCGACGTTGCGCTCGCCGGTCACCCGGCTGAGGATCCACATCACGCCGGCGCAGAAGATCGCGCTGAACAGGGCGTGGGAGACGATGCCGGCCGCCCCACGGATCCCGAAGATGTAGAGCGACGAACCGAGCTGGCCGACGCCGAACGTCGCCTGCGCGTTGTCGTAGGTGTAGAGGACGGCCGAGGACCTTGGACCAGATCTCCAGCAAAGCACCGTTGGCCGGCAGCGCGATCCAGAACGCCGCCGCGATCCCACCCCAGACGAACGCGGCCGCGAGCAGGCCGGCCGGCTGCGCGGTGTACCGGTTGTGCCGTCGCAGGAGCAGCAACCACGGCACCAGATACAGCCCGAACAGCACGACCCCGCTGCTGAACGCGACGGTGTAAGGGCCGATGGCGTGGGAGAAGTACTTCACCAGGGTCACCGATCCGGCCCCGACGCCGAACAGATAGACCCAGAACGCCGGGTTGTGGGGCTGGAAGAACCGGAACGGCTGGGACGCTAACTAGATCGATTCAGTTCGCCTGTCGAGCGCTCTACATCACTCGCTGAGCTGGGCATACCTACGCAGAAGCCGCCCGAGGAGGGTGCGACGCTGCGCTAAGAAGATCGGCATGGCAGAGGCATTCTCCGTCCGGCGCGCGAGCCGCGGAATGGCAGTGGCGACCTTGGCATCGCGGACCGTCGGCTTCCTGCGCGTCGTCGTGCTGGCGTCAGCGCTGGGCCTGGGGAGCAGGCTGCTCGACAGCTACAACGTGGCGAATACGCTGCCCAACGCCGTCTACGAGGTCGTCGTCGGTGGCGCGATGGCCAGCGTGGTAGTGCCGCTGCTGGCCCGTGCCGCGCTGACCGAACCCGATGACGGGCTCGTCTATGCCCAGCGGCTGCTGTCGTTGATCGTCTACGGACTCGGGGCCGTCACCGTGGTGGCGATGATCTCGGCGCCCTGGCTGGTCGAGATCTATACGCCCCGCTTCACCGGCGAGCAGCGCGAACTGGCGGTCGCGTTCAGCCGGTTCTTCCTGCCGCAGATTTTGTTCTACGGCGTCAGCGCCACCGCCGGTGCTGTGCTCAACATTCGGGGCCGGTTCGCCGCACCGATGTGGGCACCGCTGTTCAACAGCGTGATCGTGATCGCCGTCGGGGTGATCTACCTGCTGATCGGTGGCGCCAGCGACATCGCGTCGATGACGGCCACGCACGTGCTGCTGCTGGCGGTCGGTACCACCGCGGGCGTTCTAGCCCAGATGACTCTGGTGGTGTGGGCGCTGGCCCGCACGGGCTTCGTGTTACGCCCGCGGCTCGACCTCCGCGGCATCGGCCTCCGCCGCGTCGGCCGGCTCGCCGGCTGGGTGCTCGTGTCCGTCGTCGCCGCGCAGGTCCTGATCGCGGTCGCCACGCGCACCGCGTCGACCAGCGGACCGGGCGGCATCAGCGCGTATCAGAACGCGCTCGCGGTATTCCACCTGCCGTTCGCGGTGATCGCCCTGTCGGTGATGACCGCCCTGCTGCCCCGGCTCAGTCGTAACGCGGCCCACCGCAACCACGCCCGGATTACCGCAGACTTGTCCCAGGGCGTGCGGCTCGCCGCGGTGGCTCTCGCCCCGATCGCGGCGATCATGCTCGTACTCGGTCCGCAGATCGCCACACTGCTGTTCGCCCACGGCCGAAGCTCGTCGTCGGCGATCGCCCTCCTGGGAGCTGTGGTGGCAGCCTTCGGGGTCGCCCTCCTGCCGTTCACCGGCTACATGATCCTGCAACGCGGGTTCTACGCCCTCCAGGACACCAGGACCCCTGCACTGATCGCCACCGGCGTGACCGTCATCGGCGTGGCTGGCTGCCTCGTCGCGACCTGGCTGCTCCCCCGCGCCACCATCGTCGTCGGAATCCCTCTCGCCTACGCTGCCGCCTACACCGTCGGATTCCTCGCCGCCGCCGCCATCCTGCGCCGCCGCCTCGGCCGCATCGACGGTCACCGGCTGCTCCACACCCACGCGCGGGTCGCGGTCGCAGCCGGGATCGCCGTCAGCTGCGGCGCCGTCACCGCCTTCGCCCTCACCCCCATGATCGACACCGGTTACAGCGCCGCCCTGGTGACCCTCACCGCAGCCGGCGTCGTCAGCACCGCCGTCTATGTTGCGGTCGCCCACCTGCTGCGCCTGGCCGAAATACGGCAACTCGTCGCCGCCGGCCTCGCCGGCATTCGAACCAGCTGACCGCAGCTCGGCCGCCCCGGCCGCTGAACGCGGCCAGGGCACGACCTGCCGACGCACGGGTCACACGCGGGCCCGCAGGTCCGCCAGCGCCGCCGCCGTACGGGCGAGTCGGGCGCCCTGGTGCCGGGCCGCCTCCAGCACGGCCTCGAGGTAGCCGGGCTCGCGGGCGGCACGGCTCTCCACCAGGCTCACCCCGTACGGGTTGCCGCCCGCGGCATGACTGACGTCGTAGTTGACGTAACCGGCGGGCAGCACGATGGATCCCCAGTGGTGGAACGTCTGGTAGAGGCTGAGCAGCGTCGCCTCTTGGCCGCCGTGCTCCTCGTAGCTGGCGGTGAAGCCGGTGGCGGGCTTGTCTGCCAACTCCTCGGCCTGCCAGGGCGCGGTGGTGGTGTCCAGGAACTGGCGCAGCTGGGAACAGACGTTGCCGAACCGGGTCGGCGTACCGAACGCGTACCCGTCGGCCCACCGCAGGTCGTCCAGGGTCGCGACGGGGATGTCGGCGGTGGTGTCGAGGTGGGCCCGCCACTGCGGCTTCGCGTCGATGACGTGGTCAGGGGCCAGCTCTGCTACCCGGCGCAAGCGCACCTCGGCACCCGCGTCGGCGGCACCGTCCACGAAGGCCTGCGCGAGGCGGTGCACGGTGCCCGTGGCGGAGTAGTGGATGACAGCGATCCTGCTTGCCGGTCGTCGCATGGAGGTCTCCTCGGTTCGGTTTCCTCCACCGTGCCGAGGGGACTTACCGTGCGGTGACGGTGCGCTGACCATCTCCCGTCACCGCCGGATCGTCGGGACCCAGCCGCGCGCCACGCCCCAGTTCGGCGGCGTACTCGTCGGCCCCGAGCGCCGCGCGAACCCGCGCGGTGATCCGATCCACGTCGTAGCGTTCCCCGGCCGGCAGCGGGAAGCCTGCCGCCTCGCGCAGCGCTCCGGCCACACCCAGCAGACGGGCGGCATGCGGGTGCTCGCCGGCCAGGCTGGCGGCGCCGGCCAGGCCCTCCATCGCCAGGGCGACGGCCCGGCGGTCCCCGGTGGCACGCGCGGCATCGAGGGCCTCGCGGTGGTGACGTTCGGCGGCGGCGGCGTCACCGCGCTGCTCGGCAACGAATCCCAGCTCCGCCAGCGCGAGCGCGCAGCCCGGCAGGTAACCGGCTTGGCGGTTCCAGTCGAGCAGACCCCGCTGGCGGAACTCGGCGTCGTCGAGGTCGCCGCGTCGGCGGGCGACCATCGCCAGGCCGGTGCCGGCGAACGCGGCCGCGGACCGGTTCGACTGCTCCTCGGCCAACCGCAGCGCACGCTCGTGGTACGCCACGGCGTCCTCGTGGTCGTCCGTCAGGAGCGCCAACCGGCCGAGGCTGGCCAATTGCCGGGACACCGACGTCCACAGCCGCAAATGCTCGGCGATACGCAGCGCCTCGCGGTACGACGCTCCGGCGGCCGCGTAGTCGCCGCGGATCTCGGCCAGGGTGCCCAGCAGGGTGGTCGAGTGCGCCTGCCCCCAGGAGTCGCCGAGCTGCACGAACAACGAGCGGCTGGTCTCGCAGTCGTGCTGCGCGGTCGAGAGGTCACCGTGCACGAGCGCCAGCTCGACCCGGATGGCCAGGGCCGCCGCGATCCCCCACCGGTCGCCGGCCGCGCGGAACGTCGCCAGCGCCGCGTCGACCAGGCGCGCGGCCTCGGTTGCGTCGCCGGAGCCGCGCAGCGTGAAGGCGAACAGCCACTGCGCGAACGCCCGGCCCTGCGCGTCGGTGGCCGGGTACCGGTCGAGCACCCGCTGTCGCGGCGCGGCCGGATCGCCGTCGCTGGTGGCAATGGCGACCAGCCACATCGACGCACGCAGCCGCAGCGCCTCGGGCGCGGCGTCGCCCTCGCCGTTCGGCGCGGTCTCCATTGCCGTCCGCAACATCGGTCCGGCCTCGCGGAGGCGGCCCCGCAACAGCCGGTACCAGGCCAGCGAGGTGGCCAGCCGTAGGCCCTGGTGCGCCCAGCCGTGGATCGCCGCGGCGTCCAGCGCAGCCCGCAGGTTCGCGCTGTCGCTGTCGAGTTCGCGCAGCGCGGCGTGCTGGTCGTGGCCGCGCAGCCGCGGTGCGGCGTCGTCGGCGACGCGGGCGAAGAAATCCGCGTGCTCGCGGCGCGTCGCGACGGTCTCACCAGCGCGTTCGAGCTGCTCGGAGCCGTAGGCGGCGACGGTCTCCAGCAGCCGATAGCGGCGCGGGTGTTCGCCGTGCCGCACGCTGACGAGGGAGCGGTCGACCAGCCGTGCCAACACGTCGAGAACGTCCTCGGGCGACACCTCCCCGCCGGCGCACACCTGCTCGGCGGCGGGCAGCGTGGCGCCGTCGGCGAAGACGGCCAGCCGTCGAAGCACCGCCCGTTCAGGATCCGACAGCAGCTCCCAGCTCCAGTCGATGACGGCACGCAGGGTTTGCTGACGCGGCGGTGCGGTACGCCGGCCGGACGACAGCAACCGGAACCGGTCGTCGAGCCGGGCCGCCAGCTCCGCCAGGTCCAGTGCCCGCAGGCGGGACGCGGCCAGCTCCAACGCCAGCGGTACGCCGTCGAGGCGTCGGCAGATCGTCGCGACGGTGGCGGCGGTGGCGGCGTCCAGGGTGAAGCGCGGCTCGGCGGCGCGGGCGCGGGCCAGGAACAGCCGCACCGCGGGGGCCTGCGCCACCTGCTCCACCGTGGCCTGCGGCTCGGGCAGCGCCAGCGGCGGCACCGGCAACGTGGCCTCCTCCGCGACGCCGAGCGGCTCCCGACCGGTGGCGAGGAGCCGCAGGTCGGCGGCTGCACCGAGCAGCTTCTCGGCCAGGTGGGCGACCGGCACGACGACGTGCTCGCAGTTGTCCAGCACCAGCAGTGCCCGCCGGTCACGCAGCGCGTCGACGAGCCGCTCGGTGGCGTCCCGCGACCGATCCCCTGGCAGGCCCGGCGCGCTGTCCTCGCGGATGTCGATGGTGTCGGCGACCGCGGCGGCGATCGACGCCGACGCTGCCGGCTCCATACGGGCCGGCTGCCCGGCCAGCTCCACGATCCAGACGCCGTCCGGGAACCGGTCGGCGAGCGTGCGCGCCGCCTCGACCGCCAACCGCGTCTTGCCCACTCCACCGGGGCCGGTCAGGGTCACCAGTCGCTCGTCCGCCAACCGCTCGCGCACGGCCTCGACCGCCTCGCCGCGCCCGATCAACCCGCCGTGCGGCCCGGTGGACGCGGGGGCGGGCAGGTTGGTCCTGGCCCGGATCGGCGACGACGTCTGCGGTCGCAGGGAGGGGTCCTGCCGCAGGATCGCCAGGTGCAGCTCGACCAGCTCCGGGCCCGGATCCAGGCCAAACTCGTCGCGCAGGTCGTCGCGGAACCGCTCGTAGGCGGCGAGCGCTTCGCGCTGGCGTCCCGAGCCGTAGAGCGCGCGGAGATACGCCGCCCGCAGGCGTTCGCGCCACGGATGCTCGGTCACGAGGTCGGCCAGCTCGCTGGCGAGCACGGTGTGCTCACCGAGCGCGAGCCGCGCCTCGGCGAGGTCCTCCAGGGCGGTCAGCCGCTGCTCACCGAGCCGCTCGACGGCCGGGCGCGCGAACGTTTCGTCGGCGAAGTCGGCGTAGGCCGGACCGCGCCACAGGGCCAGTGCCTCGGTCAGCAGGGCGACCCGCCGCGCCGGCTCCGGCTGCACCCGCGAGCGCGCGAGCAGGGCGCCGAACTGGCCGGCGTCGACGGCTTCGGCGGCGACCCGCAACCGGTACCCGACGTCGTCGAACCCGACCAGCTCCCGCCCACCGGGCTCGCCGGTCTCCAGTGCCCGGCGCAGTTGCGACACCTTGGCCTGCAACGCTCCGAGCGGCTTGCCGGGCGCCCCTTCGGCCCACAGGTCTTCGACGAGCCGGTCGGCGGAGACCGGACGCCCCTCGTGCACCAGCAGGTCGGCCAGCAACGCCCGGACCTTCAGGCCGGGCACGGCGACGGCGGCGCCCGCCGACGTCCACACCGCCACCGTGCCGAGCACCCCGAATCGCACGACGCAACGGTAACCGGCCGGGGGCCCCGGCCCGGCGCGGGTCAGCCGACGGTCAGTCGACCGTAAGTGGCGTCACCAGGCTGGACGCGACCCGACATCGAAGGAGCGTCCCGTGACCGTCTCTACCGCCCCGACGGCTGCGCGCCGGGTGTCGACGCCCTGGCTCGCGGTGCTGGCCGGTCCACTGTCGTTCGGGATCGCCGCGCCGGCGCTGATCGTCGACGACGTCGCGCGGGCCCTGGCCGTGCGACCCGGCGCGGCTGCCCTGACCGTGGCCGCCTTCGGCTGGGGCATCGCGCTGGGAACCGCGCTGCTGGCCGCGCTGCCGGCCCGCCGCGGGCTGCCGGCCCTGCTGACCGCCTCGGCCGCACTGCTGTCCGCCGGGACTCTGCTGATCGTGCTGGCCCCGGTCCTGCCGGTGCTGGTCGTGGGCGCCGCGGTGCAGGCGCTGGGCTCGGCCGGGCTGACGATCGCGGCGATGAGCCTGGCCGACTCGGCCCGGCGGATGGGCGTTGCGACCGCGTCGCTGGCGGTCGTCGGTGCCACCGGACCGCTGGTCGGTGCGCTCGTCGCCGACGTGTTCTCGTGGCGGGCCGCGCTCGCCTTGCCGTTGCTGTCGGTACTGGCGGTCCCCGCGACCCGCCGGGGCGGTACCGCGCCGGAGCAGGCGCGGACGCCCTTCGACGGGCTCGGCATGGTCCTGCTGGCCCTGCTCGTCACCGCGCTGGTCGTCGTTCCGCACCGACCGCTCGCCGCCGGACCGGCCGCCGTCGTGTTGCTGCTGCTCGTGGCCGCACGGGTACGCTCCCGGCCCGACGGCGCCGTGCCCGCCGTCCTGATCGGCAACCCGCGGTTCCTGGCGGCGTGCGCGCTGGCTTTCGCGCTGGGCGTGGGCAACTTCGCCCTGCTGTACGCCGCACCGGACCTGCTGCAGTCCCACACCGGTTGGACGAGTGCGCATACCGGGGTGGTGCTGCTGGCTCCCTACCTGTTCGGGGGTCTCTGCTCGGCGTTCCTGGTCGCGGTGTCCGCCCGGGTGTCGCCCCGCGTGGTGGTCGCCGCCCTTCTCGCCGCCGGTGTCGCCGCACCGTTGGTGGCCGCGGTCGCTACCGCCGTACCGCTGCTGCTGGCCGCGATGGCTACCGCTTCGTTGGCCGCCGCCACCGGTCAGGGCGCTCTCGCCGTCCGCGCCACCGCGGTCGTCCCCGCCTCCTCCCGGGCGGAGGCGCTGGGACTGTTCACCGTGGTGTACCTGCTGAGCGTGGCGTTCGGCCCGGCGATCGCCGTGACGCTGACGCTCCCGTGACCTCTCTCCCCTGCTCCGACTCGTTAGAGGGACGGATGTGGCGGAGCAGGACCGAGATCCCGACCGCCGTGGCGACCAGCACGACGATGCTGATCCCGGCGATCAGGTGCAGCCCGTCGGTGAAGGCCTCTCGGGCGGTGTCGAGCAGCTGATCGCCGACCGGGTCCGGCACCTGCTCGGCGGCCGAGACGGCGCCGCCCAAGGTCTCCTCCGCGGCCCGCGTCGCGTCCTCCGGCAGGCCGGGTGGGACCGTATCGGCCATCTGGGCGCGATAGACGGCGGTACCGGCGCTGCCGAGGATCGCGATGCCGAGTGCGCCGCCCAGCTCGGGCGCCGTCTCCGACAGGGCGGAAGCCTCGCCGGCCCGCTCCGGTGGTGCGGAGCCGACGACGAGCTCGGTGGTGAGCGTCATCATGGGCCCGAGGCCGAGCGAGATGACGACGGAGCCGACCACCAGCAGCGGGAGCCCGGTACCCGGCACCACCAGGGTCAGCACCGCGAATCCGACGGCAGAGAGTGCCAGACCGGCACCGACCACGTATCCCGGGCGCACCCGGCGCACGAGCATCGGCGCGAGCATGGAACCCACGATGACGCCGCACGCCGACGGCACGGTCCACAGCCCGGCGCGCAGCGGCGAGAGCCCGAATACCAACTGGAGGTACTGCGCGAGGAAGAAGTTCGCACCGAAGAGGACGAAGACACCGAACAGCAGCGTGCTCAGCGAGACGCTGAACGAGGCGGAGCGGAACAGCCGGAGGTCGACCAGCGGGTTGCTGCGGTGCTGCCGGTGGACGAACCAGGCCCCGAGGAGCAGACCGATCACGAGGGATCCGATGGACACGGCGTCCAGACCGCCGGCCGCCAGATGTTTGAGGCCGTAGATCACCGAGAGCACGGCCACCAGCGACAACGCGGCGCTCGCCAGATCCATCCTGCCTGGCCGCTCCTCGCGGTGCTCCGGCAGCAGGAGCGGGCTGAGGGCGACGATGAGTACGGTGACCGGCGCCGCGATGAGGAACACCGCGCCCCACCAGAAGTGCTGGAGTATCCAGCCACCGATCAGCGGGCCGATCGCGGTGCCGCCTGCGACGCTGGCGATGACGATGCTGATCGCCACCGTCCGCTGCCGGGGATCCCGGAACAGGGAGGCGGCCAGCGAGAGCGCGGCCGGCATCAGCGTCGCACCGGCGAGGCCGAGCAGCGCCCGGGTCAGGATCAGCATCTCAGCGCTGGTGGAGTAGGCGGCGAGCACGGAGGCGACGCCGAACAACGTCGATCCGATCATCAGTAGCCGACGGCGGCCGATGCGGTCGCCGAGCGTTCCCATCGTGATCAGTGAGCCGGCGAGGAGGAAGCCGTAGATGTCGACGATCCACAGTGACTGCGCGCTGGTGAGCGAGAGGTCCTGCGAGATCGCCGGCAGGGCGAGGTTCGGGATGGTCAGTTCCAGCGAGGCCATCACGGTGGGCAACGCGAGCACGGCCAGCCCGGCCCATTCACGTCTCCCGGCCCGAGCAGCGACGATCGTGTTCATGGAGCGACGCTAAAACCTCAACCACGCTTGAAATCAAGAGTGGCGCTCAGCGCAGGGTGGCGAGGAAATTCAGCATGAGCCGGTTGACCTCGTCGGCCGCCTCCATCTGCACGAAGTGGCCCGCTCCCGGCAGGACGTGCACCCCGCGTAGGCCGGGGACGCTCTCCCGCATCGCGCGCAGCGCGGCCTCGCCCATGATCAGCGCAACCGGGTCCCGGTTGCCCGTGACGAACAGGGTGGGCACGGTCACCGGCTCGTCCGGGCGGGTGAGCTTCTCCCGCCAGACGTGATCGGCGGCCCGGTACCAATTCAACCCGCCGGTGAAACCGGTACGCCCGAAGACATCCACGTAGACGTCGAACTCGTCGCGCGGGAGCCAGGGCCACGGCAGCGGTGGCGCTTCGGGGAGTACGTCGAGGTAGCCGTTGCCCTGCGCCGGGTGGCTGAAGACGTCGGCGTAGCTCCCGCCGCCGCCCAGCGCCCAGAACACCCGACGGAGGAACGCTTCGGGAGCGGCGTCGAGCTCGGCGTCCGCGACGCCCGCCTGCTGGAAATAGTGCAGGTGGAAGAAGTGGCGTGCGCCGACCGCGGCGTAGACGTCGGTGGGGCGGGCCCGTCCCGGGGCGGCCCGCGGCACGCTGAGCACGACGAGGCCGCGTACTCGCCCCGGCGCCCACTGGGGCAGGTCCCACACCAGCCCGGCACCGAAGTCGTGGCCGACGAACACCGCCTGCTCGATGCCGAGGGCGTCCAGCAACCCGACCATGTCCGCGACGGTGCTGCGTCGGTCGTAGGAGCCCGGATCGGCCGGGCGGTCGCTGCCGCCGTAGCCGCGCATATCGGGGGCGACGGCCCGGAACCCGTGCTCGGCGAGCACCGGCAACTGTCGCCGCCAGCTGTACCCCAGGCCGGGGAAGCCGTGGCAGAACACCACGGCCGGCCCGGCGCCGCACTCCAGGACCCAGAGCCGCTGCTCCCCGACGTCGACCAGGCGCCCGCCGGGGCCCGGCGAACCAGCGGGCCGGGACAACGACATGCGAACTCCTCCGCTCGGCGCACGGCTATGTAACTCCTCCACGGCGGACGCCGCCACCGAACCACCGAACTCCGCGGCCAATCGTTCACCCCTACATCAACGAATGTTCAGCACGCCACACATCGGCGTTCGGCCCACTGTCCAAAGGTGAGAGACCTGTGAGGAGACCAGCAGAGAGCCGGCGGCGCTACCGCGAGCGGCGGGGAGGGTGGCCGGATGTCC